>NZ_JAAALN010000087.1 GCF_009906795.1 Kineococcus siccus
GGCGCATGAGGGTGCCGTCGTCGGCGGAGGTGAGTGCGTCGAGCAGGGTGGACAGGGCAGACTGGTCCATGAGGGCCATCGCGTTGATCTCCTTCTACGAGTTCCTTGGCGGGTACTCGCAGAGCTTTACGCGGTGGCCCTCACCTGCTCACCGGGACACGCCGGTGCTGGTCAGGCTGCAGGGCCCAGTTACACCACTCGGGGGGACTCACCCCGGGGGAGACGTCACCCGATCGGCGGTCGGTCCACGGGCGCCGTCGTGCTGCCGCGCCGCCGACGCTCCGTCCTCCCCACCGCAGCTCGTGTTTCGGCTGCTCCCGGCGTCATAGCGGCGCGACACGCCGCGCCGTCAGTTGCACCGCACCCGTGCGGCTCCCTACGGTCACCACGACAGGAAATGACATAACGTTAACCCTCTACCTGAGGGTGAGCGTCTGCGCCTGAGGCTCCGGCCCAGCGCGCAAGCATCGGCGAAAGAGGCGAGAGGCACTCCACGTGGCAGCTCCGCAGAACTACCTAGCGGTCATCAAGGTCGTCGGCGTCGGCGGCGGCGGGGTGAACGCGGTCAACCGGATGATCGAGGTCGGCCTCAAGGGCGTCGAGTTCATCGCCGTCAACACCGACGCGCAGGCGCTCCTCATGAGCGACGCCGACGTCAAGCTCGACGTCGGCCGCGAGCTCACGCGCGGCCTCGGCGCCGGCGCGGACCCCGAGGTCGGCCGCAAGGCCGCCGAGGACCACGCCGAGGAGATCGAGGAGGTGCTCAAGGGCGCCGACATGGTCTTCGTCACCGCGGGCGAGGGTGGCGGCACCGGCACCGGCGGCGCGCCCGTCGTGGCGCGCATCGCCCGCTCGCTGGGCGCCCTGACCATCGGTGTGGTCACGCGGCCCTTCACCTTCGAGGGCCGCCGTCGCGCGAACTCGGCGGAGTCCGGCATCAGCGAGCTGCGCGACGAGGTCGACACCCTCATCGTCATCCCGAACGACCGGCTGCTGTCCATCAGCGACAAGCAGGTCAGCATCCTCGACGCCTTCCGCTCGGCGGACCAGGTGCTGCTGTCGGGTGTCCAGGGCATCACCGACCTCATCACCACCCCCGGGCTGATCAACCTCGACTTCGCCGACGTGAAGTCGGTCATGCAGGGCGCCGGCAGCGCCCTCATGGGCATCGGCTCGGCCCGCGGCGACGACCGCGCGGTCCAGGCCGCCGAGAGCGCCATCTCCTCGCCGCTGCTCGAGGCGAGCATCGACGGTGCGCACGGCGTGCTGCTGTCCATCCAGGGCGGCTCGGACCTCGGCCTGTACGAGATCAACGAGGCCGCCCGGCTGGTGCAGGAGGCGGCGCACCCCGAGGCCAACATCATCTTCGGCGCCGTCATCGACGACGCCCTCGGCGACGAGGTGCGCGTCACCGTCATCGCCGCGGGCTTCGACTCCGGCACGCCCGTGCGCCGCCGCGACGAGCGCGCGGTGGGCCAGGTCTCCGGCCGGTCCTCCGGCAGCGCGGTGCCGCCCACGCGCCAGCAGCGTCCCGAGCCGTACTTCGCGCCCTCGGTGCCGCAGGCCCCCACGCCCCAGCCGGCGACGCAGTACGCGCCGCCGCCGGCCCCGGAGCCCCAGCAGCAGCCGGCCCAGCAGCAGCCGGCCCAGCAGCAGCCGGTCCAGCAGCAGCCGGCGCCCCAGCCCGTGGCCCAGCAGGCGCCGCAGCTGACGCCCAGCGAGGACCCGGTCCAGGTGCCGCGCGTTATCGAGCTCCCGCAGGACAACGTCGGGGCGCGCCGCGTCCCGCGGGCGAAGCCCGAGGAGGACGACCTGGACGTGCCCGACTTCCTCAAGTAGTCGGGTGCCCCCCTCGTCCGTCCCCCTCCTGGACGCCGCCCTCCCCGGCGGCGTCCGGGCGGGGTTCACCACCCGGGCCGGCGGCCGCGGCCCCGCGCCGTACGACGGCCTGAACCTGGGCGACCACGTGGGCGACGACCCGGCCCGGGTGGCCGCCCACCGCGAGGCCCTGCGCGCGGCCGTCGGCGCCGACGCGCTCGTGCTGGCGCGCCAGGTGCACGGCGCGGACGTCGTGCACGTCGACCGTGTGCCCGCCGAGGTGCCCGAGGCCGACGCGCTCGTCACCGGCGTGCGCGGTCTCGCGCTCGCCGTCCTCGTGGCCGACTGCGTGCCCGTCCTGCTGTGCGACGCCGAGGCGGGCCTGGTGGCCGTCGCCCACGCGGGCCGGCCGGGTCTCGTCGCGGGGGTCGTCCCCGCCGTCGTCGCGGCCCTGCGCGCGCGGGGTGCGCGCGACGTCCGCGCGAGCCTCGGCCCCTCGATCTGCGGCGGGTGCTACGAGGTCCCGCCCGCCATGGCCGACGACGTGGCCGCCCACGTGCCCGCGGCCCGCGCGAGGACGACGTGGGGCACGAGCGCGGTCGACGTCGCGGCGGGGGTGCTCGCGCAGCTCGCGCAGGCCGGTGTGCCGGCGAGCCGCGTGTCCCGGTGCACGGCCGAGCACGACGACCTCTTCTCCTACCGCCGCGACGGCCGGACGGGCCGCACCGGCGGCGTCGTGGTGCTGCCGTGAGCGCCGGCCCCCCCGGTCCCGAAGGACCGGGTCCCGACGCCCGCCCCGCGGCGCTCGAGTCCGGCCTGCGCGCGGTGCGCGAGCGCGTGGACGCCGCCGCGCGGGCCGCGGGGCGCGACCCCCGGGAGCTGACGCTCGTCGCGGTGACGAAGTTCTTCCCCGCGGCCGACGTCCGCACGCTCGCCGCGCTCGGCGTCACCGACGTGGGGGAGAGCCGCGACCAGGAGGCCGCCACCAAGGCCGAGCAGGTGGCCGCGGCCGGCGTGGGCGGGCTGCGCTGGCACTTCGTCGGGCAGCTGCAGTCGAACAAGGCGCGCTCGGTGGCCGGCTACGCCGACGTCGTGCACAGCGTCGACCGCGCGAAGGTGGCGGTCGCGCTGGACCGCGGGGCCGGGGAGCACGGCCGGCGGACCGGCTGCTTCGTCCAGGTCGACCTCGCCCCCGCCCTCGGGGCCGGTGTCGACGCGGGTCGCGGCGGTGCCGAGCCCGGCGCGCTGCCCGCCGTGACGGCGGCCGTGGCCGGCAGCGAGTGGCTGGACCTGCTGGGTCTCATGGCCGTGGCCCCGCGCGAGGTCGAGCCCGAGCGCGCCTTCGCCGCGCTCGCCGGCCTGGCCGCCGACGTGCGCCGGGAGCACCCCGGCGCGGTGCTGCTGTCGGCCGGCATGAGCGGTGACCTCGAGCAGGCCGTCGCCGCCGGCGCGACGCACCTGCGTGTCGGCGGCGCGATCCTCGGCCCGCGCCCCGTCCCGCGGTAACGTCCCACGCGTTCGACCTGCGGGTGCGGCGACCGCGCCGCACCCTCCCGCACGATGGACCTGACGACCTCGAGGAGCCTGCGATGGCCGGCGCGCTGCGCAATGCGATGGTCTACCTCGGCCTGGCCGAGGACGACCGCTACGCCGAGGACGGCAGCGACGAGCACGTCCAGCGGGAGGCGCCGCCCCGCGTCCGGGTGGAGACCGTGCGCGAGGCGCGGCCGGCCCCCGAACCCGCGGCGGCCCCCGAGCGCCGTCCGGAGACCACGGGTCAGGTGACCCCGATCAGGAGGCAGGTGGCCCACGTGGTGCCCCAGGTCAGCAGTACCGAGCTGCACCGGATCACGACGATCCATCCCCGGACGTACAACGAGGCCAAGACCATCGGCGAGAGCTTCCGCGAGGGCATCCCGGTGATCATGAACCTCACCGACATGGACGACTCGGACGCCAAGCGCCTCGTGGACTTCTCCGCCGGGCTGGTCTTCGGCCTGCACGGAGCCATCGAGCGCGTCACCAACAAGGTCTTCCTGCTGTCGCCGCAGAACGTCGAGGTGGCGACCCAGGAGGAGGAGCGGCCGACCGAGCGGACGTTTTTCAACCAGTCGTGACTGCGCCACGCGGGGGGTCGCGACACCGCGGCGGTCCCGGCCGGCCCACCCGTCAGGCAGGATGAGGGCGTGTCCACCCTCTTCTCGCTGCTCGAGCTGCTGGTGCTGCTGTTCTTCCTCTGCCTCATCGGCCGCCTCGTGCTGGACTGGGTGCAGGCGCTCTCGCGCGAGTGGCGGCCCCGGGGCGCCGTCCTCGTGCTCGCCGAGGGTCTCTACACGACCACGGACCCGCCCCTGAAGGCGCTGCGCAAGGTGCTCCCGCCCCTGCGGCTCGGCGCGGTGCAGCTCGACCTCGCCTTCCTCGTGCTGGCGATCCTGTGCTCGGTGCTGCTGTCGGTGTTCGGCAACCTGGCGGCCCGCGCCTGACCCCCCGCTGACCGCCCGGGTCGTCGCCCGGGCGTCCGACCGCCGGCGCCGCCGGTGCTCCCCGTCCCGGCCCGCGCCCGTCGCGGGCACCGTCCCGGCTCTCCGCCGGCGTCCCGAGCCCGTCCGCTACCGTGGATCTCGGTGCCGACCGGAGGGGCCGGCCAGCAGCAGAGGTGACCGAGGATGCCGCTCACTCCCGAAGACGTCGTCAACAAGCGCTTCAACCCCACGCGCGTGCGCGAGGGGTACGCCCAGGACGAGGTCGACGACTTCCTCGACGAGGTGGTGGCCGAGCTGCGCCGCCTGACGTCCGAGAACGACGACCTGCGCACCGAGCTGACCCAGTGCCGGCACCGGGTGGGGGAGCTGACCCGCGCGGCCTCGGCCGCCGAGGCCGCTCCGCCGGTGGACCTGGGCAAGCCCGCACCGGTCGTCGAGGCCGCGCCCGAGCCGGAGCCCGAGCCCGAGCCGGCCCCCGAGCCGGAGCCGGAGCCGGTCGTCGCCGCCCCGGCCGTCGCCCAGACGCCCGCCGACCAGGCCGCCGGCGTCATCGCCCTGGCGCAGCGCCTGCACGACGAGTACGTGCGCGACGGCGAGTCGCAGCGCGAGGCCCTCGTCACCCAGGCGCAGGCCGAGGCCGCCCGCCTCGTGGCCGAGGCCGAGCAGCGCCGCGACGCGACCCTGGGCGAGCTGGACACGCGCCGCCTGCAGCTCGAGGACACCATCCGCAGCCTGCGCGGCCGCGAGGTCGACTACCGCGAGCAGCTGGAGCGCTTCATCGCCACCCAGCTCGAGCAGCTGAAGTCGAGCGCCCGCATCGTCCCCGACGACGCCGTGGCCCTCTGACCTCTCCCCACCCGCCGGCACCGCCGGTCTCCGACGCCGTCACCCCACCGGGGTGGCGGCGTCGTCGCGTGTGCGCACCCGACAGTCGTCGGGCAAGTGGGTGACTCCTCGTTTCCGCTTGCTCACATTGCGTGAGATTGCCTACGGTGTCCCGCACGCGGTGCTGGGCCGCGAACCGAGGGGGGCTCGCTCATGGTGCACGGGGTGTCGGTGGAGGTGCCGGTCGACGGAGACGTCGAGGTCGCGGCGGAGGGGGCTCCCGCGCGGGACCGGCCGGCGCGCACGGGCCGGGCGCAGCGCGCCGCCGCCGTGCCGTCGCTGCCGGTCAAGGCGTCGGAGGACGCCTGGACGGCGGAGGAGCTGGCCGAGGTCCGGGTCGAGCTGGAGGCCGAGGTGGCGCGCCTGGGGGGCGAGCTGGTCGCGGCCACCTCGTCGTTCTCCGCGCTCGTCGCGAACGGAGGGGAGGGCGCGGGCGACGACCAGGTCGACCACGGGGCGGCGACGCTCGGGCGCGAGCAGGAGATGACCATCGCCAACAACGCGCGCGACCTCCTCGAGCAGACGCAGCGGGCCCTGGTGCGGATGTCGTCGGGCGCCTACGGCACGTGCGAGTCGTGCGCGGGGCCCGTGGGCAAGGCCCGGTTGCAGGCCTTCCCGCGCGTCACGCAGTGCGTGACCTGCAAGGCCCGCGGCGAGCGCCGCTGACCGTCGCCGCGCACGGCCGGGACCGGGCCCGCGCCCGTCCCGGCCGGGACGCCGCGCGGGCCGGACCGGGCCGGGGGCGTCCGCGTGGGAGACTCGGGCCGCCATGGACGACGCTGCCTCGAACGACCTGACCGCCTCCGACCCGCCCTCCGGGACCGTCGGCCCGGCCTCCGCCGGAGCCCTCCCGCGGCGCCGCGTCGGCCTGCTCGCGGGCCTCGCCCTGGTCGTGTACGCCCTGGACCAGGTGACCAAGGTCCTGGCGGTGGCCCGGCTCGAACCCGGTGTGCAGCAGCCCTTCCTGGGGGAGCTGCTGCAGTTCCACCTGATCCGCAACCCGGGGGCCGCGTTCAGCCTGGGCACCGGCTCGACCGTCGTCTTCACCGTCATCCAGACGGCCGTCGTCATCGCCGTGCTCGTCGTCGCCCGCCGCGTGCGCAGCACCGCGTGGGCCGTGGGCCTCGGGCTGCTGCTCGCCGGGGCGGCCGGCAACGCCACCGACCGCTACCTCCGCGCGCCCGGGGTCGGCCGCGGGCACGTCGTGGACTTCCTCGAGCTGCCGCACTGGCCGATCTTCAACCTCGCCGACTCCAGCGTCGTGGCCGCGGCCGTCCTCATCGCGGTGCTGGGCTTCCGCGGCGTCGGCCTCGACGGCCGCCGCGAGCAGCGCGCCGCCCGCACGGAGGCCTCCGGTGCCTGAGACCCGCAGCCTTCCCGTCCCCGACGGCCTCGAGGGCGAGCGAGTCGACGCGGCGCTGGCCCGCCTCCTCGGGCTCTCGCGCACCCGCACCGCGGAGCTCGCCGCCGCGGGCCTCGTCCTCATCGACGGCGTCGCGGTCGGCAAGTCCGACCGCGTGCGCGGCGGGGCGTGGCTCGAGGTCGAGCTGCCCGACCCGCCGGCGGCGGCGGTCGCCGTGGCCGAGGTGGTCGACGGGCTCGTGGTCGTGCACGACGACGACGACCTCGTGGTGGTCGACAAGCCCGTGGGCGTCGCGGCCCACCCCAGCCCCGGCTGGACGGGCCCCACGGTCGTGGGCGGGCTGATGGGCGCGGGCTACACCATCGCGACCTCGGGCGCCGCCGAGCGGCAGGGCATCGTGCACCGCCTCGACGTCGGCACGTCGGGCCTGATGGTGGTCGCCAAGAGCGAGCACGCCTACTCGGCGCTGAAGCGGGCCTTCAAGGAGCGCACGGTCGAGAAGGTCTACCACGCGCTCGTCCAAGGCCACCCGGACCCGTTGCGCGGCACCATCGACGCGCCCATCGGCCGCCACCCCGGCGGGGCCTACAAGTTCGCGGTCACGGCCGAGGGCAAGCCGAGCGTGACCCACTACGAGGTGCTCGAGGCCTTCCGCTCCGCCGCGCTCGCCGAGGTGCACCTGGAGACCGGGCGCACGCACCAGATCCGCGTCCACTTCTCCGCGCTGCGCCACCCCTGCGTGGGGGACCTGACCTACGGCGCCGACCCGACCCTCGCGGCGCGGCTCGGGCTCACGCGGCAGTGGCTGCACGCCAAGCGGCTGGGCTTCGAGCACCCCGGCACGGGACGGCCGGTGGAGTTCTCCTCGAGCTACCCCGACGACCTCGCGACGGCCTTGGCGCGGCTCGCCGACTGAGATCGCCTACGGTGGTCAGGCTGGCGCCCGTCGCCCCCTGCGGGACGGGGCCGGCGCTGCGGCCGATCACCGACCGAGGAGGCACCGTGGCCGACGTCGTCGTCGCCGATGCGCTCACCAAGCAGTTCCGCAGGCCGGACAAGACGCCGGGGGTGCGGGGCGCCGTGCGCCACCTCGTCCGGCCGTCGTTCTCCCACGTCGAGGCCCTCCGGGGCGTCTCCCTGCACGTCGCGGAGGGGGAGTCGGTCGCGTACATCGGTCCCAACGGGGCCGGGAAGTCGACGACGGTCAAGCTCCTGACGGGAGTGCTGGCGCCGACGTCGGGCCGGGTGCGGGTGTGCGGTCTGGACCCCTACACCGACCGCACGGCCAACGCCCGCAACATCAGCGTGGTGTTCGGCCAGCGCACCCAGCTGTGGTGGGACATCGCCGTCCTGGAGTCGCTGCGGCTGCTGGCGGACATCTACTCGGTGCCGGCGGCGTCCTACCGCTCGACCATGGAGGAGCTGGTCGACGTCCTCGACCTCGGTCCGCTGCTCGCGGTGCCGGCGCGTCAGCTCTCGCTCGGGCAGCGGATGCGGTGCGACCTCGCGGCCGCGCTCCTGCACTCTCCCCGCGTCTTCTTCCTCGACGAGCCGACGATCGGTCTCGACGTCTCCGTCAAGGCGAGGTTCCGCGACCTCGTCGGGAGGATGCACCGGGAACGGGGACTGACCGTCCTGCTCACGTCCCACGACCTCGGGGACATCGAGCAGCTGTGTCCGCGCGTGGTGGTGATCGACCGGGGCCTCGTGGCCTACGACGGCGCGTACGCGCGTCTCGCCGCGGAGGCCGGCCACCGACGTCGCGTCGTCGTGACGCTGGCGGACGGCCTCCCCGAAGGATCGACGGTGCTCTCCGACCTCTTCGCGGGCGAGGGGGTCGACGTCGCGGGGGCGGGGGCGTCGTGGACCGTGCGGATCGACGATCCCGCGACGACGCCGGGCGCGGTCATCGCGCGCCTCGCGGCGGGGGTGGCGCTCGCTGACGTGCGCATCGAGGAGCCGTCCGCGGAGGCCGTGATCCGGCAGGTGTACGAGGGCGGGGTGCCGGGGGCAGCGCTGTCCGCGACAGTCGAGCAGGACCGAGGTGCGTGAGCGCGGGACCGTCTCCCGGTCGCGGCCGGCTCGGGACGTCGGGCGCACGAGGCCACGGCGAGGCGTCCTCGCGATCGCCGGGGCCGCGCTGCAGCAGGCGGTCGCCTACCGTGCCACGACGGCCCTGGGCATCGCTCTGACGTTCGTGTGGGTGATCATCCAGTACTACCTGTGGCGGTCCGTCTACGCGGCGCGTCCCGTCGTCGGGGGGTTCGACTTCGAGACGATGCGCACCTACGTGGTGCTGGCGTACGGGCTGAACGCGCTCGTCGGATGGCGGATCGCCTCGGAGATGATGAGCTCGATCCGCACGGGCGCCGTCACCCTCGACGTCCTGCGCCCCATCGACTACCGCACCGCCCAGCTCGCGCGGGCCGCCGGGTGGGGGGTGGTGGAGGGAGCCCTCAGCCTGCTCGTCTCGATCGTGGTGGGCCTGCTCCTGCTCCGGATCAGCCCGCCCGCCGGCCCGGTCGAGCTCGTGCTCTTCGCGGTGTCGGTCGTGCTGGCCTTCGTGACGAAGGCCCTGCTGGTGTTCCTCGGATCCCTGCTGATGTTCTGGACCACCAACGGGCTCGGCGTCATGTGGAGTCTGCAGGCGCTCATCCAGGTGCTGTCGGGGGGTGTCGTCCCGCTGTCGCTGCTGCCGTCCGCGGTCGGGGCGGTCGTGGAGGTGCTGCCGTTCCGCGGCGTGGTGTGGACGCCGGTCGGCATCTACCTGGGCCTCGGCGGCCTCGGCCGCGGTGTGGCGCTGCTCGGCCTGCAGGCCCTCTGGGTCTGCGTCCTGTGGTTCGCCGCCGGCCGCGCCTGGCGCCGGGCGTTCGCCGCGGTCGAGGTGCAGGGTGGGTGATCCCGCTCGTGCGGAGCAGCCCGTCCGCCGGCTCGCGCGCATCTACGTGAGGTTGCGCGTGCTCCAGCTGCGTTCGGCGCTGGAGTACCGCGGGGACTTCTGGCTCTCGATCCTCGGTGCGGTCCTCCAGCAGCTCACCGGGGTGGTCTTCGCCGTCGTCCTCTTCACCAGCGTGCCCGACGTCCTCGGCTGGGGGCCCTGGGAGGTGGCGCTGCTCTTCGGGCTGGTGATGCTGCCCGCCGGGTTGGTGGAGCTGCTCAGCGACGGACCCTGGTCGCTGCGGACCACGGTCAACAGCGGGAGCTTCGACCGCGTCCTGCTGCGTCCGCTCCCGCCGGCCCTGCAGGTCGCGGCCGAGCACTTCACCGTCCACGGACTCGGCAACGCGCTGCTCGGCGCCGTCCTGGTCGTGGCCGGGCTGACCGGTGCCGACGCGTGGCGGTGGTGGACCGTGCCGTTCCTGGTGCTCACCGTGGTCGCCGGCACGGTCCTGGTCACCGCCGTCACGTTCCTGGCCAACATGGTCGTCTTCTGGGAGCCGTCGGCCACCTCGACGTTCCCCGTCTTCGTGGTGCTGACCCGGGACTTCGCGAAGTTCCCCCTCGACCTGTACCCGCCGGCTCTGCAGGTCGTCCTGAGCAGCCTCCCACCGTTCGCCTTCACCAGCTGCTTCCCCGCCCTGCTGCTCCTGGACCGCGGGGGCTCGCTGCGCTGGCTGGGCCTGGCCACCCCGCTGGTCGCGGCCCTGGTGGCCCTCCTGGCCGCCGTCGCCTGGCGCGCGGCGCTGCGCCGCTACGAGGGCGCCGGGCACTGAGGACGCCGACGGTGGGGCCAGGCGCGCGCGTGGCGCCCACGGCCCGCAGCGGCCCCCCGTGTCGGCGTCGGCCGTGTGGGCGGCGCCGCCTACGATGACGCCTCTGCCCCACCGCCCGTCCCGCCCGCTCCAGGAGGCGCCACCCATGGCATCCGCGGACTCGTTCGTCCACCTGCACGTCCACACCGAGTACTCGATGCTCGACGGGGCGGCGAAGGTGGACGACCTCTTCCGCGAGTCCGCCGCCATGGGGATGCCAGCCGTGGCCACGACCGACCACGGCTTCGTCTTCGGCGCCTACGACTTCTGGAAGACGGCGAAGAAGCACGGGGTCAAGCCGATCATCGGCGTCGAGGCCTACCTCAGCCCGGGCACGGCGCGGGCCGACCGGACGCGCGTGAAGTGGGGCGACCAGAGCAGCCGCCCGGGCGACGACGTCTCGGGTGCCGGCGCCTACACCCACATGACGATGCTCGCCTCGACGACGGCGGGCATGCACAACCTCTTCAAGATGAGCTCGCTCGCGAGCCTGGAGGGCTTCCTCTACAAGCCCCGCATGGACCGCGAGCTGCTCTCGCGCTACGCCGACGGGCTGATCGCGACCACGGGCTGCGCGTCGGGGGAGATCCAGACCAAGCTGCGCCTCGGGCAGTACGACGCGGCGCGCCAGGCCGCCGCCGACTACCGCGACATCTTCGGCCGGGACAACTTCTTCTGCGAGATCATGGACCACGGCATCGACGTGGAGAAGCGGTCGATGGACGACCTGCTGAAGCTCGCCAAGGACCTGGACCTGCCGCTCGTCGCGACCAACGACTTGCACTACACCAAGGCGGAGGACGCCCCGGCGCACGCGGCCCTGCTGTGCGTGCAGTCGGGCTCGACGCTGGCGGACCCGAAGCGCTTCAAGTTCGACGCCGACGAGTTCTACCTCAAGAGTCCCGCGGAGATGCGCCACCTGTGGCGCGACCACCCGGAGGCGTGCGACAACACGCTGCTCATCGCCGAGCGCTGCGACGTCTCCTTCACCGAGTCCACGGGCGCCTTCATGCCGCGCTTCCCCTGCCCGGAGGGGGACGACGAGGAGAGCCTCTTCGTCAAGGAGGTGTGGCGCGGCCTGGCGCTGCGCTACCCCGCGGGCATCCCCGACGACGTGCGCAAGCAGGCCGACTACGAGATCGAGGTCATCGTCTCGAAGGGCTACGCGGGCTACTTCCTCGTCGTCGCCGACTTCATCCAGTGGTCGAAGGACAACGGCATCCGCGTCGGCCCGGGCCGCGGGTCCGGCGCCGGGTCGATGGCCGCCTACGCCATGCGGATCACCGACCTGGACCCGCTGCGCCACGGACTGTTCTTCGAGCGCTTCCTCAACCCCGAGCGCATGTCGATGCCCGACTTCGACATCGACTTCGACGAGCGCCGGCGCGGCGAGGTCATCGCCTACGTCGTGCAGAAGTACGGCACCGACCGCGTCGCCCAGATCGTCACCTACGGCACGATCAAGGCCAAGCAGGCCGTCAAGGACTCCTCGCGCGTCCTCGGCTTCCCCTTCTCGATGGGGGAGCGGATCACCAAGACCATGCCGCCGGCGGTGATGGGCAAGGACATCCCGCTCACCGGCATCTTCGACCCGGGCCACAAGCGGTACTCCGAGGCGCAGGAGTTCCGCGACCTCTACAAGGCCGACCCCGAGGTCGTCCGCGTCGTCGACACCGCGCGCGGCCTCGAGGGCCTGAAGCGGCAGTGGGGCGTGCACGCGGCCGGCGTCATCATGTCCAGCGAGCCGCTGATCGACCACATCCCGATCATGAAGCGGGAGGCCGACGGCGCGATCATCACGCAGTTCGACTACCCGACGTGCGAGACGCTCGGCATGGTCAAGATGGACTTCCTGGGGCTGCGCAACCTCACGATCCTCGACGACGCCCTCGCCAACGTCGTCCTCAACGGCAAGGAGCCGGTCGACCTCGAGGGTCTCGAGCTGGACGACCCGGCGACGTACGACCTGCTGGGCCGGGGCGAGACGCTGGGCGTCTTCCAGTTCGACGGCGGGCCCATGCGGTCCCTGCTGCGCCTCATGCGCCCCGACAACTTCGAGGACATCTCCGCGGTCGGCGCGCTGTACCGGCCCGGCCCCATGGGTGCGGGCTCCCACACGGCCTACGCGCTGCGCAAGAACGGCCAGGAGAAGATCACCCCGATCCACCCCGAGCTGGAGGAACCGCTCGCGGAGATCCTGTCCACGACGTACGGCCTGATCGTGTACCAGGAGCAGGTCATGTCGATCGCGCAGAAGGTCGCCGGGTACACGCTCGGCAAGGCCGACTTGCTGCGCCGCGCGATGGGCAAGAAGAAGCGCGAGGTGCTCGACGCCGAGTACGTGGGCTTCGAGGCCGGCATGGTCGCCAACGGGTTCTCGGCCGCGGCCGTCAAGGCGCTCTGGGACGTCCTGGTGCCGTTCTCCGACTACGCGTTCAACAAGGCGCACTCGGCCGCCTACGGCCTGGTGTCGTACTGGACGGCCTACCTCAAGGCCAACTACCCGGCCGAGTACATGGCCGCCGTCCTCACGAGCGTGCGCGACGACAAGGACAAGTCGGCGCTGTACCTCAACGAGTGCCGCCGCATGGGCATCAAGGTCCTGCCGCCGGACGTCAACGACTCCTCGGCGAACTTCACCGCCGTGGGCACCGACATCCGCTTCGGCCTCACCGCGATCCGCAACGTGGGCGCGAACGTCGTCGACGGCATCGTCGCGGCGCGGGAGTCCGCGGGGCGCTACGAGTCGTTCACCGACTTCCTCACCAAGGTCCCGGCCGTGGTCTGCAACAAGCGGACGATCGAGTCGCTCATCAAGGCGGGCGCCTACGACTCCCTCGGGCACCGGCGCCGGGCGCTCGTGGCCAAGCACGAGGACGCCGTGGACGCGGTCGTCGACGTCAAGCGCAACGAGGCCATCGGCCAGTTCGACCTCTTCGCGGGCCTCGGCAGTGGCGACGACGACGGGGGCCTGGGCAGCGGCTTCACCGTGGAGATCCCGGACATCCCCGAGTGGGACAAGACCGAGCTCCTGGCGCACGAGCGGCAGATGCTCGGCCTCTACGTCTCCGACCACCCGCTGTTCGGGCTGGAGCGGCTGCTGTCCAACGCCTCGGACTGCTCGATCGCGTCGCTCACGGCCGACGACTCCCGGGGCGACGGGGCCCCGATCACCGTGGCGGGCATGATCACCGGGCTGCAGCGCAAGCTGACCAAGCAGGGCAACGCCTGGGCCATCGCCACCGTGGAGGACCTCGAGGGCGCCATCGAGTGCCTCTTCTTCCCGCAGACCTACCTGAGCGTGGCCCCGCTGCTCGCCGAGGACCTCGTGGTCGTCGTCAAGGGCCGGCTCAACCGCCGCGACGACGTCCCGACGATCTACGCGCAGGAGCTGCAGATCCCGGACGTCTCCTCCTCCGACGGCCTGCCGGTGACCATCGTCATGCCGGTCTCGCGCTGCGTCCCGGCCGAGGTGCAGAAGCTCAAGGACGTCCTGGTGACCCACCCCGGCAGCACCGAGGTGCGGCTGCGGCTGGTCAAGCCCGGCAAGGGGCAGGGGACGCTCATGCGGCTCGACGACTCGCTGCGGGTCACCCCGAACCCCGCCCTGTTCGGCGACCTCAAGGCGCTGCTCGGGCCGACCTGCCTGGTGTGAGCGGGCGCCTGCGTAGGGTGGCGGCCGTGCAGCGGTCGCGGGTCGCCCGGCGCCCGGGGCGGGGAGTCGACGACGACGCGCGACTCCCGCTGCGGCTGCTCCTCGGGCAGGCCGTCACCGGGGTCGTCCTGGGCGTCGTGTGGTGGGCGCTGACGCGCTCCCCGGGACCCCTCCTGGTCGGTGAACCCGTCGTGACGACGAGCCTCGCCTACCCCGTCGCGCGCGACGGGACCCTCGCGGTCCTCGGGCTCGCGCTCGGGGCCGGCGTCGGGGTGCTCGTGCTGCGCCGTGCCCGGCGGCAGCCCCTCCTGCTGCTCGCGGGCGCGGTCTGCGGCGCCCTCGCCGGGTCCCTGCTGGCCGCGGGGACGGGGGCCGCGCTGCCGCCGAGCGACCCGGCCGACCCGCTGCACGTCAGCGTCACGGCGTGGGGCGTCCTGCTGCTGTGGCCCCTCGCGGTGTGCGTCGTCGTGCTCGTGGTGACGCTCGCGTCGGCCGTCGTGGACTGGGTGCGGGAACCGCGCGCCGAGCCGGGGAAGGGGACCCCCGGGGCCTGACGGTCCGGGGTGGCGTGAGCACCCTGCGCTGCAGTCACTCTGCGTAGGACGATCGTGACTGCCTTCGGGGAGCCCCTGCGGCGGTGCTCCCGGAACACGCACCCATCCGGTGGAGGTTCCGCCCCGAACAGACCTACGTCAGCCGCACGGCACCCTTGCGCCTCCCGGTCCTCCCTAGACTCGGAGGACCCGCAGGGAGGCGGTTCCGAGAACCGCCAACACGAGGAGACCGATGTCCCCGGGTGTCACCACGTCCACGGGCGCAGCCCCTGCGGCGGCCCAGCCGGCCGCGCGCAGCGGGCTGCAGCGGATCCTGCGGATCAGCTCCTCGCTCGTCGGCACGCAGGCCGCGACGAGCGTCCTGGGCCTGCTGTTCTGGACGATCGCCTCCCGGGGCTTCACCGCCGAGCAGTTCGGTGTCGCCAACGCCGCCGTCTCGGCCATGGGCCTGCTCGGCGCCCTCGGCACCCTGGGCCTCGGGACGCTGCTCATCGCGCAGCTGCCCGCCACCAGCCAGGCGCTGCGCCGCGTCACCGTCCGCACGGCCCTGGCCGTGGCGGCCGTCGCCGCGACGCTCCTCGCGGTCGTCGTCCCCTTCGTCGCCATCCACCTGCTCGGCCTGGGCAACCTCGCCGACATCGCGGGCTCGCCCGGCCACGCGACGCTCTTCGCCGTCGGCACGGGTCTGGCCGCGGTCGTCCTGGTCCTGGACCAGGCCGTCCTCGTCCTGGGCTCGGGCAGCCTCCAGCTGGAGCGCAACGTCGTCGCGAGCGCCACCAAGGTCGCGGCCCTGCTGGGGCTCGCGGCGCTCGGCGCCACCGACGGCATGGCGATCTTCGCGGCGTGGGCCGTCGGCACGGTCGTGTCGCTGCCCCTGGTCGCCCACCGCACGCGCGGCGGCCGCGCCCTGCAGGCCTCCCGCCGCCTCGTCGACCTGTCCTCGCTGCAGGGGCTCGGCCGCCGGGCGCTCAGCCACCACGCGCTGAACACCACGCTGCAGAGCCCGCTGATGCTGCTGCCCGTCATCGTCACCGCGACGATCTCGGCGAGCGCCAACGCCCCCTTCGGGGCCGCGCTGCAGCTCACCGGCTTCGTCTTCGCCCTGCCGTACGCGCTGTCCATCGGCCTGTTCGCGGCGGCGGAGGGCGACCCGGGCGAGGTGCTGCGCCGCATGCGGGTCACCGTCCCGCTGGGGCTCGCCGTCAGCCTGGCGGCCAACGCGGCCCTGCTGCCGCTCGCCCCGTTCGTGCTGCGCATCTTCGGGGCCGACTACGCCACCGAGGGCGCCGACGTGCTGCGCGTCCTCGTGCTCGCCGGCCTGCCGTTCGTCGTGAAGGACCACTTCGTGGCCCTGCGGCGCGTGCAGGGCCGCACCAGCGAGGCGACCCTCGTGCTCGTCGTCTTCACCGTCCTCGAACTGGCGGGCGCGCTGATCGGCGCCTCCGTCGGCGGGGTGCTCGGCCTGAGCGTCGGCTGGGTCGCGGTGCTCTTCGTCGAGGCGGTCGTCCTCGCCGTGCCTCTCGTCCGCGCCCGCCGGCGCTTCGCGGCCGACGAGGCCGCCCTCCCCCCGGGGGACGCACCCGCGTCCCCCGCACCCGCTCGGGCGTCGAGCGAGACCACGACCCCCGAAGGGAACAGCGCCGTGATCGATCCCGGCACCGTGCAGACCGACCGCGAGCAGACCGACCGCGAGGACACCGACCGCGAAGACACCGACCGCGAGGAGACCGGCACCCGCCAGGGGCCGCCGTCGCCGCGCGCACCCGGCGGCACGCCGGGCGGGCCCGGCCCGGCCGCCTCCCGCGCGGGGAGCGGGGG
>NZ_JAAALN010000088.1 GCF_009906795.1 Kineococcus siccus
GTGGTCGGAGGGGGCGACGCGATGGCCCGGCACTGCGCGGCCAGCCCGCGCAGCTCCTCGACGGTCGCCTCCGCCCCGGCGCGGTCGTCCGCGCTGATGCGGTCCTCGACGCGCTGCCGCCAGGCCTGCGGCAGGTCGTCGACCGCGACCGTCGTCCGCTCGAGCACCGAGGACGTCACCAGCGGCCCGAGGTCCTGCGTGAGGCCGCGGTACAGCGCGACGCGGCCGGCGTCGGCGCCCACGAAGTACTGCTGCCGGCTCCACGACCACACGCCGTACCCGCCGGCGAGCAGGAGCAGGACGAGCACCAGCGGCCCCGCGACCCAGCGCAGCCGCCGGGCGCGGCGCTCGCGGTCGGTGGGGCCCGGGTGGTCGTCCTCCTCGTCGTCGTCGCCCGCCGCGCGCAGCTCGCGCGCCCGGGCCGCGGGCGTCCCGGCGGCCACCGAGCGGTTCGGCCGGCGGAACGCCGCGGCACCCACGACCTGCGGCGTGGTCGACGGCGGGGTGCCCCCGCCGAGCTCGACGACGTCCGCGACGACGCACGAGACGTTGTCGGGGCCGCCGCCGCGCAGCGCCAGCTCGACCAGCCGGTCGCACGTCGCGTCCGGCGCGTCGCCCGCCCCGAGGGCCTCGGCCAGCGTCTCGTGGCTGACGACGCCCGACAGGCCGTCGGAGCACAGCAGGTAGCGGTCGCCGGGGCGCGCCTCGCGCACCGAGACGTCGGCCGTGTCCTGGCGCTCGCCCGTCAGCACCCGCATGATCACCGACCGCTGCGGGTGGTGCTCGGCCTCCTCGGGCGTGAGCTTGCCGTCGTCGACGAGGCTCTGCACGTAGCTGTGGTCGCGCGTCAGCTGGGTCAGCACGCCTCCGCGCAGCAGGTAGCCGCGCGAGTCGCCGATGTGCGCCAGCACGAGGCGCGACCCGGCCCGCAGGATCGCCGTCACGGTCGTGCCCATGCCCGACAGCTCGGGTTCGACGCCCACGCGGTCGCGCAGCTGCGCGTTCGCGGCCTCCAGGGCGGTCGCCAGGTGCTCGGCCGCGTCGTCGCTGCCGTGCGACTCCCCGTCCAGGACCGACAGCTCGCCGACCGCGAGCGAGCTCGCGACGTCGCCGCCCGCGTGCCCGCCCATGCCGTCGGCGATGACGAGCAGGTGCGGCCCCGCGTAGCCGGAGTCCTGGTTGCTGGAGCGGACGAGGCCGACGTCGGAGCGGGCCGCGTAGCGCAGGGCGATCGCCACGGCTACCTCCGCAGCTCGAGCACGGTCTTGCCGATGCGCAGCGGCGTGCCCGGCTCGAAGGGGCGGGGGACGCTCAGCCGGTCGCGGCCGAGGAACGACCCGTTGGTCGACTGCAGGTCCTCCACGACCCAGCCCTCGCCCGCGGGGTCCGCGGAGATCCGCACGTGCTTGGTGGAGGCGTACTCGTCGTCCAGGACGAGCGTGCAGTCGGGTCCGCGCCCGATGAGGACGGGCGCCGTCCCGAGCGCCAGCGTCGTGCCGCGCAGCGACCCCTCGACCACGACGAGGGTGGCGCGGGCCGGGCGGGCGGGCTCCCGGGCCGGCGCCGCCTCGCCGCGCGGGGTGCGCGGCCGCGCGCGGTCGGTGCGGCGGGCCGTGACGCGGGTGCCGAAGAGGTCGGCGCGCAGCACGCCCACGACGGCGAGCACGAAGAGCCACAGCACGACCAGCAGGCCGAGCCGCAGGGCGGTCAGGGTGAGCTCGCTCACGAGGGGATCAGGTCCAGCTCTCGTCGCGCCGGCCCGAGTGGAAGACGAGACGGGTCCGGCCGATGGTCACGGCGGTGCCGTCGAACAGGTCGGTGGAGGAGATCTGCTCCCCGTCCACGAAGGTGCCGTTGGTGGAGCCCAGGTCGACCAGCCGCGCCCCGTGCGGCGTCACCCGCACCTCGGCGTGGCGGCGGGAGACCCCCGGGTCGTCCACGACGACGTCGGCGTCGGAGCCGCGGCCGATGACGGTCACGGCCTCGGTGAGCACGTAGCCGCGGCCGTCCACGTCCAGGCGCGGCCGGCCGGCCGTGGACGTGCGCGGCGTCGCCGGCGCCACGCGCCCCTTCACGGTCGAGCTCAGGACGCGGAAGACGCCGGTCTCGAGGTCGTCGGCCTCGTGGAAGTCGACGCGCACCGGGCCGACGAAGGAGTACCGCTGCTTGTCGGCGTGCTGGGTGACGGCCGCGACGAGCTCGTCGGCGAGCGTGTCCTGCCAGGACGCGATCTTGTCGTGGTCGGAGCGGCCGAGCTCCACGACGAAGCTGTTGGGCACCAGGGTCCGTCCGCGCGAGAGCACCGCGGCCCGGTCGTCGAGCTCGCGGCGCAGGGCGCTCGCGACCTCCACGGGCTGCACCTCGCTGCGGAACGCCCGCGCGAAGACGCCGTTGACGGCGCGTTCGACGCCGCGCTCGAAGCGGTCCAGCACGCCCACGCCGACCCTCCCCGCTCCGTCGATCCCGCCCCTGCGCCCTTCGGTCCGTCGGCATCGTAACGGGGTGCGACCCCCCCGACCCGCTCCCGCGTGATCAGCGCGTCCTCGGGCGCCCGCAGGGGCTGCTAAGGTCTTCAGCGTCTGCGCGAGTGGCGGAATAGGCAGACGCGCACGGTTCAGGTCCGTGTGCCCGAAAGGGCGTGGGGGTTCAACTCCCCCCTCGCGCACAGCAGTCGGAGGCCCCGGTCGGGTGACCGGGGCCTCCGCCGTTCCCGGGGAGCTGTCGTGCAGGTCCGCACCCGGGTCCTCGCCGGACCTCCACAGGCGGACGCGCACGCCTAGCCTGGCGGCGTGCACCCAGACGACGTCCAGCGGACGTTCACCGCGTGGCTGACCGCGCAGGGCTGGGACGTCGACGAGGTCGAGGGCCACCCCGTCGTGGTCGCCGAGCGCTCCGGCCGCCGGCTCGTGGCGGCCGTCCAGGGCGCCACGCCGGACCCGGAGACGGCGCTCGACACCCTCTGGGGCTCGCTCCTGCGGCTGATGGCCGACGACGAGCTGGTCCGGTACGCGCTCGTCGTGCCCGAGGGCGGGCCCGTCTTCGCGGCGTTCCGCGTCCAGCCCGAGATCCGGTACGCCCTCGGCGTCTCCGTCTACGGCGTCGGCGCGGACGGCACCGTGACCCTGCACGAGGACTGACGGGCCCGAGCGGCGGCGGGCAGCCGGCACCGGCGGGCAGCTGGCACGCTGGGCCCGTGGGACTCATCGGGGTGACGGGCGCGACGGGACACGTCGGCGGGCGGGTGGCGCGCAGGCTGGCGGCGGGCGGCGCGCCGCAGCGGCTGGTGGTGCGGGACGCGGCCCGCGCCCCCGCGCTGCCGGGTGCGGAGGTCGCGGTGGCCACGTACGCCGACGCGGGCTCGCTCGTCGAGGCCTTCACGGGCGTCGACGTGCTGCTGCTGGTCTCGGCCGCCGAGGACGCCGACCGGGTCCGTCAGCACCACAACGCCGTGGAGGCCGCCGCGGCGGCCGGCGTGCGGCGCGTGGTCTACACCTCCTTCCTCGGCGCGGCCCCCGACTGCACCTTCACCTTCGGCCGCGACCACGCCGCGACCGAGCGGTTCCTCGCCGACGCGGGGCTGGAGGCGACCGTCCTGCGCAACTCCTTCTACCTCGACGTGCTGCCGGAGTTCGTCACCGACGGCGTGCTGCGGGGCCCGGCGGGCGACGGCCGGCTCGCGGCCGTGGCGCGCGAGGACGTCGCCGACGCGGCGCTCGCGGCCCTGCTCGACGACCGGCACGCGGGCCGGACGTACGACCTCACGGGGCCGGAGTCGACGACGCTCGCCGAGGTCGCCGCCGAGCTGACCCGCGCGGGGGGCACCGAGGTCCGCTACGTCGACGAGACGGTCGAGGAGGCGTACGCGTCGCGCGCCTCCTCGGGCGCCCCGCGGTGGATGCTCGACGGCTGGGTCAGCACCTACACGGCCATCGCGTCAGGGGAGCTGGACGTCGTCTCGGGCGCGGTCGAGGAGCTGACCGGGCACCCGCCGCTCGGCCTGCGCGAGGTCCTGGCCCAGCGCTAGCGCGTGCACGCGGTTGCGGCCCGCGGCCTTGGCCGCGTAGAGCAGCCCGTCGGCGCTCGCCACGAGGTCGTCGACGCCGGCGCGCAGCGGGGCGTCGGCCGTCACGACGCCGACCGAGGCCGTGACGCGGAGCCCGGCCGCGACCTCCGTCCAGTCGTGGGCCTCGATGCGGGCCCGGCACGTCTCGGCGAGCTGCTCGGCGAGCCCCGGCTCCGGCAGCACGCAGACGACGGCGAACTCCTCCCCGCCCAGGCGCACGAGCACGTCGTCGCGGCGCACGCTCTCGCGCAGCAGCCGGCCCAGGGTCCGCAGCACGACGTCGCCCGTCGCGTGCCCGAAGGTGTCGTTGACGGCCTTGAAGTGGTCGACGTCCAGCAGCGCGACGCACAGCTGGTCACCGGGCCGGGCCGCGGCCAGCAGGCCGGGCACGACCTCGTCGAACAGCCGCCGGTTGCCGATGCCCGTGAGGGCGTCCTCCAGGACGCGCCGCTCGAGCTCCGCGGCCTCGTGGCGCAGCTGGTGCAGCTCCTCGCCCACGCCCAGCAGGCGGGCGCGCACCTCGGCCGTCTGGGTGCGGGCGCGGGCCTCGAGCTCGTGGTAGCGGCGGTAGGAGTCCAGGGCCCGCCGGAAGTCGCCCAGCGCCTCCCACGACGCCGACGCCGTGCGGTGCGCCGCGAGGGCGACCGAGGACTCGTGGGTCTCCTCGGCCAGGGCGACGACCTCGTCGAGGAGCGTGAGCGCCCCGCGGTGGTCCCCGCGGCGCTGCGCGTCCTGGGCCCGCGCCTCCAGCACGCCCAGCTCCAGCGAGCGGTAGCCGTGCGCGCGGCTGAGGTCGACCGCGGCGGTGAAGCTCGCCTCGGCGGCCTCGCCGTCGAGGTGGGCGAGCACGCAGCCGGCGTTGAGGTGCGACAGCGCGACCCGGTAGGGGTTGCCGGAGCTCTCGGCGAGCTCGAGGGCGCGCCGGGCCCGCGCGACGCCGGCCCACAGCTCGTCGACGGGCACGTCGTCGCCCCGCGCGGCGCTCTGGATGACCAGGTCGGTGGTGTTGGTGAGGAAGCAGAACTCCGTCTCCGGTGCGGCCGCGGTCCCCAGCGCCCGCAGCTCCGCCTCGGCGCGGTCGAACATGGCGGCGGCGGCCGCGACGTCGCCCAGCGTCGAGCGGACGCTCCCGGCGCGGTTGAAGGTGCCCGACCGCAGCTCGTGGTCCTCGAGCGTCGCGACCGTGGCCAGGGCCTGCTCGATGGCCGTCAGCGCCTCCTCGAACAGGCCCAGCTCCAGGTAGGTGAGGGCGAGCAGGTTCAGCGCGTCGACCGATCCCGCGACGTCCCCGGCGCGCTCGGACGCCGCGACGGCCCGCCGCCCGGCGCGGGCCGCGTCCTCGTGCTCGCCCAGCCGCACGGCCTGGTTGCACACCAGCCGCAGGGCCAGGGCCAGCCGCGCGTCGTCGCCCAGGCGGGCAGCGAGCTCCGCGGCGCGCTCGGCGAGGACCCGGCCCTCCTGGTAGGCGCCCTGCGTCCGGGCGTGCTCGGCGGAGGCCACCAGCGCGGCGAGCTCCTCGGCGGGCCCCGGCGCGGTGACCTGCGCGGAGCGGGCCGTCGACACGCCGTCGGCATCGACACCCCGGGCCCCGCGGTTGAGCTCGGCTCACCCTCCCGGGTGCCGCCAGAGCGCGAGCACGGCCGCCGTGTCCGCCGCGCGCGCGAGAGCGCTCCCACGCGCCGCGTCCAGCGCCTCGCCCGTCGCGCGCGCGATCCGCAGCGCGCCGGGGTCGGGTGCGGGCACGTCCAGCTCGGGACCGACGTCGAGCTGGTGGACCGCGAGCTCGCACGCCCACGTGGCGAGGAAGTCCCCCGTGCCGAGGACCTGGCCCTGGAAGGCGAGCCGGCCCGGCGCCAGGGTCGTGACCACTGATCGGACGGCGCCCAGGGTCGGCAGCGTGTGGGTCACCAGCCCCGTCGGGTCGCGGTAGGCGGAGGCGAGCAGGCGCACGAACCGCACCTGGGCCGTGCGGGCGGCCGCGTCGCCACCGGCCGCCGCCTCGCCCCGCCAGTAGGCGGCCGCGTCGCTGTCCGCCGGCTCCGTCGTCGTGGGGGACACCAGGCCCAGCAGCATCTCCTGCAGCCCGAGGTGCACGTGCGCGAGGACGTCGCCCGCCGTCCACCCGCGGCAGCGGCTCGCGGCGAGGAGGTCCTCGTCGCGCAGACCGCCCAGGGTCTGCTCCAGGACGTCGAGGGAGGCGAGGACGGCGGACGCGGCGGGGGCGTGGTCGACGTGCACGCGTCCACGGTGGCCCGCGCCGCGGCTCCCCGCGACCCCCGACCCGGCGCCGAGACGCCTAGCCTCGCCCCGTGGCGCCCGACGACACCCCGGCGGCCCTGCGCGCCGCGCTGGCGGACCTGCACGGCGGCTCCTACGCGCGCTACCGCTCGCTCCGCGGCCGGTGGGCCCTCGGGGCGGGGGCGACGCTCGTCGTGACCCGCACCCAGCCGGACCCGTTCGCGCCGCCCAGCCGGTGCGAGGTCCACCTCGACGCCGCCGCCGCGGGCTTCCCGCCCGGCCTGCGCGCCACGGCGACGCGGGCCCGGGCGCTCGCGTCGGTCCTCGCGCGGGCCGCGGCGGCCGTGCCCGCCAGCCCGTTCCGCGTCGACGCCGGCGGCCCGGAGGTGCTGCAGCGCAGCAGCTGCGAGGTCGGCCCGGCCGGGGACGTCGTGCTCCGCTTCGCCTACCCCCTGCCCGGGCCCCGACGCCGCGTCGACGGCCGGACGGCCACGCACGAGCTCACGACCCTCCTGCCGGACCTCGTCCACCGCTGCCTGCGCGCCGCGGCCCACGACGCCGAGGAGCTGCGCGCCGTCGTCGACGCGGTCGACGACGCTTCCTGGCTGCGCGCCGCCCTCCCGCGCCTCGGGCTGGTGGCCTTCGTCGCCGACGGGGCGGTGCTCGCGCGGCGCAGCGGGGCCGACGACCGCCCGGCCGAGGACGCGGTCGCGTTCCGCTCGCCCCCCTCGCTGCGCACGACGGTCGACCTGCCGCACCGCGGGCCCACGACGGGCGCCGGGATCGGCGAGGGCGTCACCGTCGTGGTCGGCGGCGCCTTCGCGGGGAAGTCGACGCTGCTGCGCGCCCTGGAGGCCGGCGTCGCCGACCACCTGCCGGGCGACGGGCGCGAGCTCGTCGTCACGCGGCCGGACGCGGTCGCGGTCCGCGCGGAGGACGGCCGGGCCGTGACCCGCGTCGGGATCGACGCCTTCGTGGGCGAGCTGCCCGGGGGCCTGCGGGCCGCGGACTTCTCCACCCCCGACGCGTCGGGGTCCACGTCGCAGGCCGCGGCGGTCCTGGAGGCGCTCGAGGTCGGCTGCGGCCTGCTGCTCGTCGACGAGGACACCTCCGCGACCAACCACCTCGTCCGCGACGCCCGCATGCAGGCGCTCGTGGCGCGGGAACCGCTGACGCCCCTCGTGGACCGGGTGCGCGCCCTGCACGCCGCGCTCGGCGTCTCCACCGTGATCGCGGTCGGGGCGTCGGGCGACTTCCTCGACGTCGCCGACCGCGTCCTGCTGATGGACGCCTTCGTGGGCACCGACGTCACGGCACGGGCCCGCGAGGTGGCGCGGACCCCGACCGGGCGCGTGCCGGAGGCCGGGGGCCGGATCGTCGTGCGGGCCCGCGTGCCCGATCCCGGGTCCGTCCGCGTCACCGCACGCGGCCGGGTGCGGGCCGGCGCCCGGGGCACCGACACCCTGCTGCTGGGCGAGGAGGAGGTCGACGTGCGGGCCGTGCGGCAGTTCACCGACCCCGCCCAGGTGGCCGGGGCCGCCCACGCCCTCGCCCGGCTCGTCGTGGCGGGCCACCTCGACGGCCGGCGCACCCTGGCGCAGGCGCTGGACCTCCTCGACGCGGAGCCGGCCGGGCCGGCCGGGCCGCTGCCGGGCTGGCTCGCCGGCCTCGACGCGGACGTCGCCGTGCCCCGGCGCCACGAGGTGGCCGCCGCGCTGGACCGGCTGCGGACGCTGCGGGTCCTGAGCGTCGGCTGAGCCGATCGGGGGCTCGACCGTTCACCCGGGGCCCGGGACGGCCGACCTCCCGAGGGTGACGACGGTTCCCGCCCGCGGACCCCGGGGGCCCCTGCCCACCCGGTGGCCGCTCCTCGTCGCCCTCGTCCTCGCGGGCCTCGCGGCCCCCGTCGTCCTGCTGCCCGCCGTCCCCGGCAGCGCCGTCGACGTCGTCCTGACCGCGGTCGCCGTCGCGAGCGCCCTCCAGCTGCGGCGCGTCGCGCGGCGCTCGCCCGAGGGCAGCTGCTGGCACTGGTTCGCGCGGGCCGCCGTCCTGACCGCCGCCGGGACCGCGCTCGCCGTCGCCGACGGCGTCCGGCACCACGTGGCGGGGACACCGCCCCACCCGGGCGTCCACGTCGTCGTGGGCGTCCCGGTCCTGCTCGCGGGGGCCTGCGTCTACGGCGGGGTGACGCGGTGGAACCGGGGCCGCTCCTACGCCTTCGACGCGGGCGACCACCTCAACGGCCTGGCCGCCCTGGCGGCCGGGACGGGGGCGGCCAACCTGCTGCTCGGCAACCTCGCGCCCGGGCTGGTCGCCACCTGGCCGGTCTGGCGCGTGCAGGGCTGGCTGCTCGGCTGCACGCTGCTCGTCGTGCTGCTCGGCACGGTGGTCACGGTCGCCACCGCGTCCCGCACGCTGGCCGACGTCCGCCTGTGGCTGCTCGGGGCCGGCTTCGCGGCGCTGCTCGTCGTCACGGTGGTGGGGGGCCACGCCGGGACGCCGGGCGACGAGCTGCTGCACACGTCGTGGGTCGCCGCCGTGCTCCTGCTAGCGCTGGTCTCGCTGCGCGGGCACCCCGTCGAGGCGGTGCAGATCAGCCACCGGGCCCCCGCCGTGGGGGTCGTCGTGCTGGTCGCCCTGAGCGTCGTCGTGCTGGCCGCCGACGGCCACGGGTCCCCCGTCGTGGACGGCTTCCCCATCGCCTAC
Source organism: Kineococcus siccus (assembly GCF_009906795.1). GTDB lineage: Bacteria > Actinomycetota > Actinomycetes > Actinomycetales > Kineococcaceae > Kineococcus > Kineococcus siccus. The sequence continues at coordinate 9,008 of NZ_JAAALN010000088.1, forward strand.
GCCACGGCCGCCGTCGCGCTGGTCAGCACGCGCGTGGTGCGGCTGGTCCGGGAGCTGGCGGAGCTCGCCGAGTCCCGCCTGCAGGCCCTCACCGACGACCTGACGGGCATCGCCAACCGCCGCGCCCTCGTGGCGCGGCTGCGGGCGCTGGCCGACGACGCCGAGGGGGCCGCCCTGCTCGTGGTCGACCTCGACCGCTTCAAGGAGGTCAACGACCGCTACGGCCACGTCGAGGGCGACGACCTGCTCCGGGTCATCACGGGTGCGCTCGAGGCGACCGCGCCCGCCGGGTCCCTGCTCGCGCGCCTGGGCGGCGACGAGTTCGCGCTGCTGCTGCCGGACGGCAGCGAGTGCGGGGGCGCCGCCGTCGCCGCGCGGCTGGTCGACGCCGTCACGGCCGTCGTGCGCGCCGACGCCCGCCCGCTGGGCGTCGGGATGAGCGTCGGCGTGGCCGCGGCGGCCGCGGGCACCCTGGACCCCGACGACCTGCTCCGCCGGGCCGACGCGGCGATGTGGGTGGCCAAGGGCTCCGGCGGCGGCCTCAGCGTCTTCGACGCGGACGCCGACGCCCGGGCCCGCGACCGCGCGGCCCTGCTGGCCGACCTCACCGCGCTGCTGGACGGTGACGAGGCGGGCGACGGGGCGCTGGGCCGGCAGCTCGTGCTCTTCTACCAGCCCCAGGTCGACCTCGCGTCGGGCGTGGTCGTCGGCGTCGAGGCGCTCGTGCGCTGGCAGCACCCCGACCGCGGTCTGCTGCCGCCCGTCGCGTTCCTCGACCTCGTCGAGGAGCACGGGCTGATGGACCGGCTCACGGCGTCCCTGCTGCACCGCGCCGCCCGGGAGGCCCGCGGCTGGCGGGCCGGGGGCGGGCCGCTGCGCGTCTCGGTCAACCTGTCCGCCAGCTCGCTCGCCCACCCCGGGCTCCTCGCCGCGGTGGACGACGCCCTGGCGTGCAGCGGTCTCGAGCCCGGCCGGCTGGTGCTCGAGGTGACCGAGACGACCCTGATGGCCGACCCCGGGCTGGCGCTCGCCGTCGCCCGCGACCTCACGGCCCGCGGGGTGCAGCTCAGCATCGACGACTACGGGACCGGCTACTCCTCGCTGGCCTACCTGACCGACCTCCCGGCGAGCGAGCTGAAGCTGGACCGGGCGTTCACGCTGCGCGTCCTCGGCGAGCCGCGCACGGCGGACATCGTCGCGGCGACCGTCGGGCTCGCGCACCGGCTGGGCCTGCGCGTCGTCGCCGAGGGCGTCGAGGACGCCGCGACCCTCGCAGTCCTGGCCCGGCTCGGCACGGACGAGACGCAGGGCTACCTGCACGCCCGGCCGCTGCCGCCCGCGGAGTTCGAGCGGTGGCTGCGGCGCCGGTCCACGCCCGTCGCCGCGGTGGCCGCCGCGCGCGCCTGAGCCGGTCGCGTCCCGCGGCGGCCCCGCGCCCCCGGTGGCGGCCGGCTCCCGCGCTCGCGAGGGTGGGGGCATGAGCACCGACGAGACCCGCAACGACCACGAGGTCGACGTGTTCGACAACGCCGAGGTGCGCCAGACCAGCGAGCAGGCCACCTCCCCCGTGGCCCGCGCCTCGGGCGGCGGCGGTCCCCTGCCAAGTCCGGCGCGCCCCGAGGGCGCCGTCCCGGGCGTCCCGGACGACGACGAGACCGGTGGCACCGCGGCGGGCGACCCGACCGCGGGCGTCCAGATCTCCGCCGAGGACGCGGCCGCGGCCGTGCCGGGCGACGAGGGCCCCGAGAACCCCGGGACCCGGTGACCTCCTAGCCCCGGGTACCGGTGGCGGTCCCGTCCTGCGCCGCGAGGAGGTCGCGGATCTCGGTGAGGAGCCGGACGTCCTCGGCGGGTGCGGCCGGGGCGGCCACCTCGTCGCGCCGGCGCAGCGACAGCAGCCGGTTCATCGGCACCACGACGAGGAAGTAGACGACGGCCGCGACGACCAGGAAGTTCAGGACGGCCGCGAGGACGCTGCCGAACTGCAGCGCCGCGCCGCCCCGCAACCCGACCGTCAGCGACGAGCCGAGCGTGGAACCGCCGACGACGGCCGCGATGAGCGGGTTGATGAACCCGTCGACGATCGCCTTGACCACCGCGGAGAACGCCGTGCCGATGACGACGGCGACCGCGAGGTCGATGACGTTCCCCCGCAGCACGAAGTCCTTGAAACCGGTGATGAGCGACATGGGTCGGGTCCTCTCGGTCGGGGGTCCGGTCCCGCCGAGCGTAGGGGGCCGCCGGGTCGGTCGCGCCGGCCCGCGGGGGACACTGCGCGGGTGACCGCGCCGACCCCGCCCCCGCTCGACCTCGCCGTCGTCGGCCTCGGGGCGGCCGGCGGGAGCCTGGCGTGGCGGCTCGCGGGCACGGGCGTGCGGTTCGCCGTCGTGGAACCCCCGCCGTCGTCCGCGCGGCGGACCCAGCTGCGCACGTGGTGCACGTGGGGGGCGTCGGGGCCGGGGCCGTTCGGCCACCTCGTCGCGGCGAGCTGGTCGCAGTTGCGCCTGGTCGCCGCCGACGGCAGCGAGGTCCGCCGGTCCCTGGACCCGTGGCGCTACCGGATGCTGCACTCCACCGACGTCGAGGCCGCGGTGCGCGCGCGGCTCGCCGACGCCGGGGTCCCGGTGCTGACCGGGGTCGTCGAGGAGCTCACGGCCTCGGGCTCCGGCGTCGCCGTGCGCGGCGAGGGGGTCGACCTGGCGGCGCGGCGGGTGCTGGACACGCGGCCCGTGCCGGTCCCCCGCACGGGCCGGACGCTGCTGCTGCAGCACTTCCTGGGCCGGCGCATCCGCACGCGCCGCCCGGTGTTCGACGCGGCCACCGTCACGCTGATGGACTTCCGCGTCCCGCAGCCGCGGGGCGGCGTCGCCTTCGGCTACGTCCTGCCGACGTCACCGCACGAGGCGCTCGTGGAGTACACGGAGTTCTCGCGGGACCTGCTGACCGACGAGGGCTACGACCACGCGTGGCGGGACTACCTGCAGCGCAGCGGTGTCGGTGAGCACGAGGTGCTGGGCGAGGAGCGCGGCGTCATCCCGATGACGGACGCGGAGTTCCCGCCGCACCCCGTCGCGGGGGTGGTCCGGTTCGGGGCCGCGGCCGGGGCCGTGCGCCCGTCGACGGGGTACGCGTTCAGCGCGGTCCAGCGCCAGTCCGACGCGGTCGCCGCCGCCCTCGCGGCCGGCCGCGAACCCGTTCCGCCGCAGGTGCACGGCCGCCGCCACCTGCTGATGGACTCCCTCGTGCTGGAGGCCGTGGCGCGCTCGCGCCTGGCGGGCGACGAGCTGTTCGTCCGGTTGTTCCGCCGCAACCCGGTGCACCGCGTCCTGGGTTTCCTCGACGGGACGACGGGCCTCGCCGACGACCTGCGCCTCATGGCGTCCTCGCCCCGGGGGCCGATGCTGCGGACCGTCGCCGGGAGGTACCGGCGACGGTCCGGCTGAGCGGGCGGCGCAGGAGGGCTCAGGCGCTGAGGACGGCCTCGACGTCGAGCTGCAGGTCGACCTTGTCGGCGACGACGAGCCCGCCGTTGTCCAGGCGCGCGTCGAAGGACAGGCCGAACTCGCGGCGGTTGATGCTGCCCTTGGCCGAGAAGCCGACGCGGGTGCCGCCGTAGGCGTCGGGGCCCAGGCCGGAGACCTCGGTGACCAGGGTGACGGGGCGGGTGACGCCCTTGAGGGTGAGCTCGCCGTCGATGACGTAGTCGTCGCCGTCGTGGCGGATGCCCGTGCTGCGGAACGTGGCCTTCGGGTGCGTCTCGATCTCGAAGAAGTCACCCGTCTTCAGGTGGCCGTCGCGCGCCTCGTTGAACGTCGTCACCGAGGTGACGTCGATCTCCGCGGTCACGCTGGAGGTGCCCAGGTCGTCGGACGTCACGATCTCGCCGGAGACCTCGCCGAAGCGGCCGCGGACCTTGCTCACGGCCATGTGGCGGACCGTGAAGCTGACCTCCGAGTGGGTCGCGTCGATCGTCCACGTGCCGGCCTGCCAGCCCTCGACCGCGGGGAGCTCCGCCGTCGCCGTCGCCGTCGCGCCGCCGTTGTCCTTCTTGCCACCGAACAGGCCCACGATGTCCTCCAGAAGTAGTTGCTGCCGCAAGTGCTGATGCCGAAGGTAGCAGCATCTGTTTGAGGCGTCAACGACTTTGGGGGACGGGTCAGACGACGGTCCCGCGCTCGAAGAACCAGGCGATGGCGAGCGCCCCGGGGTCGACCACCCCGCGGGCGACGTCGCCGACGTAGCTCGCGCGCCCGCGGCGGGCCCGCAGCCCCTCCGTCCCGCGCGCTCCGTCGGCGGCCGCGCGGTACGCCGCGCCGAGCGCGGCCACGACGGGCACCGAGGCTGTCGCCGCGTCCCGCAGGGCGTCGGCGGCGGGCGCCATCGCGTCGACCATCGTCTTGTCGCCCAGCTGCGCCCCGCCGAGGCGCTGCACGGTGTCCAGGCCCGCCCGGGCGGCGTCCGCCAGGCCCTCGGTGGACAGCGTCTGGCCGCCGTGGCGGGAGAACTCGCGGAACCACATGCCGAGCAGCGGCCCGCTGGTCCCACCCGTGTCCAGGAACGCCAGCGTCACGGCGTCGAACACCCCCGCGACGTCGCCCGGGCGGGTCCGGTCGAGCCGCGCGTCGGCGCCCCGCACGGCGGCGCGGAGGTTGTGCCCGAAGTCGCCGTCGCCCGCGAGCCGGTCCAGCTCGGTGAGCTCCTCGGAGCGGTGGCGCACCTGCTCGGAGAAGCCCAGCCACCAGGCCCGGACGCGGGTCGCGTCGAGGTCGGCCGCCCGGCCGCCTCGCACGGGCGGCACCGGGGTGCCGTCCTGCAGCAGCTCCAGGCGCTCGGGCGCGGCGACGGTCGTGCGCCGCGGGGGGCGCCGCGGCGTCACCACGTCAGCGCCGCCGTCCGTGCGGGCGCGTCCCACAGACGCACCACCTCGTCGTCGGCCGGCACGAGGGTCACCGACACCCCGGCCATGTCGAGCGCCGTGACGGGGGAACCGACGAGGGAACGGACGACGCGGACGCCGCGGGCCTCGAGCACGCGGACCACCTCCCGGAAGACGACGGACAGTTCGAGCGGGTGCGTGGAGCCGAGGCCGTTGACGAGCGCGAGCACCGCGTCGCCGCGCTGCACCTCGATCGCGTCGGCGACGGGGGTGACGAGCTGCTCGGCGAGGTCGGCCGCGGTGGAGAACGCGCGGCGCCCCACGCCGCGCTCGCCGTGGATGCCGACGCCGAACTCGACCTCGTCCTCGGGCAGGTCGAACGACGGCAGCCGCTCGCCGGGGTGGGTGGGGGCGGTCAGCGCGATCGACAGCGTGCGGGAGCGCTGCGCCGTCCGGCGCCCGAGCGCGACCAGGTCGGCGAGCCCGGCCCCCTCCTCCGCCGCTGCGCCGCAGACCTTCTCGACGACGACGACGGCCGCGGTGCCCCGGCGGCCGGGCCCGTCGTCCAGGCCGGTGACGGCCGGGTCGGTGGCCAGGTCGTCCTCCACGAGGACCTGGTCGACGGCCACGCCGTCGTCGGTCGCGAGCTCGGCGGCGATCCGGAAGTTCAGGACGTCGCCCGTGTAGTTCTTCACCACGTGCAGGACGCCCGCGCCGGTGTTCACCGCGCGCGTGGCCGCGGCCACCTGCAGCGCCGTGGGGCTCGTGAAGACGCGGCCCGGGACGGCCGCGTCGAGCATGCCGACGCCGACGAAACCCGTGTGCAGGGGTTCGTGCCCGGAGCCGCCGCCGGACACGAGCGCGACCTTGCCGGGGCGCCGCCCGGCGGGGGCGCGGCGCACGAAGTCGGGGTCGCGGTGCAGGGAGACCAGCTGCGGGTGGGCCAGCGCGAACCCCTCGAGCGCCTCGGCCACGAAGTCGTCGCGGTCGTTGAGGAACTGCCGCCGGCCCGTGGTCGCGCGGAGCTGCACGTCGGGACGTCCGGTCGTCGCACTCACGGGCTGACCTCCTGGTCGCAGGCCGTCGTCCTCGACGTCGGGGACGTCCTGGCAGCGTGGCACTGTCCGGCCCGCTCGGCCAGCCCTGCACGGCGCGGCGGGCGTCGCTCCGCGTCACCCCGCGGGCAGCGCCCGCCGCCGGTGCAGGGCCGCGAACCCGGCCGCGGCCACCACGACCAGCAGCGGGAAGACCACCGCGAGCAGGAGGCCGACGCGCAGGCCGGAGCCGTCGTCGGCCGGCAGGGCCTCCGAGATCTGCTGCAGCACACCGGTCGAGGTGGTCGAGGCCTCGGCCAGGGCCCCCGCGGCCCACGGTCCCAGCGCCCCGCCCGCGTCGCCCGCGACGGCGAGCACGCCGAACATGGCCGCCCCGCCCAGCGGGAACCGGGCCGCGGCGAGGCTGAACGCCCCGGGCCACAGCAGGGCCACGGCCAGACCGCAGGCGGCGCAGCCCACCAGCCCCGCGGCGGGGCTCTCAGAGACGGCCGCCACCACGTAGCACGCGGCCGCCAGGACCCCCGACGCCGTCAGCGCGGGCACGAGGGGGATCCGGCTGCCCCACAGCCCGTACACCGTCCGGCCGACGCCCATGAGGACGGCGAACAGCGCGGGGCCCGCGAGGTCCCCCGTCACCTTCGCCGCACCCAGGCCCTGCTCGGCGTACAGCGAGGACCACTGCGACATCGTCAGCTCCGCGGCCCCCGCGGCGAGCATGAGCAGCAGGACGGCCGTGAACGCGGGCGCGCGCAGCAGCGCGCGCAGGCTGGTGCGGTGCTCGTCGGGCACCGTGGCCGGCAGCGGGACGCGCGTGAACACCACGAGGTTCACGAGCGGCACGAGCGCCCACAGCACGGGCAGCAGCGGCCAGTCCTCCTCACCGACCGCCGCGAGCAGCAGCGTGGTCCCGACGACGACGGCGACCTGCCCCCAGCAGTAGAAGGAGTGCAGCAGGCTCATCTGCGCGGCCTTCGCCTCGGCCGGGCTCGGCAGCGCCTCCACGACCGGGCTGACGAGGACCTCCAGCAGCCCCCCGCCCACGGCGTAGACGACGACGGCGACGGCCAGGCCCGCGGCCGGGCTCGGCCCCCACTGCGGGCCCGCGGCCAGCAGCAGCAGGCCCGTCGCGGCGAGGGCGTGGGCCAGCACGAGGGGGACCCGGTAGCCGATCCGGTCGACGACCTTGACGGCCACCACGTCGGTCACCAGCTGGGTCGCGAAGTTCAGCAGCACGAGCCGCCCGAGCACGTCGAGCGGCACGTCGTAGCGCCGCTGGAACACGATGAACAGCAGGGGCGCGAGGTTGTTGACGACGGCCTGGACGACGTAGCCGGTGTAGCAGGCGCGCCGGGTGGCGGTGGGGGTCACGGGGGCTCCCGGGG
>NZ_JAAALN010000089.1 GCF_009906795.1 Kineococcus siccus
GTGAGGCACCGCGGGAGCGGGACACCGGGCCGGCAGCGGGGGCGGGGACGACACCGCACCGGCTGCGCCCGGCTCCGGCGCGCACGTCAGCGCCCGGGGGCGGTGGACGTGCGGGGACTGGAGGTCAGGGGCGCCGGACGCGGGTCCGGGAGGGCGTCGGGCAGGCCGGCACGGCCACCTCGCTCCCCGCGGCGGTGCTGCGCATCCGCTCGCTCCCCCCGTCCTGGTCCCGACGCCGGCCCGAATGGCCGGCGGGGGTGATCCTACGGCGAGCGGTGAGCGGGTTCCACGCCGTTGCCCCTCCGGGCAGAGGGGCGTCAGGCAGAGGGGCCGTCAGAGCTGCAGGTCGAGACCCAGGAGGCCGTGCCCCGCGACGAGGTCGACCACGACGAGGGCCGTCGCCAGCACGAGCGCGGCCGACACGTCGCCGCGCACGGCCGACTCGGCCTCGAGGCGGCCGCGGGCGTCGGGCAGCAGCGCCCAGGCGAGGCCGTAGAGGGCCAGCCCGACGCCGCCGAGCAGGGTCAGCAGCACGAAGCCGCCCCGCACGAGCAGGGGGTCGGCGTTCCAGCGGGTCGCCAGGGCGCCGCAGACCCCGGCGAGCCAGCGGCGCTGACCGGGCTCGACCGGGCGGACCGCGCCCCAGGCGCGGACGGCGGCGAAGAAGCGGTCCGCGGTGGCGGCGGACGGGCCGGAGGAGGAGGCGGAGGAGGTGTCGTCGGTGGGCATGTCCCCACCGTGCCCGCGGCGGGGCCGCCCGGGCACCGGGGAGGGCCCTGAGCCGACCCTGGTCCGTCCCTGACCCGCTCCCCGACCGCCCCCGCCCCGACTGTCGCCGTGCCACGATCGGCTGCGTGAGCACGCCCACCGACCACCGCGCCGCGGCCGAGCCCGCCGCCGGGACCACGGGGACGGGTGCCGGGACGGCTGCGGGCCCGGCCACCGGGACGGCCGCGGGCCGGCCGCCGTTCGTCCGCCCGGCCGACGGCCGCCGCGCCGCGGGGGTCACCGCCGGCCTCGCCACGCACCTGGGTCTGCCCGTCTCGCGCGTCCGGACGGCGTTCGTCGCGCTGGCGCTGCTGGCCGGGGCGGGCGTCGTCCTCTACGCCGCGTTCTGGCTGCTGGTCCCGGACGAGCGCGACGTGCGCGCGGACGGTCCGCGCGGCGGGCGGCGGGCCGACCCGTCCGCGTGGGTGCTCGAGCACCGCGACACCCTCCTGGGCACGGCTCTGGTGCTGCTGGGCGCCGTGACCGCGCTCCGGGTCGGGGGCGTCAGCGTGTCCAGCCGGATCCTGCTGCCGCTGCTCATCGTCGGCGCCGGGCTGGTGCTCGCGTGGAGCCAGCTGGACGCCACCCGTCGCGCCCGCCTGGTGGCCGGCGCGGGGGCGGGGTCGGGGCGCGTCGCGGCGCTGCGGGTCGCGGCCGGCGTCTCCCTGGTGGTCGCGGGCGTCGTGCTGCTCCTGGTCGTCGGTGACGTCACCGCCGTGGGCCGCGCGACGCTGGCCGGCCTCGCGCTGCTGGTCGGCATCGGGCTCGTGCTGGCGCCCTGGGCGGTGCGGCTGTGGTCCGACCTGGGGAACGAGCGGGCCGCGCTGGCCCGCGAGCAGGAACGCGCGGAGCTCGCCGCGCACGTGCACGACTCCGTCCTGCAGACGCTGGCGCTCATCCAGAAGCGCAGCTCCGACGCGGGCGAGGTGGCCCGGCTGGCCCGCGCGCAGGAGCGCGACCTGCGGCGCTGGCTCTACGGCGACCACGGCGACACCGCGGGCACGATCGGCGCCGCGCTGCGCACGGCCGCCGCCGAGGCCGAGGACGCCACGGGCGTCGCGGTGGACGTCGTCCTGGTGGGCGACCTGGACACGCGCGCGCTGGACCGGGCGGCCACGGCGCTCGCGCAGGCCGCCCGCGAGGCCCTGCTGAACGCGGGCCGGCACGGCGGCGGGGCCGTCTCGCTGTACGCCGAGTCGATGTCCGGTGCGCTGGAGGTGTTCGTGCGCGACCGTGGACCGGGGTTCGACCTCGACGCCGTCCCGCAGGACCGCCTCGGGGTGCGCGAGTCGATCATCGGCCGGATGCAGCGGGCCGGGGGCACCGCCGTCCTGCGCTGCCCCGCCGACGGCGGCACCGAGGTCGTGCTGCGGCTGCCCCCGGCCGCGGCGGCGGGAGGGGCCCGGTGAGCGTGCGCGTCCTGGTCGTCGACGACCACCGGATGGTCCGCGTCGGCGTGCGCACGGAGCTCTCCGCGGCGCCGGACCTCGAGGTCGTCGGCGAGGCGGCCGACGTCGCGGGGGCCGTCGACGCCGTCCGGCGGTTCCGGCCCGACGTCGTGCTGCTGGACGTGCACCTCCCGCTGGGCGACGGCGACGCCCCCGCCCCCGGCGCGGGGTCCGGGGGCGCCGAGGTGCTCGCGCGGTGCGCCGACCTGCTGACCGGGGAGGGGGCCGTGCGGTTCCTGGCCCTCAGCGTCTCCGACGCGGCCGACGACGTCATCGCCGTGATCCGCCGCGGTGCACGGGGTTACGTGACCAAGAGCATCGGTGGCACGGAGCTCGCCGACGCGGTGCGGCGGGTCGCCGACGGCGACGCGGTGTTCTCCCCGCGGCTCGCGGGCTTCGTGCTCGACGCGTTCGGCGCCATGACGGGGGAGGTCGCGGCCGCCGACGACGAGCTCGACCGGCTCTCCGCCCGCGAGCGCGAGGTGATGCGGCTCATCGCGCGCGGCTACGCCTACAAGGAGGTCGCGAAGGAGCTGTTCATCTCCGTGAAGACCGTCGAGACCCACGTCTCGGCGGTGCTGCGCAAGCTGCAGCTGTCCAGCCGGCACGAACTCACGCGCTGGGCCGCGGCCCGGCGGCTGCTCTGAGCCCGGGAGGGGACCGACCGTGGACGCCGACGTCATCGTGGTGGGGGCGGGGCTCGCCGGGCTGGTGGCCACGGCGGAGCTGACCGACGCCGGCCGGCGCGTGCTGCTGCTGGACCAGGAGCCCGCGTCGAACCTGGGCGGCCAGGCCTCCTGGTCCCTCGGCGGCCTGTTCCTCGTCGACACCCCGGAGCAGCGGCGCCTCGGCATCCGGGACTCCCACGAGCTCGCGCGGCAGGACTGGCTGGACACCGCGGGCTTCGACCGCGACGTCGACGACCCGCGCGGCGAGGACCACTGGGGCCGCCGCTGGGCGGAGGCCTACGTCGCGTTCGCGGCGGGGGAGAAGCGCGCCTGGCTGCACGCCCAGGGCGTGCGGTGGGTACCGCTGGTCGGCTGGGCGGAGCGCGGCGGCCAGCTCGCCGACGGGCACGGGAACTCGGTGCCCCGCTTCCACCTGACCTGGGGCACGGGCCCGGGCGTCGTCGCGCCCTTCGAGCGCCGCGTGCGCGAGGCCGCCGCCCGGGGCCTGGTGACGTTCGCGTTCCGCCACCGCGTCGACGCGCTGACGAGGACGGCCGGTGCGGTCGACGGGGTCCGGGGCGCCGTGCTCGAACCCAGTTCCGCGGCCCGCGGGGTCGCCACGTCGCGCGCCGAGGTCGGGGAGTTCTCGCTGCACGCGCCGGTCGTGGTGGTGACGTCGGGCGGGATCGGGGCGAACCACGACCTGGTGCGGGCGAACTGGCCGGCGCGGCTGGGAGTTCCGCCGCGCCGCATGCTGTCCGGGGTCCCCGAGCACGTCGACGGGCGGATGCTGGCCATCACCGCGGAGGCGGGCGGCCGCCTCGTGAACTCCGACCGCATGTGGCACTACACGGAGGGGGTCACGAACTTCGCGCCGGTCTGGGCGCGGCACGGGATCCGCATCATCCCCGGTCCGTCGTCGCTGTGGTTCGACGCCCGCGGCCGCCGGCTGGCCGCCCCGAACTTCCCCGGAGCCGACACGCTGACCACGCTGGAGACCATCACCCGGTCCGGCCACGACCACTCGTGGTTCGTGCTGAACCAGCGGATCGTCGAGAAGGAGTTCGTGCTGTCGGGGTCGGAGCAGAACCCCGACATCACGGGCAAGGACCTGCGGCTGACGCTCGGCCGCGTGCGGCCCGGCGCCGCCCCGCCCGTCGCGGCGTTCCTGCAGCGGGGAGAGGACTTCGTCGTCGCCCGCACGCTGCGCGAGCTCGTCGCGGGCATGAACGCGGTCACGGGCGAGGACCTCGTGGACCTCGCGGAGCTGCAGCGGCAGGTCGAGGCGCGCGACCGCCAGATCGCCAACCCGGTCACGAAGGACGCGCAGGTCAGCGCGATCCGGAACTCCCGGCGCTCCCTCACCGAGCGGCTGGCGCGGACCGCCGCGCCGCACCGGGTCCTCGACCCCGCCGCGGGCCCCCTCATCGCGGTCCGGCTGCACGTCGTCACGCGCAAGACCCTCGGCGGGCTGCAGACCGACCTGTCCGGCCGCGTGCTCGGCGCCGACGGCGACCCGGTGCCGGGGCTGTACGCCGCGGGCGAGGTGGCGGGGTTCGGCGGCGGGGGCGCGCACGGCTACCGCTCGCTCGAGGGGACCTTCCTGGGCGGGTGCCTGTTCTCCGGCCGGCAGGCGGGCCGCGCGGTCCGCGACGCGCTGCGCGGCTGACGCTCCCCGCGCCCGCCCTCAGCGGGCGCCGGCCTCCTCGACGGCCTCCGCGTACAGGCGGCGGTGCGTCTCGGCCGCGCGGTGCCACGAGAAGGTCTCGGCGTGCCGCCGGCACGCCGTGGCGTCCGGGACGCGGCCCGCGAGCGCCGACGACAGGCGCGCGGCGAGCGCGCCGGGATCGCCCGGGGGCACGGTGAGCGAGGGGTCGAGGTCGCGGACGACGTCCGGCAGCCCCCCGACGTCGGTGACCACGACCGGGGTCCCGCACGCCAGGGCCTCCACCGCGGTCAGGCCGAAGCCCTCCAGCGCGAGCGACGGCATGACGCACACGTCCGCGGCCCGGAAGTGGGCGACGAGGTCGTCCTCGTCGATCCGGCCGAGCAGGCGGACCGACTCCCCGAGGCCGGCCTGCTCGACGATCCCTGCGAGCGCGGTGTCCTCCGGCCCCTCACCCGCGATGAGCAGCAGGTCGTCGGGCCGGCGCTCCACCGACTGCCAGGCCGCCAGCAGCACGTCGAGCCCCATCCGCGACACCAGGCGGCGGGCCGTGAACACGACGCGGCGGTCCGGCGCGAGGCCCAGCCGCCGGCGCGCGGGGCTGCGGCCCGGGCTGAAGGCGTCGAGGTCCACCCCGGGCGGGACGACGCGCACGCGGGCGCGGTCGACGCCGTACTCGCGCACGAGCAGGTCGGCGAAGGCGTCGGAGAGGACCACGAGGCGGTGCGCCCGGGCGTACACCGCGCGCTCCAGGCGGTGCTTCGCGCGCAGGACGGCGCGCCGGGACTCCCCCGCCTCGAGGCTCTCCTCCGCCCACGGCCCGTGGAAGTGCACGACGAGCGGCTTGCCGCGCAGCGCGCCCAGGACGACGGGGCCGAAGGACAGCAGCGCGAAGTGGACGTCGACCACGTCGGCCCCGCGCCCGAAGCGACGGGCCTGCCGGGCGAACGCGCGCAGTCGCACCGGCAGCGACGCGGTGTCCGCGGCGGCCGCGGTGACCCCGGCGGGCGCGGACTCCGCGGGCCCGAGGACGAGCGTGCGCACCGCGCCCCCGTCGCGGGAGACGGCCTCGTGCAGTCCCTGCACGTAGCGGTTGAGCCCTCCGGGCCGGTCCCAGCCGAGGGCGAGCACCAGCACCCGCAGCCGCCAGGGCTCCTCCCGCGGTGGGGGCGCGGCGCTGACGACGGTGAGCTCGGACCGCTCCGCCAGGCTCAGCCGGTCCACGGCGTTCTCGACCGTCACCCTGCCTCCAGTCCCGAACATCGCACGCGCCGGACGGGCCGGCGTGGCGTCGCCTCCGCGAGCGCAGGGCCAACCTAGACGCTCCCCTCACGTGAGGGTAGGGACCCGGGCGGTGACGGCGGTCGCACCGAGCGCCACGCGCGGCGCACGCGGACCAGGGCGTGCAGGGCCCCGGCCACCGGTGGGCGGGCCAGGCCGCGCCGGACGTCGGCGACGGCCGCGTTCCAGACGCCGTCGCCCCAGGTGGGGTACGGGTGCGTGACGGCGGCGAGGTCCCGGGTCCGCAGCCCCCGGCTGATCGCGAGCGTCACCTCCGCCAGGCTCTCGCCGGCGCGCGGCCCGACGACGGTGGCCCCGACGACCCGGGAGCGGCGGTCGAGCACGAGGCGCGTGAACCCCGTCCGGTCGTCCTCGGTGACGGCCCGGTCGAGGTCGTCGTGCTCGACGGTCACGGCCCGCAGGCCCGGGCGCAGCGGCGCCCCCGTCGGCACGCCCACCGCGGCCACCTCGGGCGAGGTGAAGGTGACGCGCGGCACGACGGGGCTGGTGGTGCGGCGCAGGCCGAGCACGGCGTTGGCGGCGGCCAGCGACCCGTGCACGCCCGCGACGTGCGTGAACGCCGGGTGCTCCGTGACGTCACCGGCGGCCCAGACCCGCGGGTTGCTGGTGCGCAGGCAGGCGTCGACCCGGACGTGGCCGCGCGCGTCGAGGTCCACGCCGGCGCGGTCCAGGCCGAGCTCGGCGGTCCGCGGCACGCGGCCCAGCGCCACCAGCAGCCGGTCGAAGGGGACCCGGGCGCCGTCGGAGAGCCGCACCGTCCCGCCGCCCCCGGCCGCGGGGTCGACGGCCTCGGCGCGGGTCCCGGTGCGGACCTCGACGCCGTCGGCCGCCAGGGCGGCGCGCACGCGGTCGGCGGCGTCGGGGTCCTCGCGGGCGAGCAGCCGGTCCCCGGACTGCACGACGGTGACGCGGCTGCCGAGCCGCGCGAGCGCCTGCGCCAGCTCGCAACCGACGGGTCCGCCGCCGAGCACGACGAGGCGCCGCGGCACCTCGTCGAGGCGCTCCAGGGCGTCCCAGACCGTCTCGCTGGTCAGCGGGCCGGCGGCGGCGAGCCCCGGCAGGTCCGGCGTCGCGGGACGGGCTCCCGTCGCGACGAGCGCGTGGTGGAACCGCACCTCCCGGCCGTCGACGACAGCGCTCGCCGGGCCCGTGAACGTCAGCTCGCCCGTGAGCACCTCGGCTCCCGCCGCGCGCAGGGCGTCCGGGGAGTCGTGCGGCTCGATCGTCGTGATCGCGGCGCGCCAGTGCCCCGCCACGGCGGGCAGCCCACCGGGCGACCGCAGGACGGCGCCGCGGACCCCGAGGTGCGCGGGCCGGGCGAGCGCGGCGGTCCGCCCCGCCGCGGCGACGAGGGCCTTGGACGGCACGCACCCCGTCCAGAGGCAGTCGCCCCCGGTGCGCGCGCGCTCGACGAGCAGGACGCGCGCGCCGAAGCCGGCCGCGGTGTGCGCCGCGACGAGGCCCGCGGTGCCGCCGCCGACGACGAGCAGGTCCCAGGGGCCGCGGCGGAGCCTCACCGCGGGTCCTCCGCGACGGTCGGCCGGCGCCGGCCGGGGTCAGCGCACCAGACGATCACCACAGTCCTCCTGACGGGCCGCGGCGCGGGGGGGTGCCGCGGATCCCGCCCATTGACGCACGCCCCGCGGGTGGACGGAGACCGCTGCGGCCGGACCTACCCTGGTCCCGGGGCCCACCGGCCCCGGCAGCGGGCGGGACGAGCACGAGGATCGGGGGGTGGCGTGAGCGCGGACGCGGTGCACCCGGGCGCACCGGCGGGTGACGAGGTCCTGGCCGAGGCGGCCCGGCGCCGGACGCTGGCGATCATCAGCCACCCCGACGCGGGCAAGTCGACGCTCACGGAGGCGCTCGCCCTGCACGCGCACGCGATCCGGCAGGCGGGGCACGTGCACGGCAAGGCCGGCCGCGCGGGCGTGGTCTCGGACTGGCAGGACATGGAGAAGCAGCGCGGCATCTCCATCAGCTCCGCGGTCCTGCAGCTGCACCACGCCGGGCGGGTGCTCAACGTCCTGGACACCCCGGGGCACGCGGACTTCTCCGAGGACACCTACCGCGTCCTGGCCGCGGTCGACGTCGCCGTCATGCTCGTCGACGCCGCCAACGGCATGGAGCGCCAGACGCGCAAGCTCTTCGAAGTCTGCCAGCAACGGCGCATCCCGGTCATCACCGTGATCAACAAGTGGGACCGCCCCGGTCTGGACGCGCTGGGGCTGCTCGACGAGATCGCCGAGGTCACGAAGCTGCGCCCGACGCCGCTGAACTGGCCCGTCGGCGTCGCCGGGGACTTCCGCGGCCTGCTGGACCGCGCGTCCGGCGACTACCTCCGCTTCACGCGCACCCCCGGTGGGGCGAGCCTCGCCGAGGAGCAGCGGATGAGCCCCGCGGAGGCCGAGAGCGAGGAGGGGTCCGCCTGGGGGCAGGCGCTCGAGGAGAGCGACCTGCTGTCGGCGACGGGCGGGGACCTCGACGAGGCCTCGTTCCTGCGCCACGAGAGCACGCCCGTACTGTTCACGGCCGCGGTCGCCAACGTCGGGGTCGGCCAGCTGCTGCAGGCCCTCGGCGACCTGGCCCCCGCGCCGAGCCCGCCCACCGACACCGCCGGGCGCGAGCGCCCCGTCGACGCCCCGTTCAGCGCACAGGTGTTCAAGGTGCAGGCCGGCATGAACCCGGCCCACCGCGACCGGCTCGCGTTCGCCCGCGTCCGCACCGGGGTCTTCGAGCGCGGCATGACGGTGACCAACGCCCGCACGGGACGGCCCCTCGTCCTCAAGCACGTCCAGACCGTCTTCGGCGCGGACCGCCAGACCCTCGACGCCGCCTGGCCGGGCGACGTCATCGGCATGGTGAACGCCGCCCACGTCAACGTCGGCGACACCCTGTTCACCGGCCCCTCGGTGACGTTCCCGCCCATCCCCTCCTTCACCCCCGAGCACTTCAGCGTCGCGGCGCCCACGGACCTCGGCCACGCCAAGCAGTTCCGCTCGGGCCTGGCGGCGCTGGACGCCGAGGGCGTCGTGCAGGTGCTCTACTCCGAGCGGCGCGGCCACGGCGAGCCCGTCCTGGCCGTGGTCGGTCCGCTGCAGTACGAGGTCGCCGCCCACCGCATGGCCAACGAGTTCCGCGCCCCGGTGCGCATCGACCCGCTGCCCTACTCCGAGGTGCGCCGGGTCCACGCGCGCGACATCGCGACCGTGCAGGCCGACCGCGGCAGCGAGGTCGTCCTGCGCAGCGACGGGCAGGCCCTGGCCCTGTTCACCGACCGCTGGCGCCTGGCCGGCTTCGAGCGCAGCCACCCCGACGTCGAGCTGCTGCCCGTGATGGCGGCGACGGAACCGTTCTGACGCAACCCGTCCGAGAACGGCCCCGCCGTCGTGTCGAGGACGGCGGGTCGGCTCCGTCTCTCCCGTGTGCGGCCACGATGGACCGCCGAGACCCAGGAGGCAGACCGTGAAGTACCTGATGCTGAAGCACTACCGCGGCGGCCCGGCGCCCCACGCCAACGCCGTCGAGGGCATGGACGCGTGGACGCCCGAGGAGGTCGACGCGCACCTCGCCTACATGGACGACTTCGCCCGGCGGCTGCAGGCGTCCGGGGAGTTCGTCGGCGCCCAGGCCCTGTCGCCCACCGGGACCTTCGTCCGCCACGACGGCCCGGGCCGGCCCCCGGTGACCGACGGCCCGTTCGCCGAGGCGAAGGACCTCGTCGCGGGCTGGATGGCGATCGACGTCGACTCCTGGGAGCGGGCGCTGGAGCTGGCGGGCGAGCTGTCCGCGGCCCCCGGCGCCGGCGGGAAGCCGTTGCACGAGTGGCTGGAGCTCCGGCCGTTCCTGGGCGACGAACCGCCCACCGCGGAGTGACGTGCCCGCCGACGCCGGGCTGCACCCGTCAGGCCGTCGGGTCCCCGGACGGCAGCAGCTCGGCCAGCAGGGCCTGCACGCGGACGCGGACCTCGTCCCGCACGCCCCGCACGACGTCGAGGCCCTGCCCGGCGGGGTCGGTGAGCTCCCAGTCCTCGTAGCGCGTGCCCGGGTAGAACGGGCAGGCGTCGCCGCAGCCCATGGTGACGACGACGTCGGAGGCCCGGACGGCCTCGGGGGTGAGGACCTTCGGCTGCTCGGCGGTGATGTCGATGCCGACCTCGGCCATGGCCTCGACGGCCACGGGGTTGATCCGCTCCGCGGGCAGCGAGCCGGCCGAGCGGACCTCGACGGCCCCACCGGACAAGGCGGCCGTGAACCCCGCGGCCATCTGGGAGCGGCCCGCGTTGTGCACGCAGACGAAGAGGACGCTGGGCCGGCGGCCGGGCTCGGTCACGGGTTCCTCCGGGCGGCGGGGACGGTGGGGTCGCCGGCGAAGTACCGCCGGCCGGCCCAGAGGGCGACGTAGACGAACCCGACGAGGACGGGCACCTCGATCAGCGGCCCCACCACGCCGGCCAGGGCCTGACCGGAGGTGGCGCCGAACGTGCCGATCGCCACCGCGATGGCGAGCTCGAAGTTGTTGCCCGCCGCGGTGAACGACAGCGTGGACGTCTTCGCGTAGCCGAGGCCGATCACCCGGCCCAGCACGAAGGACCCCCCGAACATGAGCACGAAGTAGGCCAGCAGCGGCAGCGCGATCCGCGCGACGTCCCCGGGCTGCGAGGTGATGGCGTCGCCCTGCAGGGCGAAGAGCACGACGATCGTGAACAGCAGCCCGTAGAGGGCGACGGGGCCGATGCGGGGCAGGAAGCGCTCCTCGTACCAGGCGCGGCCCCGGGCCCGCTCCCCCAGCGTGCGGGTCAGGAACCCCGCGACGAGCGGGACGCCCAGGAACACCAGGACCGAGACGACGACCGCCCCGACGGAGAACTCCGCCGTCGTGGTCGGCAGCCCCAGCCAGCCCGGCAGCACCTCGAGGTAGAACCACCCGAGGGCGGCGAAGGCGAGGACCTGGAACACCGAGTTGACCGCCACGAGCACGGCGGCGGCCTCGCGGTCGCCGCACGCGAGGTCGTTCCAGATGAGCACCATCGCGATGCAGCGGGCCAGGCCGACGACGATCAGGCCCGCGCGGTGCTCGGGCTGGTCGGGCAGCAGCAACCAGGCGAGGGCGAACATCAGCGCGGGGCCGACGAGCCAGTTCAGGACGAGCGAGCTGACCATCAGCCGGCGGTCGGCGGCGACGCGGCCGGTCTCGGCGTAGCGGACCTTCGCCAGCACCGGGTACATCATCAGCAGCAGGCCGACGGCGATGGGGAGGCTGACCGAGCCCACCTCCACGGCCTGCAGGACCTCGCCCAGACCGGGCAGCAGCCGCCCGAGCAGGAGACCGAGGGCCATGGCGGCGAGGATCCAGACGGGCAGCAGCCGGTCCAGCGGGGACAGGCGCGCCAGGACCGGCGTCCCCGTGCCGCCACGGGCGTCCTCGGCGACCAGGTCGCTCACGCCGGATCGATCAAGGTGGATCCGATCATGCTGGGGTCGATCATGCGGGGGTCCGTCATGCGGGGCAGGTCCTCACGGTCGGCGGTCGTCCCGGCGACCATGGCAGCGGACATCCACAGCTGTCAATATCGACAGCGGTCGATGCTCCGGGCCACACTGGCCCCGTGGCCATCCCGACCGCGCCCGCCCCGCCCGCTGCCGCCGCTGCCCGCCCGGAGGCGGTCGCCGCCTGCTGCGCCCCGCTGACCCGCGAGCCCCTGAGCGCCGGCGCGGCCTCCGACCTGGCTCGGACGCTGAAGGCCCTCGCGGACCCGGCCCGGTTGCGCCTGCTGTCCCTCGTGGCGGCCCACGAGGGCGGCGAGGCGTGCGCGTGCGACCTCGTGGCCTCGCTGGGGCTGAGCCAGCCCACGGTGTCCCACCACCTGAAGGTCCTCGTCGAGGCCGGCCTGCTGACCCGCGACAAGCGGGGGGTGTGGGCCTACTTCGCCCTCGTGCCGCAGGCGCTCAACGCCCTGGCCGCCGTGCTCACCGTGCCGACGGCCGCGCCGCCCGGCGGGGCGGGCTGAGGTGACCCTGCGGGAGCCTCAGCGCTGCCGGACGTCGGCGACGGCCCCGCCGTCACCGTCGCGGATCCACTGACCCACCAGGCGGAGGTCGGCCTCGCCGAGCGCGGCCTCCAGCTGAGCGGGCTCGTAGTAGCCGTGGGGGCGCGGTGGACCGAGGTCGATGCGCTGGATCGTCCGGCCGTCGTCGGCGCTGACGACGAGCGCGCACGCGTCGAGGTCGAGGTAGGCGGTGAGCGAGGAGTAGGCGTGGTGCACGTTGACCACCGTCTCTGCGCGAAGGGACACCGGGACCCGGCCGCAGCGTCGACCGCCGGGATCCGACGGTAGCCCGCGAGGGTGCCCGCGCGCGCGCCCTGCGGGCCGAAACGCCGTGCAGGAGCAGCGCACGCGCTCAGGTAGGACCGACGGTGACCTCGGGTGACGTCGCGCGCGAGACGCACGGCAGGACCGACGTGTCCCGCTCGGCGGGGCGCAGGACGAGGTCGCGGTGCTCCACCGTCCCCGCCAGCAGGGACAGCCGGCACGTCCCGCAGGTGCCCGACTCGCACGAGCGGGGGACGTCCACGCCCGCCGACGCCAGGGCGTCCAGCATGGTCGTCGCGGCGGGCACCGCCACGCGCCGGCCGGTGGGCGCCCACACGGCCGTGAACGCCGGGCCGCCGGCGCGCAGCGGGGCGACGCCCGCGAAGTCCTCGACGTGGACGCGGCTGGGCCGCCAGTGCATCGTGAGCGCGCGGACCTCGTCGAGCAGACCGCTCGACGCGCACGCGTACAGGTGCAGCCCGTCGTCGGGGTGCTCCAGCCACGGCCACAGGTCGGCCCGGCCCGCGGTCGCGCTGTGGTGCAGCACGACGGCGACGTGCGCGGTCTCCGCGTCGGCGGCCAGGGCCAGCAGCTCCTCCCGGTAGGCCGTCGCCTCGGGCGCGCGGGTCAGGTAGACGAGCGTCGCGTCGCGGTGGCCGCGCGCGAGGACCTCGTGCAGCATCGCCCGCAGCGGCGTGATCCCGATGCCGCCCGCCACGAACAGGTACCGCTCGGCGTCGACGAGCTCGAACGTGCTGCGGGGCGGGGCGACGCTGAGGACGTTCCCGGGGTGCACGGCGTCGGCGAGGCTCGCGGAACCGCCCCGGCCGGGCTCGGCGCGCTGCACGGCGAGGACGTAGCGGTGCCGCTCGGCCGGCGGGTTGGTGACGCTGTAGCTGCGCCGCTGCCCGCCCGGGGTCGTCAGGGTGACGTGGGACCCCGCCGGGTGCGGCGGCAGCTCCCCGCCCGCCGGGTCGCGCAGGTCGAGCTCGCGGACGGCGGGCGTCAGCGCGCGCACCCCGGCCACGACGAGCCGCAGGTCGCCCGGGAGCCCGTCGATCACCCCGTCATCCTGCCCGACGCGGGCGGGGTCAGGTGCCGCAGAAGGTCCGGTAGGACGCCCCGAACTCCGGCGGGGCGGGGGCCGCGTAGCGCTCGAAGCCCGGCCGCGCCTCGAAGGGCCGGCGCACGGCGTCGAGCAGCCGCTCGAACGGGGCGAGGTCCCCGGCCGTCGCGGCGGTGAGCGCCTCCTCGACGAGGTGGTTGCGCGGGACGACGACGGGGTTCACCCGGTCCATGGCGTCGGCGTCGGGGCCCGCGGCGAGCCACCGGGCGAGCCAGTCGCCGACGGCGGGCGCCGCACCGAGCAGCGCCCGCACGGGCGCGTCGTCCCCACGGGCCGCGACGGCCAGGGCGCGGAACGTCTGCGTCAGGTCGGCGCGGGCGCCCTCGAGGAGGGTCACGAGCTCGTCGCCGAGGCTCGCGTCGGCGTCGGGGCGGAGCCCCAGCTTCGCGCGCGCGCCCGCGGCCCAGGCCGCGTCGTACTCCGGGCGGAACCGGCCCAGCGCCGCGACGGCGAGCTCCACGGCCCGGTCTTCGTCCTCGTCGAACAGCGGCAGCATCGCCTCGGCGAGCCGGGCGAGGTTCCACTCCAGGACTCGCGGCTGGTTGCCGTAGGCGTAGCGGCCGCCGGTGTCGATGGAGCTGTAGACCGTCGCCGGGTCGTACGCGTCGAGGAAGGCGCACGGGCCGTAGTCGATGGTCTCCCCCGACAGGGTCGTGTTGTCGGTGTTCATCACGCCGTGGACGAACCCGACGAGCATCCAGCGGGCCACGAGCTGCGCCTGCGCGGTCACGACGGCCTCGAACAGCGCGAGGTGCGGGTGCTCGGCGTCGGCCGCCTGCGGGTGGTGCCGGCGGATCGCGTGGTCGGCCAGCCGGCGCAGCAGCTCCGGGTCCCGCGTGGCCCGCGCGTACTGGACGCTGCCGACGCGCAGGTGGCTGGCCGCGACGCGGGCCAGGACCGCCCCGGGCAGCGGGGTCTCGCGCAGGACCGTGCGCCCGGTGGCCACGACCCCCAGCGAGCGCGTCGTCGGGACGCCCAGCGCGTGCATCGCCTGGCTGATCACGTGCTCGCGCAGCATCGGCCCCACCGCCGCGAGACCGTCGCCGGCGCGCGCGAAGGGGGTGCGCCCGGACCCCTTGAGGTGCAGGTCGCGGAGCGTCCCGTCGGGCGCGGTGAGCTCGCCCAGCAGGAGCGCGCGCCCGTCGCCCAAGCGCGGGGAGAAGCCGCCGAACTGGTGGCCGGAGTAGGCCTGCGCGACGGGCTGCGCCCCCGCCGGCACCTCCGCGCCCACCAGCAGCCGCACGCCTTCGGGGCTGCGCAGCCACGCCGGGTCCAGCCCGAGCCCCGCGGCGAGCTCGTCGTCGAGGACGAGCAGCCGGGGGTCGGGCGCCTCCTCGGCGCGCCACGGCAGCGCCATCTCGGGCAGCTCGCGGGCGAAGCGGTGGTCGAGCAAGACGGTCGTGGACGGGGCGACGCTCACGGGTCCCAGTGTGACGACTGCCCGCCCTCGTCGCACGGTGACCCGGCCCGGTCACGGGTCGGTGGCGAGGTCCCGCCACTCGTGCTCGAGCACCGCCATCAGCACCTCGTCGTGCCAGCGACCGGCGTGGAAGGAGACCTCGCGGCGCCGGCCCTCCTCGCGGAAACCCGCCCGGGCGTAGGTCGCCAGCGCACGGTCGTTGGCGGCCCACACCTGCAGCTGCACCCGGTGCAGGCCCATCTCCTGGAACGCGTAGCGCAGCGCCACGCGGACCGCACCGGTCCCGTACCCCTGGCCGGTGTGCTCGGACCCGACGATGATCGCCAGGGTGGCGCAGCGGGTGCGCACGTCGGCTCCCCACATCGTCACGTGGCCGACGAGCTCGCCGCCGTCCCGAGCCACCACGCTGAAGCCCACGGCGGTGCTGGAGTCGTTGACGCTCCAGCGCCTGAACGTCTCGGTCTGCGACCCCGGCGGGCGCGGGCGGACGGCGTCGGCCTGGAGGGCCATCAGCTCCTCGTCCTGCCACCAGCGGTCGAGCTGAGGCAGGTCCTCCTCGTGCAGGGCGCGCAGGCGCACCCGGTCCCCCACCAGGAGGGCCCTCCCGTAGGCGGTGGCGTCGGTCACGGAGGTCCACGGCGCGAGGTCCACGGACGACATGGTTCCGCAGCACGCCGATCCGTTCGACCCGTGGCGGGCAGCGACCAGCTGGGAGCCCTTCAGCCGAGGAAACCGCGGAGCAGGGCGGCGGTCGCGTCGAGGTGGTCGCGCATCGCGGCGCGCGCGGCCGCCGGGTCCCCCGCCAGGACGGCCGCGACGACCTCGCGGTGCTGCGCGTGCGAGTTCTCGAGGTTGGGGGGCAGGAACGGGATGCGGTCGAGGGAGGCGTTGACGCGCATCCGCACCTCGGCGACCGCCGTCACGAGCGACGGGGACCCGGCCGCCTCGGCCAGGGCCAGGTGCAGACGCGAGTCGGCGGCGCGGTGCTCGGTGAGGGCCGTCCCCGTCGCGACCTCGAGGCGGTGCCGGAGGCCGTCGCGCTCGTCGGCCGCGAGGGTGCGCTCCGCGGCCAGCTCGACGGCCCCCACCTCCAGGACGCGCCGCAGCCGCAGCGCGTCGCGCAGGGCGGCCGGGCCGGCCCCAGCGGCGAAGGGGTCAGCGGCGAAGGGGTCGGGGGCCCCCGGGGGCGCACGGTCGGCGAGCACGAAGGTGCCCCCCGCGCGGCCGCGGCGGACCTCTACGAGCCCCGCCCCGGCCAGCGACCGGATCGCCTCGCGCAGCGTCACCCGGCTCACCCCCAGCCGGGCCGCCAGCTCGCGCTCGGCGGGCAGCCGCTCCCCCGCGGGCACGACGCCGAGGCGGACGGCCTGCAGGAGCCGCTCGACCGTCTCCTCGAACGCGTTGCCCGCCCGCACGGGCCGGAACACCGCGGCCTGCGCCCCGTCGGGGGGTGCGGGGTCGAGG
>NZ_JAAALN010000008.1 GCF_009906795.1 Kineococcus siccus
GCGTGAAGACCGGGTTCTCCCCGCCCCGCAGGGCCGGGACGGCCGCGACGGCGGCGACCAGCTGCTGGGCGCGCACGGCCGCGTCGTGCGGGGAGATCCCCTCCCGCACGGTCAGCAGGCGCGTGAGCCGGGCCGGGTCGCGCAGCAGGCCGCCGTGGACGCCGAGGAGCTCGACGGCCGCGGCGTCGTCGCCGCTCCAGAAGCGCTCCGCGCTGCGCAGCGCCTGCTCGAGGTCGGGCCCGCTCGCGGGCGTCGGCGCCCAGGCGGGGTCCCCGGCCCGGCCGAACAGGGCGGCCTCGTCGGCGGCGAGGTCGAGGACGCCGCTGGAGACGAGGAAGCGCAGCTCCCGCGGGCTCACGCCGCGCAGCAGGGAGGCGACGTACCGCGTCAGCCGGGTGGGCGCGCAGCGCTCCGCGACGGGGTCGAGGAGCGCGGCCACCGCGGTCGTGACGGGCGACGGGCCGGCCCGCGGCGCGGTCGCCGCGGGCGCGGGTCCCGCCGGCGTGGTCGCCCGGGGGGAGGTCACGTCCAGCGTCGTGGCGCCGACCACGACGAGCAGGCCCGTGGCGGCGACCGCGACCACGCGCGCGAGCGAGGACACGGGGTGCCGACCTCCCTCCACGCCCGGTCGCCCGACGTCGTCGTCGGGGCCGGTGGCTGCGAGGAGCCTAGGCGCCCGCGGCCGCCGTGGCACGGCGCAGCACGAGCACGAGCGTGCCGGGGACGAGCTCCCCCCGCAGCCGGCTCCAGCCGCCCCAGACGGCGTCGCCCGCCTGCCACTCGGGCTCGGCCAGGTCCTCGACGACGAACCCGGCGGCGCGCGCGAGCCGCACCCAGTCGCCCACGGTCCGGTGGTGCTCGGCGTAGCGCACGGTGCCGTCGTCGTCGGTCTCCACGTAGGGGCGGCGGTCGAAGTAGGAGTGCCGCACGGTCAGCCCCTCGGGCCCCGGGACGTCGGGCAGCGCCCACCGCAGCGGGTGCGGGACGCTCGCGACGAAGCGTCCGTGGGGCCGCAGGACGCGGGCGGCCTCGGCGAGCACGCGGTCGGCGTCGGCCACGAAGGGCAGCGCGCCGTAGGAGGTGACCACCAGGTCGAACGCGGCGGCCGCGAAGGGCAGCACCCGCGCGTCGCACTGCAGCAGCGGGGTGCGCAGGCCGCGCGCGTCCTCGAGCGCCGCACCCTCGGCCAGCATCCCGAGCGACAGGTCGGTGGCGACCACCGCGGCCCCGCGGGCGGCGAGCCACCGCGCGCACTGGGCGGCGCCGGCGCCGATCTCGAGGACCCGCAGCCCGGCGACGTCGCCGAGCAGGTGCGCGTCGGCCTCCCGCCAGCCCTCCGGCCCCCACACCAGGTCGGAGTCGGCGCGCTCGTCGCCGAGGAAGGAGCCGTGCTCGGTGCGGTACCCCGCGGCCTCGGCGTCCCACCACCGCCGCTGCGCCCGGACGGTCTCGGTGGCGCCCACGGGCCGGCGCCCGACGGACGGCTGCGGGGGAATCGCGTCGCTCACGCGGGCCATCCTCCGGCCCAGCGGGTGCTTTGCCCGCACCTGGGCTCGCGGGTAGGCTGGGAGAGCGAGCGTCTGCCACCCCGCCACCCGGTGGGGCCAGTGCTCGTGGCCCGCGGGAGCCCTCGCGCGTCACCCCTACCAGTGTCCCTGACGGAGCCCCTACCTCCATGACCACCACTACGACCGCACCGGCGAGCACGACGCCTCAGATCGCGATCAACGACATCGGATCGGCTGAGGACTTCCTCGCCGCGGTCGATGCCACCATCAAGTACTTCAACGATGGTGACATCGTCTCGGGCACCATCGTGAAGGTCGACCGTGACGAGGTCCTCCTCGACATCGGGTACAAGACCGAGGGCGTCATCCCCTCCCGCGAGCTCTCCATCAAGCACGACGTCGACCCCAACGAGGTCGTCGGCGTCGGTGACGAGGTCGAGGCCCTGGTCCTCCAGAAGGAGGACAAGGAAGGCCGGCTGATCCTGTCCAAGAAGCGCGCTCAGTACGAGCGCGCCTGGGGCACGATCGAGGCCAAGAAGGAAGCGGACGAGGTCGTCGAGGGCGTCGTCATCGAGGTCGTCAAGGGCGGCCTCATCCTCGACATCGGTCTCCGCGGCTTCCTGCCCGCCTCGCTGGTCGAGATGCGCCGCGTGCGCGACCTCCAGCCGTACGTCGGCAAGACGATCGAAGCCAAGATCATCGAGCTGGACAAGAACCGCAACAACGTGGTCCTGTCCCGCCGCGCCTGGCTCGAGCAGACCCAGTCCGAGGTCCGCCAGAACTTCCTCACGACCCTGCAGAAGGGTCAGGTCCGCTCCGGCGTCGTCTCCTCGATCGTCAACTTCGGTGCGTTCGTCGACCTGGGCGGCGTGGACGGCCTCGTGCACGTCTCCGAGCTGTCCTGGAAGCACATCGACCACCCCTCCGAGGTCGTCGAGGTCGGCCAGGAGGTCACCGTCGAGGTGCTCGACGTGGACATGGACCGCGAGCGCGTCTCCCTGTCGCTCAAGGCGACCCAGGAAGACCCGTGGCAGCAGTTCGCCCGGACGCACGCGATCGGTCAGGTCGTGCCGGGCAAGGTCACCAAGCTCGTCCCGTTCGGTGCGTTCGTGCGCGTCGACGACGGCATCGAGGGCCTGGTGCACATCTCCGAGCTGGCCGAGCGCCACGTCGAGGTGCCCGAGCAGGTCGTCCAGGTGAACTCCGACATCTTCGTCAAGGTCATCGACATCGACCTCGAGCGTCGCCGGATCTCGCTGTCGCTGAAGCAGGCGACCGAGTCGCTGGCCGCGGCCGGCGAGGAGTTCGACCCCTCGCTGTACGGCATGGCGGCGGACTACGACGAGCAGGGGAACTACAAGTACCCCGAGGGCTTCGACCCCGAGACCAACGACTGGCTCGAGGGCTACGACGCCCAGCGCGAGGCGTGGGAGACCCAGTACGCGCTGGCCCACGAGCGCTGGGAGGCCCACAAGAAGCAGGTCGCCGAGGCCGCCGAGGCCGAGGCGAAGGCCGAGGCCGAGGGCACGAACGTCGCCCCGGCCGCGAGCTCGAGCAGCTCGACCGGTGGCGGCTCGTCCTCGTCGTCGTCCTCCTCGACGCCGTCGTCCTACACGTCCGAGGCGCCCGAGGCGGGCGGCACGCTCGCCTCCGACGAGGCCCTCGCGGCGCTGCGCGAGAAGCTCACCGGCGGCAACTGACCTCCGGCTCGCTGAACGACGAGAGCCCCGACCGGTCCGCCGGTCGGGGCTCTCGTGGGTGGTGACGTCGTGGGTGCTGACGTCGTGGGTCGGGGCTCGTGGCCGTCGCGCGGGGCGGGACGGTCGATCAGGCCGACGACGGGGTGCGCACCTGCGGGGGCACCTCGCCCGCGGCGACCGAGGGCCCGGTGCGGGGCGGCGAGCTCGGCGGGGCCGCGGTGCTCGCCCGCACCACGAGGCGGGGGTTGAGACCCCCGACGTCGACGACGCGGTCGGTGAGGCGGCCCAGCAGCAGGTGCACGCAGCGGCGGCCGATCTGCGCGAAGTCCTGGTGCACCGTGGTCAGCGGCGGGTTCAGGTACGCCGCCTCGGGGACGTCGTCGAAGCCGACGACGCTCACGTCCCCCGGCACGCACAGCCCGCCGTCGACCACGGCCCGCACGACGCCGATGGCCATGTGGTCGTTCGCCACGAAGACCGCCGAGGCGCCCGCGGCCAGCAAGCGCTGGCCGCCGAGGTAGCCGGACGCGGCCGTCCAGTCGCCCCGCACGGGCGGCGGGACGCGACGCCCGGCCTCCACGAGGGCGGTGCGCCAGCCCGTGGCGCGCGAGCGCGACTCGGCCCAGTCGGGCGGGCCCGCGAGGTGGTGCACGGTCTCGTGGCCCAGCTGCAGCAGGTGCGCGGTCACCTCGCGGGCGGCCGCGACCTCGCCCCAGTAGGCGTCGGCCACGCCGGCGCCGTCGAGCCCGGGGGCGAGCACGCAGGGGAAGGTGGCCTCCGCGGCGGCGACCGCGGCCTGCGAGGCGTCCTCGGGCACGATCGCCACCGCGCCGTCGACAGCCTGGTCGCGCAGCTCGGTGAGGGCCTCGTCGACCGACGCCGGCTTCAGGTCGCGCACCATGACGACGGCGACGGAGTACCCCGCCTCCCGCGCGGCCTCCTGCACCCCGAGCAGCGTCATGGCGGGGCCGTGCAGCGCCGAGCTCGCCGCGACGACCCCGATGCGGCGCGAGCGCCGGGTCACCAGGGCGCGGGCGGCGGCGTTGGGCCGGTACCCCAGCTCCTTGATGGCCTGCTCGACCCGTTCGCGGGTGCGCCGGGCGACGGCGGGGGAGCCGTTGACGACCCGGGAGACGGTCTGCTGGGAGACGCCCGCGCGCTCGGCCACGTCGGCCAGCACCGGGGTGCGCGCGGCATCGCCGTCCTCCGGCGCACCGGGGTCGCGGGGCGGTGTCATGAGCGCTTCCTGACTTCACGTCGGCGTCGGCAGCGACGGGACGGACGGGGGTGCCGGGACCCGAGCGGGCCGGCGGGAGCGGGGGGAAGGGCACCGCGGCGAGCGCGAGCCGGGCCGCCGCTGGTCGCGTCAGCGTAGCTCAGCCACCGGGGCGCGGAACCCCTTGCGGGGCGGTGGGTCCCCCGGACGCGCCACGTGGCGGCAGCCGGTGGGCCAGTTGGGCGATCTGGTTGACGCGGCGGGCTGCTAACGCTAACAATGGCTCAGCTGGCCCGCAGCCGATGTCCGGGGTCGAAGAAGCACCGGACAGCTCCTCGGGTCCCCCCGCACCGCAGCTGGTGCCCATCCCCCGTCATGAGCCTCGTCTCTGACGATCACGAGGTACAGAGGAGTTCCGCCGTGAACGTTCGTCGCCGCACCCTGGCTGTCTTCACCGCTGGTCTGGTGCTTTCCCTGTCCGCCTGCGGTGGTGGTGGCGCCGGCAGCACCGACGGTGGCAGCAGTGCGCCCGCGGACCCCGCCGACATCACCGTCGGCGTGGCCATGCCCACCCAGACCTCCGAGCGCTGGATCGCCGACGGCAACGCCGTCAAGGCCGGCCTGGAGAAGGCCGGCTACAAGGTCGACCTGCAGTACGCCAACGACGACATTCCCACGCAGCAGCAGCAGATCGACCAGATGATCACCAAGGGCGACGACCTGCTGATCCTCGCGGCGATCGACGGCACGGCCCTCGCGGGTCAGCTGGACGCGGCCAAGGCCGCCGGCGTGAAGGTCATCTCCTACGACCGCCTCATCCGCGACAGCGCGAACGTCGACTTCTACGTCTCCTTCGACAACTACAAGGTCGGTGTGCAGCAGGGCACCTCGCTGCTGACCGGCCTCGGCCTGCTGAACGCCGACGGGTCCAAGGGCACCGCGACCGGCCCCTTCAACGTCGAGCTGTTCGCGGGTTCGCTGGACGACAACAACGCCGGGTTCTTCTGGAACGGCGCGTTCGACACCATCAAGCCCTTCATCGACTCGGGCCAGATCGTCGTGAAGTCGGGCCAGACGAAGATCGACGAGGCCGCCACGCTGCGCTGGCAGCAGGAGGTCGCCCAGAAGCGCATGGAGGACCTGCTGACCTCCGCCTACAGCGACGGCAGCAAGGTCGACGGAGTCCTCAGCCCGTACGACGGCATCTCGCGCGGCATCATCACCGCCCTGCAGAACGCCGGCTACGGCACGGGCGGGCAGAAGATGCCCATCATCACCGGCCAGGACGCCGAGATCGCCTCCGTCAAGCTCATCAACGACGGCGTGCAGTACGCGACGATCTTCAAGGACACCCGCAAGCTCGCCGAGCAGGCCATCACGGCCTCGGAGGCCTACCTCGACGGCAAGGAGCCGGAGGCCAACGACACGACGACGTACGACAACGGCGTCAAGGTCGTCCCCTCGTTCCTGCTGCAGTCCGACATCGTCTACAAGGACAACATCACCTCCCTCCTCGTCGACACGGGCTACTACACCCAGGCCGAGGTCGACGCCGGCCAGGCCAGCTGACCCTCCCCGCCACACCGTCCCGCACCCGGCCCCCGGGTGCGGGACGGTCTGCGCCGCAGCGCATCCCATCGAACCGCTCACGATCGAGGACCCGGCTGGCCGATGACCGACAATATCCTGGACATGCGTTCCATCACCAAGACGTTCCCCGGCGTGAAGGCGCTGTCGGACGTCTCCCTCTCGGTGGCCCGCGGTGAGGTCCACGCGATCTGCGGGGAGAACGGGGCCGGCAAGTCGACCCTCATGAAGGTCCTCTCGGGCGTGTACCCGCACGGGTCCTACGACGGCGAAATCGTCTTCGACGGTCAGGTCTCGCAGTTCCAGGGCATCAGCGACTCGGAGCGGGCCGGCATCGCGATCATCCACCAGGAGCTGGCCCTCGTGCCGTTCCTGTCGATCGCGGAGAACCTCTTCCTGGGCAACGAGCGCAAGGGCCGCGGCGGGCTCATCGACTGGAACCGCGCCAACGGCGAGGCCTCGAAGCTCCTGGCCCGCGTGGGGCTGGACGAGAACCCGACCACGCCCATCGGGCAGCTCGGCGTCGGCAAGCAGCAGCTCGTCGAGATCGCGAAGGCGCTCAGCAAGGACGTCAAGCTCCTCATCCTCGACGAGCCGACCGCCGCGCTGAACGACACCGACTCCGAGCACCTCCTCGGGCTGCTGCGGCAGCTGCGGACCGAGGGCATGACGAGCATCATGATCTCGCACAAGCTGAACGAGATCGAGGCCATCGCCGACACCACGACCATCATCCGCGACGGCCGCTCGATCGAGACCTTCGCCATGGCCGGCGAGGCCGTCAGCCAGGAGCGCATCATCCGCGGGATGGTCGGCCGCGACCTCGACAGCCGGTTCCCGGACCGGACGTCGAACCCCGGCGCCGAGGTGCTGCGGATCGAGGACTGGACCGTCCGGCACCCGCTGCAGGACCGCCTCGTGGTCGACGGCGCGAGCCTGAACGTCCGGGCCGGCGAGGTGATCGGCATCGCGGGCCTCATGGGCGCCGGCCGCACCGAGCTCGCCATGAGCGTGTTCGGCCGGTCCTACGGCCGCTACGTCGGCGGCCAGCTGTACAAGGCGGGCACGCCGATCCAGGCGCGGTCGGTGCAGGAGGCCATCCGGCAGGGCATCGCCTACGCCACCGAGGACCGCAAGAAGTACGGGCTGAACCTCATCGACGACATCAAGCGCAACATCTCCGCCGCCGCGCTCGACAAGCTCGCCGCCCGCGGGTTCGTCAACGCGCAGGAGGAGATCCGCGTCGCCGAGGACAGCAAGAAGAGCATGAACATCAAGGCCCCGACCGTCATGTCCCTGACGGGCAAGCTCTCCGGCGGCAACCAGCAGAAGGTCGTCCTGTCCAAGTGGATCTACTCGGACCCGGACGTCCTCATCCTGGACGAGCCCACCCGCGGCATCGACGTCGGCGCGAAGTTCGAGATCTACACGATCATCAACCGCCTCGTGGCGGCCGGGAAGGCCGTCATCGTCATCTCCTCCGAGCTCCCCGAGCTGCTGGGCATCTGCGACCGCATCTACACGCTCGCGTTCGGCCGCATCACCGGTGAGGTCGACGTCGCCGACGCGACGCAGGAGCGGCTGATGAGCCTCATGACCCTGGAGAAGTCGACGGCGACGACCGGGACCTCCACCACCCTCGACGACACCCAGGAGCACCCCGCATGAGCGGCACCGGCGACCTCCTCAAGGGCGCAGCACCCCGCACCCCGAAGGCCCCCTCCGGCCCGAAGACGGGCAGCGCCAACCCGCTCGTGGCGATGAGCCAGAACCTGCGCACGAGCGGCATCTACATCGCGTTCGTGCTCGTCGTGGCGCTGTTCGCCCTGCTGACCGACGGGCTCTCGCTGAGCCCCGGCAACATCACGAACATCCTGCTCCAGTACTCCTACGTGCTGGTGCTGGCCATCGGCATGGTCATCGTCATCATCGCCGGGCACATCGACCTCTCGGTCGGCTCGGTCGTGGCCTTGACGGGTGCCGTGTCGGCGAAGATCGTCATCTCGGGTGGGCAGCCCTGGTGGGTCGGCATCCTCGCCGCCCTCGCCGTCGGTCTCGTCATCGGTGCGTGGCAGGGCTTCTGGGTCGCCTTCGTCGGGATCCCGGCGTTCATCGTCACCCTCGCGGGCATGCTGCTGTTCCGCGGCCTGACGTTCTACGTCCTCGACAACGTCTCGCTCTCGCCGTTCCCGGCCGAGTACACGCAGGTCTCCACCGGGTTCCTCAACGGGCTGCTCGGCGGCTACGGCTACGACGCGTTCACCCTGCTCATCGGTGTCCTCGCCGTGGTCGGGTACGCCGTCAGCCAGGTCCGGACCCGCATCGCCCGGACCCGCTACGACCAGGTCGTCGACGCGATGCCCCTGTTCGTGCTGCGGATCGTGCTCGTGGGCGTCGTCGTCATGGCGCTGGCGTGGCAGCTCGCCCACTCGCGCGGCCTCCCGGTGGTGCTCATCATCCTGGCCGTGCTGATCCTGGCCTACTCGGTCGTGACGCGGTCGACGGTGTTCGGCCGCCAGGTCTACGCCATCGGCGGCAACCTGGCCGCGGCGCAGCTGTCCGGCGTGAACGTCCGGAAGGTCAACTTCTGGATCTTCGTGAACATGGGCTTCCTCGCCGCCATCGCGGGCGTCATCTTCTCCTCGCGCTCCAACGGGGCCCAGCCGAGCGCCGGCAACAGCTTCGAGCTCGACGCCATCGCGGCGGCCTTCATCGGCGGGGCGGCCGTCACGGGCGGCATCGGCACCGTCCGCGGGGCGATGGTCGGCGGTCTGCTCGTCGGCGTCATCTCCAACGGCATGCAGCTGCTCGGCCTCGAGCAGTACCTCCAGCAGGTCATCAAGGGACTCGTGCTCCTGCTGGCCGTCGCCTTCGACGTCTACAACAAGCGTCGCGCCGGCGGGCGCTGACACCTCCACCACCTCGGGCCCGGCCGACCTCGGCCGGGCCCGACGTGCGTCCGGCGGTCCCGGCGCCCGGCGTCCCGGGCCCGCCGCGGGTGTCCCGTGCGGCGGCTACGGTGGCCGGGTGCTGCGCGTGGGGCTGACCGGGGGCATCGGGGCGGGCAAGTCGACGGTCGCGCGGCGGCTGGTGGAGCGCGGCGCCGTGCTGGTGGACGCCGACGTGGTCGCCCGCGAGGTCGTGCGGCCGGGCACCCCCGGCCTCGCGGCGGTCGTCGACCGGTTCACCGCGGGGGTGCTCGCCCCCGACGGCAGCCTGGACCGGGCCGCCCTGGGGCGGATCGTCTTCGCCGACGCCGCGGCCCGCGCGGAGCTCAACGCGATCGTGCACCCGCTCGTCGCGGCCCGGCGGGCCGAGCTCGTCGCGGCGGCCCCCGCTGGCGCCGTCGTGGTGGAGGACGTGCCGCTGCTCGTGGAGACGGGGCTCGCGCCGCGGTCGCACCTCGTGGTCGTGGTGCACGCCGACGCGGCCGAGCGCGAGCGGCGGCTCGTCACCGAGCGGGGCATGTCCCCCGCGGACGCCCGCGCCCGCCTCGCGGCCCAGGCCTCCGACGCCGAGCGCCGCGCCGCCGCCGACGTCTGGCTGGACAACCCCCGCCGCCACGACGGCCCCGACCCGCTGCCCGGCCTCGTCGACGCGCTCTGGGACGAGCGGCTCGTGCCCTACGCGCGCCACCTCGCGGCCCGCGAGCGGGCGCCGCGGCCGCAGCGCGCCGTCCTCGTCGCCCCCGACCCCGGCTGGCCGGCCGAGGCCGCGCGCGCGATCGCGCGGGTGCGGCACGTGGCGGGGGAGCGGGCCCTGTCCGTCGAGCACACCGGGTCGACCGCGGTCCCCGGGCTGCTCGCCAAGGACGTCCTGGACCTGCAGGTCGTCACCGCGGACCTCGCCACGGCCGGGCGGGTGGCGGACGACCTCCTCGCGGCGGGGCTCGTGCGCCAGGCCGGCCGGTGGTGGGACCGGCTGCCCGGGGGCGCCGCGACCGTGGACGACGCCTCCACCGTGAACCGGGCCTCGACGGTCGACAAGGCCTTCGCGGCCAACGCCGACCCGGCCCGGGCGGTCAACTGCCACGTCCGTCCCGCGACGTCGCCCGTCTGGCGCCACGTCCTCCTCTTCCGCGACCGCCTGCGCACCGACGCGGGGGACCGCGCGGCGTACGCCGCGCTCAAGCAGCGCCTGGCGGCGGCCCCGCACGCGGACGTCGACGCCTACGCGGCGGGCAAGTCGTCCTTCGTCGACGCCGTCCTGGAGCGGGCCGCGGCCACGCTGCCGCGCCCCGAGCTGCCCGGCTGAAGCCGCCGGCGGGCACGGGAGCGTTCGCCGCGAGCGAGCGCGGGGGGTCGTGTCGGAGGCGCGTCCTACTCTGGGGACATGCGGCCGACGACAGACATCCAGCGGCGAGTGGCGCCCTTCGAGGTGGTCTCGGAGTTCTCCCCGTCCGGCGACCAGCCGGCGGCGATCGCGGAGCTCACGCAGCGGATCCAGGCCGGGGAGAAGGACGTCGTGCTGCTGGGTGCGACCGGCACCGGCAAGTCGGCCACGACCGCCTGGCTCATCGAGCAGGTGCAGCGGCCGACCCTGGTGATGGCCCCCAACAAGACCCTCGCGGCGCAGCTGGCCAACGAGTTCCGCGAGCTGCTGCCGAACAACGCGGTCGAGTACTTCGTGTCGTACTACGACTACTACCAGCCCGAGGCGTACGTCCCCCAGTCGGACACCTACATCGAGAAGGACTCCTCGATCAACGAGGAGGTCGAGCGGCTGCGCCACTCGGCGACCAACTCGCTGCTGACGCGCCGTGACGTGGTCGTCGTCGCGACCGTCTCCTGCATCTACGGCCTGGGCACGCCGCAGGAGTACGTGGACCGCATGGTCAACCTCAAGGTCGGCGAGACGATGGACCGCGACGACCTCCTGCGGCAGTTCGTCGGCATGCAGTACACGCGCAACGACCTGGCGTTCACGCGCGGCACCTTCCGGGTCCGCGGCGACACCGTCGAGATCATCCCGATGTACGAGGAGCACGCGATCCGCGTCGAGTTCTTCGGCGACGAGATCGACAAGCTGTACACGCTCAACCCGCTCACGGGGGAGGTGCTGCGCGACGAGGAGCTGGTCTACGTCTTCCCGGCCTCGCACTACGTCGCCGGTCCCGAGCGCCTCGAGCGCGCGGTCGGCACCATCGAGGCCGAGCTGGCCGAGCGGCTGGCGGAGCTGGAGCAGCAGGGCAAGCTGCTCGAGGCGCAGCGGCTGCGGATGCGCACGACGTACGACATCGAGATGCTGCGCCAGGTCGGCACGTGCTCCGGCGTGGAGAACTACTCCCGGCACATGGACGGCCGCGAGCCGGGCTCGGCGTCGAACACGCTGCTGGACTACTTCCCCGAGGACTTCCTGCTCGTCATCGACGAGTCCCACGTGAGCGTCCCGCAGATCGGCGGCATGTACGAGGGGGACGCCTCGCGCAAGCGCACGCTCGTCGACCACGGCTTCCGGCTGCCCAGCGCCATGGACAACCGGCCCCTGCGCTGGGAGGAGTTCCTCGAGCGCACGGGGCAGACCGTCTTCCTGTCGGCGACGCCCGGCTCCTACGAGCTGTCTCGCGGCAGGGGCGTCGTCGAGCAGATCATCCGCCCGACCGGCCTGGTCGACCCGCAGGTCGTGGTCAAGCCCACCAAGGGCCAGATCGACGACCTGCTGCACGAGATCCGCGAGCGCGCGGCGCGCGACGAGCGCGTCCTGGTGACCACGCTGACCAAGAAGATGTCGGAGGACCTCACCGACTACTTCCTCGACCAGGGCGTGCGGGTGCGCTACCTGCACTCCGAGGTCGACACGCTGCGGCGCGTGGAGCTGCTGCGGGAGCTGCGCCAGGGCGCCTACGACGTCCTCGTCGGGATCAACCTCCTGCGCGAGGGGCTGGACCTGCCGGAGGTCTCCCTCGTCGCGATCCTCGACGCCGACAAGGAGGGGTTCCTCCGCTCGGCGACCTCCCTGATCCAGACCATCGGCCGCGCGGCGCGCAACGTCTCCGGCGAGGTCCACATGTACGCCGACCGGATCACCCCCTCGATGGAGCAGGCGATCGAGGAGACGAACCGGCGCCGCGAGAAGCAGGTGGCCTACAACCAGGCGAAGGGCGTCGACCCGATGCCGCTGCGGAAGAAGATCGCGGACATCACCGACCTCATCGCCAAGGAGGACGCCGACACGGCGGCCCTGCTCGGCGGCGGGGGCCGCCAGCAGTCCCGCGGCAAGGCGCCCGTGCCCGCGCTGGGCGCCAAGGCGCGGGGGACGGGCCGCAACATCGGCCGCGAGGTAGGTCCCGAGCCGCGGGAGTCCATGCCGCAGACCGACCTGGCCGAGCTCATCCAGCAGCTCACCGACCAGATGCACGGGGCCGCGGCCGAGCTGCAGTTCGAGCTCGCGGGGCGGCTGCGCGACGAGATCGGGGACCTCAAGAAGGAGCTGCGCGGGATGCGCGCCGCGCAGGGGGCCTGACCGGCGGTCCTGACCCACGGGCCCGACCGGCGGGGTCCGGCGACCGTCGGCGGTGCGGGCCGGCGGTGCGGGGGTCCGTGGCCCCGGCGGCCGGTGCGCGGGCTCTGTCCCCCCGCACCCGTCGCGCGGGGAGCTCAGTCCTCCCGGACGGGCGGGACGGGGGACACGGCTCCCGTCGCGGTGAGGTGCGCGAGCATGGCCTGCGCGATCTCGCCGAGCTGCTTGACCTGCTCGGCGTCCAGGACGTCGAAGAGGTTGCTGCGGACCGCCTCGACGTGGCCGGGGGCCGCGGCGGCCAGGGCGTCGAAGCCCGCGTCCGTGAGGACCGCGAGGTAGCCGCGGCCGTCGGTCTCGCAGGCCTCCCGGCGGATCCACCCGCGCTCCTCGAGGCGGGCGACGGCGTGCGAGACGCGGCTGCGCGAGGACAGCGAGGAGTCGGCGAGCTGGCTCATCCGCAGCGAGCGCCCAGGCGCCTCCGACAGGCGGACGAGCATCTCGTAGTACGTGTGGGCGATGCCCGACTCGTGCTGCAGCTGGCGGTCGATGCGGTCCGTGAGCAGCTGCGTCGCGGACAGGTAGGCGCGCCACACGACCTGCTCGTCCGCGTCCAGCCAGCGGGTCCCGCCCGCGGGCGCCGGGGCGTCCGCCGTCGGCGCGGGGAGGGGGGCGGCGGCCGGGCCGGCGGAGGGGACCATGGCCCCAAGGTACGCGTTCGTCTCAACCACTTCCAGGTGAACGCCCAGGAGCCGGCCGTCGCCGGCCGGGCGTGCCCGCCCCCGCCGGGAGCCCGGGCGGCCCCGCCGGGTCCCTCGGCGGCCCCGGCGGAGCGTGGGGCCGACGTCGTCGTGTCCGGCGGTGTCGGAGGGGGAGCCTAGGGTTGGGTCGTGGCCTCTCGCACCCCCTCCAGCAGCACCTCGCGGTCCGCGCCCGCGGCCCGCAGCACCGCGTCGAGCACGGGCGGCGCCGCCACCTCTGCGGCGCGGCGCGCCCCCGCCGTGCCGACGCCCGTCCGGCGGACCGCGATCACCCCGACGGACCGCCTCGTCGTGCGCGGCGCGCGCGAGCACAACCTCAAGAACGTCTCGGTGGACCTGCCCCGCGACAGCCTCGTGGTCTTCACGGGCCTGTCGGGGTCCGGCAAGTCCTCGCTGGCCTTCGACACGGTGTTCGCGGAGGGCCAGCGCCGCTACGTCGAGTCCCTGTCGGCCTACGCCCGCCAGTTCCTCGGCCAGATGGACAAGCCCGACGTCGACTTCATCGAGGGGCTGTCGCCCGCCGTCTCGATCGACCAGAAGTCGACGTCGCGCAACCCGCGCTCGACGGTGGGCACGATCACCGAGGTCTACGACTACCTCCGGCTCCTCTTCGCGCGGGCCGGGCGCCCGCACTGCCCCGTCTGCGGCGAGCCCGTCGGCCGCCAGACCCCCCAGCAGATCGTGGACCAGCTGATGGAGCTGCCCGCGGGGACGCGCTTCCAGGTCCTCGCGCCCGTCGTCCGCGACCGCAAGGGCGAGTACGCGGAGCTCTTCCGCGAGCTGCAGGCCAAGGGCTTCGCCCGCGCCCGCGTCGACGGCGAGGTCGTGACGCTCGAGGAGCCTCCCGCGCTGCAGAAGAAGCTCAAGCACACCATCGAGGTCGTCGTCGACCGCCTCGTGGTCAAGGAGGGCGTCAAGCGCCGCCTGACCGACTCCGTCGAGACCGCCCTCGTCCTCTCCAGCGGCCTGCTCGTCGCGGACCTCGTCGACGTCGAGGGCCCCGAGGGCGAGCGCCGCTTCTCCGAGAAGATGGCCTGCCCGAACGAGCACCCGCTCGACCTCGACGAGGTCGAGCCGCGGTCGTTCTCCTTCAACTCCCCCTTCGGCGCCTGCCCGGAGTGCACGGGCATCGGCACCCAGCTGGAGGTGGACCCCGAGCTCGTCGTCCCGGACGAGGACCTGTCGCTGGCCGAGGGGGCGATCGCGCCCTGGACGAGCGGCTCGGCGGACTACTTCCAGCGCCTCATGACGGCGCTCGCGGAGGACCTGTCCTTCTCGATGGACACGCCGTGGCGCGCGCTGCCCAAGCGCGCCCGCGACGCGCTGCTCGGCGGCAAGGACCACAACGTCCACGTCCGCTACAAGAACCGCTGGGGTCGCGAGCGCGCGTACTCCACGGGCTTCGAGGGCGTGATCCCGTTCGTCAAGCGCCGCCACGCCGAGACGGAGTCCGACCTCAGCAAGGAGCGCTACGAGGGGTACATGCGGGAGACGCCGTGCCCGGTGTGCCGGGGCGCGCGGCTCAAGCCGTCCTCGCTGGCGGTGAAGCTCGGCGACCGGTCGATCTCGGAGATCTGCGCCCTGCCGATCGACGAGTGCGCCCGCTTCCTGAACGCGCTGCAGCTGTCGGCGCGCGAGAAGAAGATCGCGGCGCAGGTGCTCAAGGAGATCCAGGCCCGCCTCGGCTTCCTGCTCGACGTCGGGCTGGACTACCTCTCGATGGACCGCCCCGCGGGCACCCTGTCCGGCGGCGAGGCGCAGCGCATCCGGCTGGCGACCCAGATCGGCTCGGGCCTGGTCGGCGTCCTCTACGTCCTCGACGAGCCGAGCATCGGGCTGCACCAGCGCGACAACCGCCGGCTCATCGACACGCTCACGCGGCTGCGCGACCTCGGCAACACCCTGATCGTCGTCGAGCACGACGAGGACACCGTGCGGGTCGCCGACTGGATCGTCGACTTCGGTCCTGGGGCCGGTGAGCGCGGCGGCGAGGTCGTGCACTCCGGCGACCTCGAGGGCCTGCTGGCCAACCCCCGGTCGCTGACCGGGCAGTACCTCTCGGGGCAGCGGGCCATCGAGACGCCCGCACAGCGCCGCCCCGTGGACCCGGCGCGGCAGCTCGTCGTGACGGGTGCGCGCGAGCACAACCTGCACGACGTGGACGTCGCGTTCCCGCTCGGCTGCCTCGTCGCGGTGACGGGCGTGTCGGGCTCGGGCAAGTCGACGCTGGTCAACGACATCCTCTACACGGTGCTGGCCAACAAGCTCAACGGCGCCCGCCGGGTGCCCGGCCGGCACAAGTCGGTCAAGGGCCTCGAGCACCTCGACAAGGTCGTCCACGTCGACCAGAGCCCCATCGGCCGCACCCCCCGCAGCAACCCGGCGACCTACACGGGCGTCTTCGACCACGTCCGGAAGCTGTTCGCCTCGGCGCCGGAGTCGAAGCTGCGCGGCTACCAGCCCGGGCGGTTCTCGTTCAACGTCAAGGGCGGTCGCTGCGAGGCGTGCTCGGGCGACGGCACCCTGAAGATCGAGATGAACTTCCTGCCGGACGTGTACGTGCCCTGCGAGGTCTGCCACGGGGCCCGGTACAACCGCGAGACGCTCGAGGTGCACTTCAAGGGCAAGACCATCGCCGAGGTCCTCGACATGCCCATCGAGGAGGCCGCCGACTTCTTCGCGGCCGTCCCCGCGATCTCGAGGTTCATGCAGACGCTCACCGAGGTCGGCCTCGGCTACGTCCGGCTGGGTCAGCCGGCGACGACCCTGTCGGGAGGCGAGGCGCAGCGGGTCAAGCTCGCCGCGGAGCTGCAGCGCCGGTCCAACGGCCGCACGATCTACGTCCTCGACGAGCCGACGACGGGGCTGCACTTCGAGGACATCCGCAAGCTCCTCGGCGTCGTGCAGGGGCTGGTCGACAAGGGCAACAGCGTCCTGGTCATCGAGCACAACCTCGACGTCATCAAGACCGCCGACTGGGTCGTCGACATGGGCCCCGAGGGCGGCGGCGGGGGTGGCCGCGTCGTCGCGACCGGCACGCCCGAGGAGATCGCCGCGCACCCGGGCAGCTACACGGGGCAGTTCCTCGCCGAGCTGCTGGGCACCGGCGCCGAGGGGCGCGGCAGCCGCCGGCGGGCGCGCGCGAGCTGACCCTCCGCGAGGGGACGTCGCGCACGCGCCGCCGTCCTCCGCGAACGCGCGCGCGGGCCGGCCGGTCCTCCCGGGGACCGGCCGGCCCGCTCGCGTGTCGTCCGGTCCCCCGGAGGTCGCGGTCCCCGGGAGGGTTCCGCCCGCCCGCCCGGCCGCAGCGGTTCGGCCCGTGTCGCACGGGCGACATAACCTGGGCCCGTGCCCGATCCCGCCACCTACCGTCCCAAGCCGGGGGAGATCCCCGTCGAGCCCGGGGTCTACCGCTTCCGCGACCCCCAGGGCCGGGTCATCTACGTCGGCAAGGCGAAGAGCCTGCGGCAGCGGCTGTCGAACTACTTCCAGGACCTGTCCGCGCTGCACCCCCGCACGATGACGATGGTGACCACCGCGGCGAGCGTGGAGTGGACCACGGTGTCCACCGAGGTCGAGGCGCTGCAGCTGGAGTACTCCTGGATCAAGGAGTTCGACCCGCGCTTCAACGTGAAGTACCGCGACGACAAGTCCTACCCCTACCTCGCCGTGACCATGGGTGAGGAGGTTCCCCGCGTGCAGGTCATGCGCGGCGCCAAGCGCAAGGGCACCCGCTACTTCGGGCCGTACACGCACGCCTGGGCCATCCGGGAGACGGTGGACCTCCTCCTGCGCGTCTTCCCCGTCCGCACGTGCTCCGCCGGCGTCTACAAGCGCGCCGGGCAGGTCGGCCGCCCGTGCCTGCTGGGCTACATCGACAAGTGCTCCGCGCCGTGCGTGGGCAAGATCGACCCGGAGGACCACCGCGCGCTCGCGCAGGACTTCTGCGACTTCATGGGCGGCAACACCCAGCGCTACGTCCGCCGCACGGAGCTGGCGATGAAGGAGGCTGCGGGCGAGCTGGACTTCGAGCGGGCCGCGCGGCTGCGCGACGACCTCGGCGCGCTGCAGAAGGCGCTCGAGAAGAGCGCCGTCGTCCTTCCCGACGCGACCGACGCCGACGTGTTCGCCATCGCCGACGACGAGCTCGAGGCGGCCGTGCAGGTGTTCCACGTGCGCGGCGGCCGGGTCCGCGGCCAGCGCGGCTGGGTGGTGGAGAAGGTCGAGGACGTCGGCGCCCCCGAGCTCGTCGAGCAGCTGCTGCTCCAGGTGTACGGCGGGGAGACGGGCGAGAACGTCCCCCGCGAGGTGCTCGTCCCGCACCTGCCCGCGACGGTCGAGGGCGACGTCGAGGACTGGCTCTCGGAGCTGCGCGGGTCCCGGGTGGACCTGCGCGTGCCGCAGCGCGGGGACAAGCGTGCGCTGATGGACACCGTGCACCGCAACGCGACCCAGGCCCTGGCGCTGCACAAGACCCGCCGCGGCGGCGACCTCACGGCCCGCAGCCAGGCGCTGCAGGAGATCCAGGAGGCCCTCGGCCTGGACGAGGCGCCGCTGCGCATCGAGTGCTTCGACGTCTCGCACACCCAGGAGACCAACGTGGTCGCCTCGATGGTGGTGTTCGAGGACGGCCTGCCCAAGAAGGGCGAGTACCGGCGCTTCGCCGTGCGCGGTGACGAGGGCGGCGTGGACGACACCGCGGCCATGCGCGAGGTCCTCCTGCGCCGCTTCCGGCGCCTCGGCACCCGGCAGCCCGCCGACGCCCCGCCCGTGGACGAGGTCGAGGGCGCGGACGGTGCGGCGCCCGCGCCGGGCGGCCTGGGACCGGGCGACGGACCGGCCGACGGACCGGGTGACGGACCGGCCGACGCACCGGGCGACGGACCGGACGACGTGGCGGCCCACCCCCTCGCGGTCCTCGCGGTGGGGGCCGGCCGCAGCGGCCCGGTCGAGCCCGGGGCCCCGGGCGGCGAGGTGCTCGCGGGCATCGACCCGGACACCGGACGGCCGCGGCGCTTCGCGTACGCGCCCAACCTCGTCGTCGTCGACGGCGGGCAGCCCCAGGTCGAGGCGGCGGCCCGGGCGCTGGCCGACCTCGGCATCCACGACGTCGCCCTCGCGGGCCTCGCCAAGCGGCTCGAGGAGGTCTGGCTGCCGGGCGAGGCCCACCCCCTCGTGCTGCCCCGGACCAGCCAGGGGCTCTACCTGCTGCAGCGGGTGCGCGACGAGGCCCACCGCTTCGCCATCACCTACCACCGCGCGAAGCGCAGCAAGGCCATGACGACGAGCGCGCTGGACGGCGTCCCGGGCCTCGGGCAGGCCCGGAAGTCCGCGCTGCTCAAGCACTTCGGGTCCGTCAAGAAGCTGCGCGCCGCCTCGGCCGAGGAGGTCGCCGCGGTCCCCGGGATGGGCCCGCGCACCGCGCAGGCCGTGGTGACGGCGCTGGCCGAGGGCCCGGGTGGCCCCGCCGACGCGAACGGGGCCGGAGCCGCGGTCGCCGCGGGCCTGCCCGCCGTGAACACCGCGACCGGAGAACTCCTCGACTGAGCGTGCCCTTCCGACTGCACTCAGTACCGTTCCCGTCACCGCAGGGGTGCCGCGGCTGGCAGGATGACGCCGTGGCACCACGACCCGGTGACCCGCGCGGGACGTCCTCCGGCGCAGGGCCCGACGACCCCTCGACGCCTCCGCACGACGCCGCCGGGGCGCCCGCTCCCGACGGTGCGCGGGCGCCCGCAGCCTCCGCCGCCGAGGACGGGCGGGGGAGGGCCGGCGCACCCGCCTCCGCGGCCACGGCGGCAGACGCCGAGCAGCTGCTGGCCGCCGACGAGCCCGCGGCCGGCCTCACCCCGGCCGGCGACGCGCCCGCGGACGCCGCGCGCTCGCGGCGCCCCGAACTGCTGATCATCACGGGCATGTCGGGGGCCGGGCGCTCCACCACGGGCAAGGCGCTCGAGGACCTGGGCTGGTACGTCGTGGACAACCTGCCGCCGCAGATGCTCGAGCCGCTCGCCGAGCTCGCGGCCCGCGCCGGGCTGTCGGTCCCGCGCATCGCGGTCGTCGTCGACGTGCGCGGCCGCTCCTTCTTCGCCGAGCTGACGGGGTCGCTGACCGCCCTGGACACCCGGCACGTCTCGCCCCGCGTGCTGTTCCTGGACGCCACCGACGAGGTGCTCGTGCGCCGCTTCGAGTCCGTGCGCCGCCCGCACCCCCTGCAGGGCGACGACCGCATCGTCGACGGCATCGCGCGCGAGCGCGTCCTCACGGGCGACCTGCGCTCGCGCGCCGACGTCGTCGTGGACTCCTCGGCCTTCAACGTCCACCAGCTCGGCGCCCTCGTGGCGTCCCTGTTCGAGGCCGAGCGGGCCGACGACCTCCGCGTCACCGTCATGAGCTTCGGCTTCAAGTACGGCACCCCCGCGGACGCCGAGCACATCGCCGACGTGCGGTTCATCCCCAACCCGCACTGGGAGCCCGACCTGCGCCCGCTCACGGGGCGCGACGAGCCCGTGGCGGACTTCGTCCTGGCCGCGGAGGGGGCGCGCCCCTTCCTGGACCGCTACACGGGCGCCCTGGACCCCGTCTTCGCGGGCTACCGGCGCGAGAACAAGCGCTACGCCACCGTCGCGTTCGGCTGCACGGGCGGCAAGCACCGGTCCGTCGCCATGGCCGAGGAGCTCGGCCGGCGGCTGGAGC
Source organism: Kineococcus siccus (assembly GCF_009906795.1). Classification (GTDB taxonomy): domain Bacteria; phylum Actinomycetota; class Actinomycetes; order Actinomycetales; family Kineococcaceae; genus Kineococcus; species Kineococcus siccus. The sequence continues at coordinate 19,925 of NZ_JAAALN010000008.1, forward strand.
GCAGCGGTGTGCCCGTCCGCGTCCTGCACCGCGATCTGGGGCGGGAGTGACGCCGCCCGCCGGGGGCGGGCCGACGTCCGGCGGGGGCCCGCCCACGGGCCCGCTGCCCCTGGGCCTCGGCGGCCTGCCGACCAGCGCCCCGGCCGCGCCGGCCGTCGTGGCGCTGGGCGGCGGTCACGGCCTGTCCGCGTCGCTGTCCGCCCTGCGCCACCTCACCGACCGGCTGACGGCCGTCGTCACCGTGGCCGACGACGGCGGCTCGTCGGGTCGGCTGCGCCGCGAGCTGGGCTGCCTGCCCCCGGGGGACCTGCGGATGGCGCTGTCCGCGCTGTGCGACGACTCCGAGTGGGGCCGCACGTGGCGCGACGTGCTGCAGCACCGGTTCGCCTCCGAGGGCGGCCTGCACCAGCACGCGACCGGGAACCTGCTCATCGCGACGCTGTGGGACCTGCTCGACGACCCCGTGGCGGGCCTGGACTGGGTCGGCCGGCTGCTCGGCGCGCGCGGGCGGGTCCTGCCCATGGCGGGGGTCCCGCTGGACATCGAGGCCGACGTCCTCGGCCTCGTCGCCGGCGACGAGGACGCCCCGACGTCCGTGCGCGGGCAGGTGGCGGTGGCGTCCACGACGGGCCGGGTCACCGCGGTGCGCCTGGTCCCGACCGACCCGCCCGTGCGCCCGGAGGTGCTGGAGGCCATCGCCACGGCGGACTGGGTCGTGCTCGGGCCCGGGTCCTGGTTCACGAGCGTCCTGCCGCACCTGCTGGTACCGGCGCTCGCCGAGGCGCTGACGAGCACCCGCGCGCGGCTGTGCGTCACGCTGAACCTAGCCGTGGAGTCGGGCGAGACCGACGGGTTCTCGGCCGAGGCGCACCTCGAGGTGCTCGCCGCGCACGCGCCCTCGCTGCGCGTGGACGCCGTCGTGGCGGACCCCGTCGCGGTGGGCGACCCGCACGCGCTGTCGGAGGCCGCCGCGGACCTGGGGGCCCGCGTGCTGCTGCGCCAGGTGTCGCTGGGGGACGGGACGCCGCGCCACGACGCCCTGCGGCTGGCCGCCGCCTACCGCGACGTGTTCGCCGGCAGCTACGGGGACCTCGACCCGCGCGGCGGGCGGGCGGGGTCGTGACCGAGGATGGGGACCACGCGGTGAGACAGCAGCCGCTCAGCTCAGGTGCAGGTGCAGGTGGTGGTGCAGCGAGAGGCGCGTCCGGCGGTGCCGGGCGGGCGAGGGTCGGAGGAGGACACCCATGGCGATGACGGCGGCGGTCAAGGACGAGCTGAGCCGGCTCCCCGTCACGACGACGGCGGCGCGCAAGGCCGAGGTGTCGGTGATGCTGCGGTTCGCGGGCGGGCTGCACATCGTCTCCGGGCGCATCGTGATCGAGGCCGAGCTCGACTCCGCCTCGATCGCCCGGCGCCTGCGGCGCGACATCGCCGACGTCTTCGGCCACCCCAGCGACCTGCTGGTGGTGCAGGCCGGGGGCCTGCGGCGCGCCACCCGCTACGTGCTGCGCGTCGCGCGGGAGGGGGAGTCGCTGGCGCGGCAGACGGGTCTGCTGGACACCCGCGGCCGCCCGGTGCGCGGGCTCCCCTCGCACATCGTGTCCTCGACGGCGCAGATCGCGGAGGCCGCCTGGCGCGGTGCCTTCCTGGCCCGCGGCTCGCTCACGGAGCCGGGCCGCTCGGCCGCCCTGGAGGTCACCTGCCCCGGCCCCGAGGCGGCGCTCGCCCTCGTCGGCGCCGCACGCCGGCTCGAGCTCTCGGCCAAGGCCCGCGAGGTGCGGGGCGTCGACCGCGTCGTGCTCCGCGACGGCGACGCCATCAGCGCGCTGCTGACCCGCCTGGGTGCGCACGACGCGATGATGACGTGGGAGGAGCGGCGGATGCGCCGCGAGGTCCGCGCCACCGCCAACCGCCTGGCCAACTTCGACGACGCGAACCTGCGGCGCTCGGCCCGGGCCGCCGTCGCGGCCGGAGCGCGCGTCGAGCGCGCGCTCGAGCTGCTGGGCGACGACGTCCCGGACCACCTGCTGCAGGCCGGCCGGCTGCGCCTGGAGCACAAGCAGGCGAGCCTCGAGGAGCTCGGGGCGCTGGCCGACCCGCCCATGACCAAGGACGCCATCGCGGGCCGCATCCGCCGGCTGCTCGGGATGGCGGACAAGAAGGCGCAGGACCTGGGACTGCCGGGCACCGAGTCCGGCCTCACGGCCGACATGCTCGACGCCTGACGGGGCGGTCCGGGCCACCCGCCTGCGCCGAGGCGTGAGCCAGGCCATAGGGTCGGCTGCGACGCCGCGGGACGCGTCCGGCCGTGGTCGGCGCCCCGGGGCGCAGGCCGCACCGGCAGAGCCCGGCGGCCCGCACCACCAGTACGCACCAGGACCAGTTCCGCAGAGCACGAGACGCGCACCTGAGCCGGCTCCGGCGCGGGTGCAAGGAGGAGAGCGCATGACCGTTCGCGTGGGCATCAACGGCTTCGGCCGCATCGGCCGCAACTTCTTCCGCGCAGCCCTGGCGTCCGGCGCCGACATCGAGGTGGTGGGGGTCAACGACCTCACCGACGCGAAGGCCCTGGCCCACCTGCTCAAGCACGACTCGATCCTCGGCAAGCTCGACCAGGACGTGACGGCCGAGGACGGCGCCATCGTCGTCGGCGGCAAGCGGATCGCCGTGCTCGCCGAGCGCGACCCCGCGAAGCTCAGCTGGGGCGAGCTGGGCGCCGACGTCGTCGTGGAGTCCACGGGCTTCTTCACCGACGCGACGAAGGCCAAGGCCCACCTGGACGCGGGCGCCAAGAAGGTCGTCATCTCCGCGCCGGCCACCAACGACGACGTCACCGTCGTCCTGGGCGCCAACGAGGGCGACTACGACGCGGCGACGCACCACGTGATCTCCAACGCGTCGTGCACGACCAACTGCCTCGCGCCGCTGGCCAAGGTCCTCGACGACTCCTTCGGGATCGTCAAGGGCCTCATGACCACGATCCACGCCTACACGGCCGACCAGAACCTCCAGGACGGCCCGCACAAGGACCTGCGTCGCGCGCGCGCCGCGGCCCTCAACATCGTCCCGACCAGCACGGGCGCCGCAAAGGCGATCGGGCTGGTCCTGCCCGGGCTGAAGGGCAAGCTCGACGGCTACGCCCTGCGGGTGCCGGTCCCCACCGGCTCCGCCACGGACCTCACCGTGGAGCTGTCGCGCGAGGTGACGCTCGAGGAGGTCAACGCGGCCTACAAGGCGGCGGCCGACGGCCCGCTGAAGGGCTACCTCGTCTACTCCGACGAGCCCCTGGTCTCCACCGACATCCAGGGCGACCCGGCGTCGTGCATCTACGACTCGGGCCTGACCAAGGTCAACGGCACGCAGGTCAAGGTCGTCGGCTGGTACGACAACGAGTGGGGCTACTCCAACCGCCTCGTCGACCTCGTCGCGATGGTCGGCAGCTCGCTCTGACCTGAGCACCGCCGTCCCGGGCCCGGGGAGGCCGCACCCTGCGTGCGGGCTCCCCGGGCCTCGCGACGACCGGACCACCCCGCCGCGCCCGCACCACCGCGCCCCGCACCGAGGAGCCCCGTGAAGACGATCGACGACCTGGAAGCCGAGCTCGGGGGGCTGCGCGGTCGCCGCGTGCTCGTCCGCAGCGACCTGAACGTCCCGCTGGACTCCTCCGGGGACGCCCCGCGGATCACCGACGACGGGCGGGTGCGGGCCTCGGTGCCCACGCTGCGCCGCCTGCTGGACGCCGGCGCCCGGGTCGTCGTCGTCGCCCACCTCGGCCGCCCGAAGGGCGTCCCGGAGGCGAAGTACTCCCTCGCGCCCGTGCACGCGCGCCTCGCGGAGCTGCTGGCCCCGTCCGCGGTCGCCTTCTGCCCCGAGACGGTGGGACCGCAGGCGGCGCAGGCCGTGGCCGCCTTGGCCGACGGCGAGCTGGTGCTGCTGGAGAACCTCCGCTTCGCCGCGGGGGAGACCAGCAAGGACGACGCCGAGCGCAGCGCGTTCGCCGACGAGCTGGCCGCGCTGGCCGACGCCTACGTCTCCGACGGCTTCGGCGCCGTGCACCGGCGCCACGCCAGCGTCTACGACGTCGCGACGCGCCTGCCGCACGCGGCCGGCGGCCTCGTCGCGACCGAGGTCGAGGTGCTCCGCCGCCTCACCACGTCGCCCGAGCGCCCCTACGCCGTCGTCCTCGGCGGCTCCAAGGTCTCCGACAAGCTCGGGGTCATCGACAACCTGCTCGGCTCGCTGCTGACGGCGGGGGACCGGCTGCTGGTCGGCGGGGGCATGGTCTTCACCTTCCTGGCCGCGGGCGGTCACGAGGTCGGCCGCAGCCTGCTCGAGACCGACCAGCTGGACCGCGTCCGCGGCTACGTGGAGACCGCCGCCGCCAAGGGGGTGGAGCTCGTCCTGCCGACCGACGTCGTGGCCGCCACGGAGTTCTCCGCCGACGCCGGGCACGACGTGGTCGCGGTCGACGCGATCCCGGCCGACCGCCTGGGCCTGGACATCGGCCCCGCCTCCTCGGCCGCCTTCGCGCAGGCCCTGGCCGACGCCCGCACGGTGTTCTGGAACGGCCCCATGGGCGTGTTCGAGATGGAGCCGTACAGCCACGGCACGCGGGCCGTCGCGCAGGCCCTGGTCGACGGCGGCTCCTTCAGCGTCGTCGGTGGTGGTGACTCCGCCGCGGCCGTGCGCACGCTGGGCTTCGCCGACGAGCAGTTCGGTCACATCTCCACGGGCGGCGGCGCGAGCCTCGAGTTCCTCGAGGGCAAGCACCTGCCCGGCCTCGACGTCCTCGAGAGCTGACCCCCGCACGCACCCGCACGACCGCCCGACCCCGTGACGACGCCGCCGCGACCCTGAGGAGTCCCGTGAGCACCCCCCGCACCGCGCTGATCGCCGGCAACTGGAAGATGGTCCTGGACCACCAGCAGGGCACCCTGCTGGTCCAGAAGCTGGACTGGACGCTGAAGGACGCCAAGCACGACTACGCGGCCGTGGAGGTCGTCGTCCTGCCCTCCCACACGAGCCTGCGCACGGTCCAGACGCTCATCGAGGGCGACAAGCTCTCGATCGCCCTCGGCGCGCAGGACGTCTCCGCGCACGACGCGGGCGCCTACACGGGTGAGGTGTCCGGGCCGCAGCTCGCGAAGCTGGGCGTGCGCTACGTGGCCGTCGGGCACTCCGAGCGCCGCCAGTACCACGGCGAGGACGACACCCTCGTGGCCGCGAAGACGGCCGCCGCCCTCAAGCACGGGCTGGTGCCGATCGTCTGCGTCGGCGAGGCGCTGGAGGTGCGCCGGGCGGGGCAGCACGTGGAGTTCGCGGTCGCGCAGGTCGAGTCCGCCCTCGCCGGCCTCAGCCCCGAGCAGGTCGCGGGCCTGGTGCTCGCCTACGAGCCCGTCTGGGCCATCGGCACCGGTGAGGTCGCGACCCCCGAGGACGCCCAGGAGGTCTGCGCCGCGCTGCGCGCCGCGGTGGGCCGGGTCTTCGGCGCGGACGCGGCCGCCGCGGTGCGGGTGCTCTACGGCGGCTCGGTCAAGCCGGCCAGCATCGCCTCGATCATGGCCCAGCCGGACGTCGACGGTGCTCTCGTGGGCGGGGCGAGCACGGACGCGGGCGACTTCGCCAGCATCGTGCGCTTCCGCGACCACCCCGCCTGACCTGACCCGCCTCCGAACGCGGCGGGGCCCGTCCCCGTCCCCGGATGGCTTACTCTGTGTACGCCCTGGCCCGGCCGCTCCCTCGCAGGAACGGCCTCGACGAGAAGGATCCGCGTGTCTGTTCTGCGCATCGTGCTGCAGGTGCTGCTCGCCATCTCGAGCCTGTTCCTGACGCTGCTGATCCTCCTGCACAAGGGCAAGGGTGGCGGTCTGTCGGACATGTTCGGCGGCGGCGTGACGACGAGCCTCTCCGGGTCGAGCATGGCGGAGCGCAACCTCAACCGCTTCACCGTGGGTGTCGCCCTGGTGTGGACGGTGTGCATCGTGCTGCTGGGCCTGGTCGAGCGGTTCACCAACGAGTTCTGAGCTTCTCAGACACGACGGACGAGGGGAGATCAACTCGTGGCAGGTGGCAACGCCATCCGGGGTAGCAGGGTCGGCGCCGGGCCGATGGGGGAGGCGGAGCGCGGGGACACGGCCCCCCGGATCCGCATCTCCTACTGGTGCGCCAACGGGCACGAGACGCGGCCCAGCTTCGCCGAGGAGTCGGGCGTCGAGCCGCCCGAGACCTGGGACTGCCCGCGGTGCGGCTTCCCGGCGGGCACCGACCGGGCCAACCCCCCGGCGCCGCTGAAGAACGAGCCGTACAAGACGCACCTCGCGTACGTCAAGGAGCGACGCAGCGACGCCGACGGCGAGGCCATCCTCAACGAGGCCCTCGAGGGTCTGCGCCGCCGGGGTCTCATCCGCTGAGGCTCCCGCGCGGTCCGCGTCAGCTGCCGGACCGCCAGCACGAGCGCGACGACCGCGCGACCACGGAGGCCCCCGACCGGACAGGTCGGGGGTCTTCGTCGTGCGCGGACCGCGGCTCAGAGGTCGCCGGCCGCCGCGGCGTCGACGAGCCACACGGTGGCCTCGCGGCCGTGCGCGCCCGCCGCGGGAGTCTCCGCGACGTCCCCGCCGCCCACCCCGCGCGCGACTGCGGCGGCCTTCTCCGGCCCGGCCGCGACGACCCACACCTGCCGGGCTCGCGCCAGCGCGCCGAACGTGAAGGACAGCCGCACGGGCGGCGGCTTGGGCGACGCCCGGACCCCGATGACGCTGGAGTCGTCGCGAGCCAGCCCGGGGTGCTGCGGGAACAGGGAGGCGACGTGCCCGTCCGGGCCCATGCCCAGCAGCAGCACGTCGAACGCGGGCACCTCGGCGCCGTCCGCGGCGGCCGCGAGCGCGGCGGCGTAGCGGGCGGCGGCCGCGTCCGGGTCGTCGCCGTCGGGTCCGTCGGACGCCGGCGGGACGTGGACCAGCGCGCGGTCCAGGGGCAGGTGGCGCAGCAGCGCCTCCTCGGCCTGGGTCGCGTTGCGCTCGGGGTCGCCGGCCGGCAGGAACCGCTCGTCGCTCCACCACACGTGCACGCGCGTCCAGTCGACGGCGTCGCGGGCGGGGGAGCCGGCCACGGCCGCCAGCGCCTTCGTGCCGATCGTGCCGCCTGTGAGCGACACGTGCGCCACCCCGCGCCGCGCCTGGGCGTCGGCGAGCGCGGCCAGGAGGCGGCCCGCGACGGCGTGCGCGAGGACGTCCGGCGAGGGGTGGACGACGACGAGGGGGGCCTCGCCCGGTCCGCCCGTCACGACGCGGCTCCCCGCGTGCGCGGGGAGGTCTTCGCGGCGGACGCCCGCTTCGCCGGGGCGCTCTTCGCCGGCGCGGTCTTCGTCGCGGCGGCCTTCGCCGGCGCGGCCTTCGTGGGCGCGGCCTTCGTGGGCGCGGCCTTCGTGGGCGCGGCCTTCGCCGGGGCGCTCTTCGCCGGCGCGGTCCTCGCCGCAGCGCTCTTGGCGGCCGCCGTGGCCGTGCCCCGGCCCACCCGGGCGCGCAGGACCGCCTGCGTGCCCTGGTCCTGGGGCGGGTTGCCGTCCGGGGCGTTGGCCGAGAAGGCGTTCGCCGGGACGGCCGCGGACCCCGAGCGCTGCGCGGCGTCCGACGGCTGCGCCCGCTTCATGGCGCGCGACACGCGCGCCGACTCCTTCTGCGCCGCGGCCTGGCCGCGGGCGGCCTCGGCGGGTGGGGAGATCCGGCCCTGGGCCTGCGCCTGAGCGACGGACATCGTCCGGGCCCCGACGGCCGGCAGGCCGTGCACGAGCGTCTCGCCGTACACCTCGTCCGGGTCGAGCCGGCGCAGCTCCTCGGTCAGGCAGTCCTTGACGGGACGACGGGCCAGGGCGATGCGGCGCTCGGGCTGTCCCGGCTGGGTCAGCGTCGCGACGGTCTGGTCGGGGCGGATGAGCTCCACCGCACCGGACTTGCGGTCCAGGCGGACGCTCTGGACGCCCGTGCCCTTCTTGGTGCGGGCGCGCACGACGGGCGCCTTGAGCTTGACGGCGAGCCACGCCGCGAGCAGCTCGGTGCTGGGGCTGTCGGGGGCCCCCGCGACCGTGACCTGCGTGACGGGCTCGTAGGGCGGCTGGTCCAGCGCGGCGGCCAGCAGGGCACGCCAGTTCGTGAGGCGCGTCCAGGCGAGGTCGGTGTCGCCCGCGCGGTAGTGCGCCCGGCGGTGCTCGAGCGACTTCGCGGGGTTCGGCGTCTCGGCGGAGTCGGTGATGCGCCGCTGCGCGATGGCCCCGATGGGGTCGCTCTGCAGGTCCTCGGGCGCGGCCCCCACCCACCACGCGACGATCGGCGCGTCGGAGAGCAGCAGCGGCACCACGGTCGTCTCACCGTGGTCCACCAGCGGCCCGTACAGGCGCAGCACGACCACCTCGCTCGCGCCCGCGTCACCGCCCACGCGGATCTGCGCGTCGAGGCGCGCGGTGCCGCGGCGGTTGCCGCGCGCGAGGACCAGCACGCGGCAGGGGTGCTCGCGGCTGGCCTCGTTGGCGGCCTCGATGGCGTCCTCGGCGTGCGCGTCGTCCGTGACGACGCACAGGGTCAGGACGCGGCCCAGGGCCACCGCCCCGCCGGAGTCCCGGAGGTCGACGAGCGCCTTGTTCACGGCGCTGGTCGACGTGCTGGGCAGGTCGATGATCATGTGGTCTGCTCCCGGCTGGAGGTCGGTGCGACGGTGCTCACGGGCGTCGCCAGGTGCGGCCCGTGCGCGCCAGCATGTCGGTGGCGGACTGCGGGCCCCAGGTCCCGGACGAGTAGGCCTGCGGCTTGCCGTTCTTCGCCCAGTACGACGTGATCGGGTCGAGGATCTTCCACGACAGCTCGACCTCCTCGTGGCGCGGGAACAGCGGGGGGTCGCCCAGCAGCACGTCGAGGATGAGGCGCTCGTAGGCCTCGGGGCTGGACTCGGTGAAGGCGTGGCCGTAGCCGAAGTCCATCGTCACGTCACGCACCTCCATCGCGGTGCCCGGCACCTTCGACCCGAAGCGCATGGTGATGCCCTCGTCGGGCTGCACGCGGATGACCAGGGCGTTCTCGCCCAGCTCCTCGGTGGCGGTGCGCTCGAACGGCAGGTGCGGGGCGCGCTTGAAGACCACCGCGATCTCCGTGACGCGCCGGCCGAGGCGCTTGCCCGCGCGCAGGTAGAACGGCACCCCCGCCCAGCGGCGCGTGTCGACCTCCAGCTCGATGGCCGCGAACGTCTCGGTCGTGGAGCTGTCCGGGATGCCGTCCTCGTCGAGGTAGCCCTTGACGTAGTCGGAACCCTGCCAGCCCGCGGCGTACTGCCCGCGGGCGGTGGACTTCGACAGGTCCCTGGGCAGGCGCACGGCCGAGAGGACCTTGGCCTTCTCGGCCCGCAGGTCGGTGGCGTCGAAGGAGACCGGCTCCTCCATGGCCGTCAGGGCCATGAGCTGCAGCAGGTGGTTCTGGATGACGTCGCGGGCCGCGCCGATGCCGTCGTAGTACCCCGCGCGCCCGCCGATGCCGATGTCCTCGGCCATGGTGATCTGCACGTGGTCCACGTGGTTGGCGTTCCAGAGCGGCTCGAACATCTGGTTCGCGAAGCGCAGCGCCAGGATGTTCTGGACCGTCTCCTTGCCCAGGTAGTGGTCGATCCGGAAGACCGAGTCGGCGGGGAAGACGTCCTCGACCACGGCGTTCAGCTCGCGCGCGCTCTTGAGGTCGCGGCCGAACGGCTTCTCGATGACGACGCGGCGCCACTGGTCACCGTGCTGGGCGCTGAGCCCGCTGCGGGCCAGCTGCTTGGCCACGACCGGGAAGAACTTCGGCGGGATCGACATGTAGAACGCGTGGTTGCCGCCCGTGCCGCGGACGCGGTCGAGGTCGGACACCGTGGTCGCGAGCTGGTCGAAGGCGTCGTCGTCGTCGAAGTCGCCCGGCACGAAGCGGAAGCCCTCGGCGAGCTGCGCCCACACCGACTCCCGGAAGGGCGTGCGGGCGTGCTGGCGCACCGAGTCGTAGACGATCTTGCCGAAGTCCTGGTCGACCCAGTCGCGGCGGGCGAAGCCCGTCAGCGCGAAGCCCGGGGGGAGCAGGCCGCGGTTGGCGAGGTCGTAGATGGCCGGCATCAGCTTCTTGCGCGCCAGGTCGCCCGTGACCCCGAACATCACCATGCCGCAGGGGCCGGCGATGCGGGGCAGGCGGCGGTCGCGGGGGTCGCGCAGGGGGTTGTCCCCGGCCACGACGCGTGCGGGGCTCATGCGGACGCCTCTCCGGTGGTGTGGCGGGAGGCCCCGGGGGAGGCCTCCCCGGGCAGCGGTGCGGTCCGGCGCGGGGCGCGCCGCCCCCACCGGGAGCGGGGGCCGCGGCCGGAGCGCTCGGCGAGCGCGGCGCGCAGCGCGAGCAGCTCGGCGTCGGCACCGGTCGCGAGGAAGGCCTCGACGGCGGGGTAGTCGCGCGCCTGGAGGCTGGCGAGCAGCGCGTCGAGCGCGGCGTCCACCTGGGCGCGGTCGAACGGGGCGACGCTGACGAGCGTGCCGGCGCTGGCGCGCCCCACCCGGGAGGTGGGGCGCGCGGCGGCCGCGAGGGACGGCACCGCGGCGGCGTCCGCCGCCGCGGTGTCCCGCACCTCGACCAGGGTCACGCCTCGACCTGGGTCTTCACACGCTCCAGCTCGTCGGTCACGGTCTGCAGGAGCTCGCCCCAGGACGCCTCGAACTTCGACACGCCCTCCTTCTCGAGCAGCTCGGTGACCTCGGTGTAGGAGATGCCGAGGCGCTCGAGGTCGTCGAGGACCTGCTTGGACTCGCCGTAGGAGCCGCGGACGGTGTCGCCCGTGACCTCGGCGTGGTCCATCGTCGCGTCCAGCGTCTTGCCGGGCATGGTGTTGACGGTGTTCGGCGCGACCAGCTCGGTGACGTAGAGCGTGTCGGGCAGCTTCGGGTCCTTCACGCCCGTGGAGGCCCACAGCGGGCGCTGCGCCTTGGCGCCGGACTCCGCGAGCACCTGCCAGCGCGGCGTGGAGAAGACCTCCTCGTACGCCTGGTAGGCCAGGCGCGCGTTGGCGATGCCGGCCTTGGACCGCAGCGCGGTCGCCTCGGCGGTCTCGAGGGCGTCGAGGCGCTTGTCGACCTCGCTGTCCACGCGGGAGACGAAGAAGGACGCGACGGACTCGATCAGCGCGAGGTCGTGGCCGTTCTGCTTGGCCTGCTCCAGGCCCGTGAGGAAGGCCTGCATGACGGCGCGGTAGCGGTCGAGGGAGAAGATCAGCGTGACGTTGACGCTGATGCCCTCGGACAGCGCGGTGCTGATGGCCGCGAGGCCCTCGACCGTCGCGGGGATCTTGATGTACACGTTCGGCCGGTCGACGGCCTTCCAGAGCGTGCGCGCCGACTCCTCGGTGCCCGCGGTGTCGTGCGCGAGGCGGGGGTCGACCTCGAGGGAGACCCGGCCGTCGAGGCGGTCGGTGCGGTCGTAGACCGGGCGCAGGAGGTCCGCGGCGTGGCGGACGTCGGCGGTGGTGATCTGGAAGACGGCCTCGTCCACGTCGGCGCCCGCGGCGACGAGCTCCTTGACCTGGTCGGTGTAGGCGTCGCCCTTGGCGAGCGCGCTCGCGAAGATCGTCGGGTTCGTCGTGATGCCGAGGACGCCGTCGTCCACGAGCCGCTGCAGCTCGCCCGAGCCGATGAGCTCGCGGGACAGGTCGTCCAGCCAGACCGACACCCCGTGCTGCGAGAGCTCCGCCAGGTTGCTGTTCGTCATGTGCTTCTCCGTCTCCTCGTCCGTGGATCCGCCCGCGGTCAGCGGGCGGGGGCGCCGAGACGGCGCCCCGTGCTGCTGGCGCCCGCAGGCGCCGGGGGCGGGACCCGGGCCGGGGCCCGGGTCCCGCCGGTGGTCACTGGAGACCGGCGAGGCTCTCCTTGGCCGCGGTCACGACGGCCTCGTCCGTCAGGCCGAACTCGCGGTAGAGGTCCTGGTAGTCGGCCGAGGCCCCGAAGTGCTCGAGGCTGACGATCCGCCCGGCGTCGCCGGTCAGGTCGTGCCAGCTCTGCGCGATGCCGGCCTCGACCGCGACGCGCGCCTTGACCTGCGGGAGCAGGACGGTGTCGCGGTAGGACTGCGGCTGCTCGTCGAACCACTCGCGGCACGGCATGGAGACGACGCGCGTGGGCACGCCCTCCTCCTCGAGGCGGGCGGCGGCCGCGACGGCGATCTGCGTCTCGGACCCGGTGCCGATGAGGATGACCTGCGGCGTGGCCGCGGAGGCCTCGACGAGGACGTAGCCGCCCTTGGCGACCCCGTCCGCCGCACCCCAGCCGGCCTGCGAGCGGTCGAAGGTCGGCAGGTTCTGCCGGCTCAGCGCCAGGCCCGCGGGGCGGTCGGTGTGCTCGAGGATCGTCTTCCACGCCCACGCGGTCTCGTTGGCGTCGCCCGGGCGCACGACGTCGAGGCCGGGGATGGCGCGCAGCGCCGAGAGGTGCTCGACCGGCTGGTGCGTGGGGCCGTCCTCGCCCAGGCCGATCGAGTCGTGCGTCCACACGTAGGTGACCGGCAGCCGCATGATCGCCGCGAGCCGGACGGCGGGGCGCATGTAGTCGCTGAAGACGAGGAACGTGCCGCCGTAGGGGCGCGTCCCGCCGTGCAGCGCGATGCCGTTGAGGATGGCGCCCATGGCGTGCTCGCGGATGCCGAAGTGCAGGGTGCGCCCGTACGGGCTGCCCTGCCACGTCTTCGTCTGGCGGCTCTCGGGCAGGAAGCTCGGCTCGCCCTTCATCGAGGTGAGGTTGGACTCCGCGAGGTCCGCGGAACCGCCCCACAGCTCGGGCAGGGTCGAGGCGAGGGCGTTGAGGACCTCGCCGGAGGCCTTGCGGCTGGCGATCGAGGTGCCCGCCTCGAACGTCGGCAGCGCCGACGCCCAGCCCTCGGGCAGCGTGCGGGTGGAGATGCGGTCGAACAGCCCGCCGCGCTCGCCGGCGCCGCTGCGCCACGCGTCGAAGCGGGTCGTCCAGGACTCGTGCAGGGTGCGGCCGCGCTCGCGGGCGCCGCGCACGTGGGCCAGGACGTCGTCGTCGACCTGGAAGGTCTGCTCCGGGTCGAAGCCCATGACCTCCTTGGTGGCGCGGACCTCGGACTCGCCCAGCGCGGAGCCGTGCGACTTGCCGGTGTTGTGCGCGTTCGGGGCCGGCCACGCGATGAGCGTGCGCAGGATGACGATGGACGGGCGCCCGGTCTCCTCCTTGGCCGCCTCGAGCGCCTCGTGCAGGCCCGCGACGTCCTCGGTGTAGGGACCCTCGCCACCGTTGGTCCAGTCGATGGTCTGCACGTGCCAGCCGTACGCCTCGTAGCGCTTGCCGGTGTCCTCGGCCAGGGCGATGGCCGTGTCGTCCTCGATGGAGATGTGGTTCGCGTCGTAGACGACGACGAGGTTGCCGAGCTCCTGCACGCCCGCGATCGAGGACGCCTCGGAGGACACGCCCTCCTGGATGTCGCCGTCGGAGGCCAGCACCCAGATGGTGTGGTCGAACGGGCTCGTGCCGGGGGCCGCCTCGGGGTCGAACAGACCGCGCTCGCGGCGGGCCGCCATGGCCATGCCGACGGCGGAGGAGATGCCCTGGCCCAGCGGGCCGGTGGTCATCTCGACGCCGGCCAGGTGGCCGTGCTCGGGGTGGCCGGGAGTCTTCGAGCCCCACTTGCGCAGCGCCTTGAGGTCGTCCAGCTCGAGGCCGTAGCCGGCCAGGTACAGCTGGACGTAGAGCGTCAGGCTGGAGTGCCCGCACGACAGCACGAAGCGGTCGCGGCCCGTCCAGTCCGGGTCGGCGGGGTCGTGCTGGATCATCTTCTGGAACAGCAGGTACGCCACGGGGGCCAGGCTCATGGCCGTCCCCGGGTGTCCGTTGCCCGATCGTTGGACCGCGTCCATGGCGAGGACCCTGACGGTGTCCACCGCCCGGTCGTCCAGGTCGCTCCACTCGAGGCTCTGCCGGCTCACGTGTCTCCTCCCGTGCGAACCAGGTATCCGTCCAGCGCCGGGTCGGCGGTGGGTGGACCGGCCGTGGTCCGCTCTCTGTCTCCGTCGTCACCCCGGGGCCCTCTGCCGGACCCTCGCTGCCTCTGGTCCGCCACGCCCCGTCCGGGGGTGGCGGCGGCGACCGGCCACGAGGCCTGGCGTCGCCGTGGCACCGTCGTCCGAGGCGTTCGTCCTCCGCGGCGTCCCGGCACGAGGTGTGCTCGTCTCCGGATCACCGCGTGGCGAGCCTACTCGCAGCGGGTCCTTCCGCAGCTCGCGACCGCCACGCTCCGTGGTGGCCGCCGCGGCGGCCCGGTCAACGACAAGTGGTAGGAGCGGCGTAGAGTCGTGCGTGCCCGATGTCGCCTCGCCCTGAGGACACTGTGACTGTCGTCGACCCGCGTCCCACGGACGCCTCCGCGCACGCGCGCACCCTCTCGGTGCTCCGCCGCCGCGGGGGACGTCAGCGTCCTCCCCGCTTCCCGCGGGTGGCGGCGTACGTCTCGCTGACCAAGCCGCGGATCATCGAGCTCCTCCTCATCACGACCATCCCCGTGATGCTGTTCGCGCAGGGGGGTCTGCCGCCGCTGCTGCTGCTGGTCACGACCTTCGTCGGCGGCGCGCTCGCGGCCGGGTGCGCGAACACCCTGAACTGCTACTTCGACCGCGACATCGACGCGCTCATGAAGCGCACCGAGGGCCGCCCGCTCGTCACCGGTGAGGTCACGCCGCGGCAGGCGCTCGTCTTCGCGGCCGCGCTGGGCGTGGCGTCGGTGGCGGTCTTCCTGGCCTTCGTCAACGCCCTGTCCGCGGTGCTGGCGCTCGTCGCGATCGCCCTCTACATCGTGGGCTACACGCTGCTGCTCAAGCGCCGGACGTCGCAGAACATCGTCTGGGGCGGTGTCGCGGGCTGCATGCAGGTCCTCATCGGCTGGACGGCCGTGCGCGGGCAGCTCGACTGGGCGCCGTTCGTCCTCTTCGGCGTCATCTTCCTGTGGACGCCGCCGCACTACTGGCCGCTGTCGGTGCGCTACCGCGAGGACTACGCCAACGCCGGGGTGCCGATGCTCCCCGTCGTGGCGAAGCCGACGACGGTGGCCCGCCAGATCGTCGCCTACACGTGGGCGATGGTGGCCTGCTCGCTGCTCCTGGTCCCCGTCGGCGGCGCCGGCATGGTCTACCTCGGCGCGGCCGTGGTCCTCGGCCTCGGCTTCCTCGCGCAGACCTACGGGCTGCTGCGGCGCACGCGCCGCTTCGAGGCGGCCACGGGCGGCCGCGACGCCGGGACGCTGGAGCAGCTCAAGGCGATCAGCCCGATGGGCGTCTTCCACGGCTCGATCACCTACCTGACGCTGCTGTCGGCCGCCGTGGCGCTCGACCCCTTCCTCCGGGTCGCCTGGCCCTTCTGAGGGCTCTTGCCCGCACGACGACGCCCCCCCGACCGGTCCGGTCGGGGGGGCGTCGTCGTCGTGCGAGCACCGGCCCGACGTGCGGGGCGCAGGGCCCGGGGCCTAGAGAGCACCCGCACGAGCGCGGGGGACAGCGGCCGTCGGCGGGTGCGGCGGTGATGCGCGGGCCCGTGGACCAGGTCGCGGGGAGGTCGGGCCGTCGCGAGGTCGGGCCGGGGGCGGTGACGGGTCAGGCGGTGGCGGCGGCGCGGCGGTCGGGGACCTGGACGGGGACCTCGTCGCGGGGGGCGGTGAGCGCGCACAGCAGCCGGACCTGGAGCACGACGAGCAGGCACGCCATGCCCATGTGGATCGCCACGAGCACCCACGGCAGGTCGGTGAAGTACTGCGTGTAGCCCACGACGCCCTGGAGCAGCGTGGCGACGAGCAGCAGCACCGAGGCGTGGCGGGCGGCGGGTGGCGCCGACGTCGCCCGCAGGGCCACGACGAGACCGATGAGCAGGCCCACGTAGGCCATGACGAGGTCGGCGTGCAGCCAGCTGACGGCCTGCGGGTCGAGGCCGAAGCGGGCCGGCTCGTCGGCGTCGCCGGAGTGCGGACCGGAACCCGTGACGACCGTGCCGACCACGACGACGGCGTAGAGCAGCGCGGCGGCCAGCCAGGCGCCGCCGCGGACCTCGCGGCGCACGACGACGGCGCGCGGCCCGGACGTCTCGAGCCCGCGCCGCCACAGGATCGTCGAGGCCGTCACGAGCAGCATCGAGACGAGGAAGTGGGTCATGACGTAGCCGGGCGCGAGTTCCATGTGCACCGTGATGCCGCCGATGACGGCCTGCGCCAGGATGCCGAAGATCACCAGCCCCACGTAGGGGAGCAGGTCGCGGCGGCGGTGGCGCCAGACGGCGACGAGGCAGGCGAGGGCGATGATCCCGACGAGCCCCGTGAGCGTCCGGTTGCCGAACTCGATCCACTTGTGGAAGCCCTGCTCCTGCTGCACGACGGGCACGTAGGACCCCGGGACGCACTGCGGCCAGGTGGGGCAGCCGAGGCCGGAGCCGGTCAGCCGCACGACGCCGCCGGTCACGACGATGAGGCACTCGGCGACGACGTTGAGCAGGAGGATGCGCGAGGCCCAGCGGGGGAGGGCGGCGCGCAGGCCGCGGCGCTCCGGCGGGTTCGTGGTGCTGCTTCGGCCGACCGTGACGCTCACGCGTCGATGGTATGTCGCGCCCCGCGACGACCCCGGCCCGTGGTCGGCGTCACGGGTGTGACATCACTCCCAGCGGAACCAGCGCGCGCACGCGGCGGTCGCGAGCGCCGCCCAGACCGCCAGCACGAGCAGCGGCCACGGGGCGACGGCGCCGTCGGCCAGCGCCGCGCGCAGCGCCCCGCCCAGCGCCCCCGAGGGCAGCAGGTCCGTGACGGGCGCGAGCGGCGACGGCAGCACGAGCCCACCGCCCGCGAGCAGCAGGACCCAGACGAAGTTGGCGATCGCGAGCGTGCCCTCGGCGCGGACGGTCCCGGCCAGCAGCAGGCCCAGCGCGGTGAACGCCGCGACCCCGAGCAGGACCGCGGGCACGGCCGCGAGCACGGGCGGCAGCTGCGGCCGCCAGCCGACGGCGAGGCCCACCAGCCCCAGCACGACGACCTGCACGGCGACCAGGAGCAGGACCGCGAGGACCTTGCCGACGACGAGGCCCGGGCGCCCCAGCGGCGTGGTCGCCAGCAGCCGGAGCACGCCGTTGCGGCGGTCGAAGCCGGTCGCGATGGCCTGCCCCGTGAACGCGGTCGAGACCACGGCCACGGCCAGCACGCCCGCCAGCGCGAGGGCGGGCCGGTCGCCGTCGCCCAGGTCGAGCGACGTGGTCCGGACGGCGGCGACGAGGACGAGCACGGGCAGGACGAGCGTCAGGAGCAGCTGCTCCCCGTTGCGCAGCGCGATGCGCGCCTCGAACGACCCCTGCCGCAGCGTCCGGCGCCACCAGGGCGCGGCGCCGCCGGCCGGGGACAGGTCCAGCGCCGCGGCGCGGGCGGCGGGCGGTCCGCCGGGGCGGGCGGCGGCCACCGAGGCGCTGCCGCTCACCGCAGGCTCCGGCCGGTGAGGTCGAGGAACACGTCTTCGAGGGTACGTCGCTGGGCGCCGAGCCCCTCGGGGAGGACGTCGTGGGTGGCGCACCACGACGTCACGGTGGCGGCCACGCGCGGGTCGGCCGGGATGCCCAGCACCGCGTAGTGGCCGGGCTCGCCCTCCACGACGTCGGCGTCCACGGGCAGGGCCAGGCGCAGCGACTCGGTCGGCAGCCCCGGCCGGGCCACGAAGGTCAGCACGGCGGGCCCGCGGGTCAGCGCCTCGGGGGTGCCCTGGGCGACGACCCGGCCGGCGTCGATGACCACGACGTCGTCGGCCAGCCGCTCGGCCTCCTCCATGAGGTGGGTGGTCAGCACGACCGCCACACCGCTGCTGCGCGCCTCGCGCACCACGTCCCACACCGCGAGCCGCGCCTGCGGGTCCAGCCCCGCGCTCGGCTCGTCGAGGAAGACGAGCTCGGGCCGCCCGACGAGCGCGCACGCCATCGCCAGGCGCTGGCGCTGCCCGCCCGAGAGCCGGCGCACGCGGGTCCGGGCGAAGGACGTCAGGCCCAGCCGTTCGGCGAGCGCGTCGACCGGCAGCGGGGCGGAGTGCAGGCCCGCGACGTGGCGCAGCGCCTCGAGCGCCCCCACCCCCGTGGGCAGCCCGCCGTCCTGCAGCATCACGCCGACGCGCGGCCGCAGCGCCGCGGCGTCGGCCACCGGGTCCAGCCCCAGCACGCGCAGCCGGCCGCTGTCGGCGCGCTGCAGCCCCTCGCAGCACGCCACCGTCGTGGTCTTGCCGGCGCCGTTGGGGCCGAGCAGGGCCGTGACCCGGCCCGGCGCCGCCGCGAAGGTGAGCCCGTCCAGCACGCGGGTGGAGCCGTAGCTCTTGCGGAGGTCCTCGACGAGGACCGCGGGCGCCGTCGTGGCCGTGACGGGGGAGGGGAGCGGGCTGGCCACGCCCGGAGTCTACGAGCCGCGGTAGTACCCGCCCGCCCACGGCGGGACCCCCGGTGTCGCCCGGCCGGCGAATTAGGTAACATCGACGTTGTGGAATTGGTGAGGGGAGCCTCACCTCGGCCGCCGGTGCTCCCGGTGCCGGGGTCGGAGGAGCTGCGGACGCGCACGCGGCTGCGCACCGCCGTGGCCGAGCTCGGCCCGGTGACCGCGGGGGCCCTCGCGACCCAGCTCGGCCTGACCAGCGCGGCCGTGCGCCGCCACCTCGACGCGCTGACCGCCGAGGGCGTCGTCGAGACGCGCGAGCCGAGCCCGGCCCAGCGTCGCGGCCGCGGCCGTCCCGCCCGGGAGTACGTCGTGTCCTCCGCGGGCCACGACACGCTGCCGGCGGGCTACGACGACCTGGCCCTGACGGCCCTGGCCTACCTGGCCGAGGTGCAGGGCCCCGCCGCCGTGCAGGACTTCGCCGAGCGCCGCCTCGCCGGCCTCGAGGAGCGCCTGAGCACGGCGGTCGCGGCCGCCGGACCGGGGACCGGGGAGCGCGTCGCGGCCCTCGCCGCGGCGCTCGCGGCCCAGGGCTACGCCGCCTCGGCGCGTCCCGTCGCGCGGGGAACAGCCGCCGAGGGCACCCAGTTGTGCCAGGGGCACTGCCCGGTGCGCCGGGCCGCGGAGGCCTTCCCCGAGCTGTGCGAGGCGGAGGCGAAGGTCTTCGAGCGCGTGCTCGGCACCCGGGTCCAGCGCCTGGCGACCCTGGCCCGCGGCGCCCACGTCTGCACGACCTACGTGCCCTCCGACCACCACCCACCGGACCGGCTGCCCGCCCGGGCCGCCCACGACTCCCCGGACCGGGTCACCGACCCGGCACCGGGTGCCACGACCAGCACGAGCACGACCCTCGACGGCACCACCGCGGGGACAGCGACGCCGACGGAAGGACGACGACGATGACCACCGAACTCACCCCCGAGCTCGTCACCCCCCAGACCACGGGACCCGCCGAGCTGGAGGACATGGGCCGCTACCGCTACGGCTGGTCGGACTCCGACGCCGCGGGGAAGGTCGCCAAGCGCGGCCTGTCCGAGGACGTCGTGCGCGACATCTCGTCGAAGAAGTCCGAGCCCGCCTGGATGCTCGAGAACCGGCTCAAGGCGCTGAAGATGTTCGGCCGCAAGCCCATGCCCGACTGGGGCTCCGACCTCACGGGCATCGACTTCGACAACATCAAGTACTTCGTGCGCTCGACGGAGAAGCAGGCGACCAGCTGGGACGACCTGCCCGCCGACATCAAGGAGACCTACGACCGCCTGGGCATCCCGGAGGCGGAGAAGCAGCGCCTCATCGCGGGCGTCGCGGCGCAGTACGAGTCGGAGGTCGTCTACCACCAGATCCGCGAGGACCTGGAGGAGAAGGGCGTCATCTTCGTCGACACCGACACGGGGCTGCGCGAGCACGAGGAGCTCTTCCGGGAGTACTTCGGCACCGTCATCCCCTCCGGCGACAACAAGTTCGCGGCGCTGAACTCGGCGGTGTGGTCCGGCGGGTCGTTCATCTACGTCCCCAAGGGCGTGCACGTGGACATCCCGCTGCAGGCCTACTTCCGGATCAACACCGAGAACATGGGCCAGTTCGAGCGGACGCTGATCATCGCCGACGAGGACTCCTACATCCACTACGTCGAGGGCTGCACGGCGCCGATCTACCAGAGCGACTCGCTGCACTCCGCGGTCGTGGAGATCATCGTCAAGAAGAACGCCCGCGTGCGGTACACGACCATCCAGAACTGGTCGAACAACGTCTACAACCTGGTGACCAAGCGCGCCACGGCCGCCGAGGGCGCCACCATGGAGTGGATCGACGGCAACATCGGCTCCAAGGTGACGATGAAGTACCCGGCGGTCTACCTCATGGGCGAGCACGCCCGGGGCGAGACGCTGTCCATCGCCATGGCCGGCGAGGGCCAGCACCAGGACGCGGGCGCCAAGATGGTGCACGCGGCGCCGCACACCGCGAGCTCGATCGTCTCCAAGTCGATCGCCCGCGGCGGGGGCCGCACGTCCTACCGGGGCCTCATCCAGGTCCTCGAGGGCGCGCACCACTCGGCGTCCACGGTCCGCTGCGACGCGCTGCTCGTGGACACGATCAGCCGCTCGGACACCTACCCCTACAACGACATCCGCGAGGACGACGTCGTCATGGGGCACGAGGCCACGGTCTCCCGCGTCAGCGAGGAGCAGCTGTTCTACCTCATGAGCCGCGGCATGGCCGAGGACGAGGCCATGGCCATGATCGTGCGCGGGTTCATCGAGCCCGTCGCGCGCGAGCTGCCCATGGAGTACGCGCTGGAGCTGAACCGCCTGATCGAGCTGCAGATGGAAGGGGCCGTCGGCTGATGACCGCCGTCGACGAGACGACCGACCCGATCACCGAGACGCCGCCGAACGCGGCCCGGGCGCACAGCCACGGCGCCGGCACGGTGCCCGACGCGAGCCGCGCGGAGCGCGTCACGTCCTACGACGTCGCCGACTTCGCCGTGCCCGGTGGCCGCGAGGAGGAGTGGAAGTTCTCCCCGCTGAAGGTGCTCGCGCCGCTGTTCGCCGTGGCCGGGGGCGACGAGACGGCGGCCGTCGAGGTCTCCGGGCCCGACGTCGTGGAGCACCGCACGGGCACGCCCGCGGAGATCGGCGCCGGCCCGGGGTTCCGCCCCGGTGACCGCGCCGCCGCGGCGAGCTGGGCGGCGACCACGCACGCCCACCTCGTGCGGATCCCCGCCGAGGCGGAGCTCGACGCGCCCGTGCTGGTCACGGTGCGCGGTGAGGCCGGCCGCACGACCTCCGGCCACCTGCTCGTCGAGGCCGGGCACCACAGCAAGGGCCTCGTCGTGCTCGACCACGTCGGGGGCGGCGCCCACCGCGGTGGCGTGGAGGTCCGCGTCGGCGACGGCGCGCAGATCACCGTGGTGTCGCTGCAGGAGTGGGACGACGACGCCGTGCACGTCGGTCAGCACGACGTGGTCGTCGGCCGCGACGCGTTCGCCCGGCACATCGCGGTCAGCCTGGGCGGCAGGGCCGTGCGCATCTCCGCCAACCTGCGCTACGCGGGGCCCGGCGGGGACGCCCAGCTGCTCGGCGTGTACTTCGCCGACGCCGGCCAGCACCTCGAGCACCGGCAGTTCGTCGACCACGAGGCCACGAACTGCAAGAGCTACGTGGAGTACAAGGGCGCGCTGCAGGGCGACGGCGCGCACGCCGTCTGGATCGGCGACGTCCTCATCCGGGCGGCTGCCGAGGGCACCGAGACGTACGAGCTGAACCGCAACCTGCTGCTCACCGACGGCGCGCGCGCCGACTCCGTGCCGAACCTCGAGATCGAGACCGGCGAGATCGTCGGCGCGGGGCACGCGAGCGCCACGGGCCGCTTCGACGACGAGCAGCTGTTCTACCTGCAGTCGCGCGGCATGCCCGAGGCCGACGCGCGCCGGCTCGTGGTGCGCGGCTTCTTCGCCGACATCATCGGCCGGATCGGCCTGCCCGACCTCGCCGACCGCCTGATGGCGACGATCGAGACCGAGCTCGCCGCGACGATGCCGGGCGCGCACGACGCGCTGCAGGCCCTCGCGACCGCCCCGGCCACCCCGACCACCAGCACGACCGAGGAGAACTGATGGCCACCCTGGAGATCCGCGACCTGCACGTCACCGTGGCCGAGGCCGACGGTGGCGCCAAGGAGATCCTGCGCGGGGTCGACCTGACCATCCGCTCCGGCGAGGTCCACGCGATCATGGGCCCGAACGGGTCGGGCAAGTCCACGCTGGCCTACTCCATCGCCGGGCACCCGAAGTACACCGTCACCAGCGGCACGGTGACCCTCGACGGCGAGGACGTCCTCGCGATGAGCGTCGACGAGCGCGCCCGCGCCGGCCTGTTCCTCGCCATGCAGTACCCGGTCGAGGTCCCCGGTGTCACGGTCTCGAACTTCCTGCGCACCGCCAAGACCGCGGTCGACGGCGAGGCCCCGAAGCTGCGCACGTGGGTCAAGGACGTCAAGCAGGCGATGGACGACCTGCGCATGGACGCCACGTTCGCTGAGCGCAACGTCAACGAGAACTTCTCCGGCGGCGAGAAGAAGCGCCACGAGATCCTCCAGATGGAGCTGCTCAAGCCGAAGTTCGCCGTCCTCGACGAGACCGACTCCGGTCTCGACGTGGACGCGCTGAAGGTCGTCTCCGAGGGCGTCAACCGCTCGCTGGAGCGCACCGACGTCGGCGTGCTGCTCATCACGCACTACACGCGCATCCTGCGCTACATCACCCCCCAGTTCGTCCACGTGTTCGTCGACGGTCGCGTCGCCGAGCAGGGTGGCCCCGAGCTGGCCGACGCGCTCGAGGAGTCCGGCTACGACCGGTACCTCGCCAAGGCCTGAGGAGCCCACGATGAGCGAGACGGAGACCCCGGCCGCGGCCGGCCCGACGCCCGCGGCGATCGCGGACGTCGAGGAGGCGCTGAAGGACGTCGTCGACCCCGAGCTGGGGATCAACGTCGTCGACCTGGGGCTGATCTACGGCCTCAGCGTCACCGACGACAACGTCCTGACGATCGACATGACGCTCACGAGCGCGGCCTGCCCGCTGACCGACGTCATCGAGGACCAGACGCGCGAGGCGCTCCTCGACGTCGTGGCCGACCACCGCATCAACTGGGTGTGGATGCCGCCGTGGGGTCCGGAGAAGATCACCGACGACGGCAAGGAGCAGCTGCGCGCCCTCGGCTTCAATCTCTGAGGCGACAGCCGCACGGCTGAGCACGCGCACGACCGGCGGCCCGCGGAGCGAGAGCTCCGCGGGCCGTCGTGCGTCGCGCGGGGGAGGATCACCGGGTGCCTCTCCTCCCGCCCCCGCCTCCCGAGCGCGACGGCGCGCTCGCCTGGGTCCGCGACCACCTCGGGCACCTCGCGTGCGACGACGTCACCGCGTCGTCGGTGCGCGGCGGCCAGGCCGCCGCGGACACCGCCCTCGCGACCCTGGACCTGACGGGGTACGCCGCGCGCCGCAACGAGGTGTGGCCGCCCACCCGGCGGGGGGCGACGCGGCTGTCGCCCTACATCCGGCACGGGCTGCTGCCGCTGCCCGCGGTGTGGGCCGCGGCGGCCGGCGCCCCGCCCCGCGACCGGGCGAAGTTCCGCGACGAGCTGCTGTGGCAGGAGTACGCCCGCCACCTCTACGCCCGGGTCGGGGCGGCCACCGCGCACCCGCTGCGGTTCGAGGCGCCCGTGCCCGCGAAGCCGTGGCCGCGCGAGCCGTGGCCGCAGGAGATGGCCTGCATGGCCGCGACGACGCAGGAGCTGCACACCGACGGGTGGCTCGTGAACCAAACCCGCATGTGGCTCGCCTCGCAGTACGCGGTGCGCGCCGGCGCGGACTGGCGCGAGGGCGCGGCCGAGATGTACCGGCACCTGCTCGACGGGTCCCCGGCCGCCAACCGCCTGGGCTGGCAGTGGGCGGTCGGCACGGGGACGGGCAAGGTCTACGGGTTCAGCCGCTGGCAGGTCGAGAAGCGGGCCCCGGGGCTGTGCGGGACGTGCGCGCTGCGCCGCGCGTGCCCGGTGCAGGACTGGCCGGACGCCGAGGCCGGGCCGCGCGTGGAGCCGCCGGCCGGCCTCGCGGGCGGGGTGAGCGACGCCGGGCCCGAGGCGCCCCAGGGCCCGGGTGCACCCGACACCGTCTGGCTGACCGCGGAGTCGCTCGGCGACACCGACCCCGCGCTGGCGGCCCACCCCGGCCTGCCGGCCGTCTTCGTGCTCGACGAGCCGCTCCTGGCGCGCCTGCGGCTGTCCGGCAAGCGACTGGTGTTCCTGGCCGAGACGCTCGCCGAGCTCGGTGTCGACGTCCACCTCGGCGACCCGGTCGAGGAGCTGCGGGGGCGTCGTCTCGCCGTCACGCACGCCCCGGTGCCCGGCTTCGCCCGCCGCGCGGCCCGACTCGACGTCGTCGTGCGGCACCCGTGGCCGTGGCTGCGCCGGCCCGGCACCGGATCGCTGCGCTCGTTCAGCGCCTGGAGCCGCTCCGGGCGCTGAGCCCGGCGACGCGCGCCGGCGCCGGGGACGCCCAGCCGGGCGGAGCCTCCGGCCCGCCCGGACAGCCGTGCCCCCGGGGTGCCGATGACCGGGTGGTACCCCCGGGTCCACCCACCGGCCCGGGGGCGAGGTGAGAGGCCGGACGTGAACCCGCAGCGGCAGCGCCGCGCCGCGCCCCGGAGCGGGAGGCGACCCGCGACGGACCGGTGGCGGCGCCGGCTGCGCCCGCTCCCGGCCCGCTGGACGCCAGCGGCTCCCGCGCCGGGACCCTCGCCGGTGACCGCGGGGGCACCGACCACCTGGCGGTCCGAGGGTCGCCCGCGAACCGGCGGTGGAACTCCCGGGCCACCGTGCTCATGGCCGCGCCCGGATCGCTGGTCCTGCTGGCCCTCGCCCCGTTCGTCCCCGACACCCGGCTCATGCTGGCCGCGGCCGCGAGCGCCGCCGTCATCGCCGTGTGGGCCCACCTGACGCCCGTGACCGCGCCGGCGTGGGTGCGCACCGGCTACTCGGCGTGGGCGGCGGTGGTGCTCGTCGCCGGGACGGCGGCGGCGGAGTCGATCCCGTCCCTGGACATCGGCGGCATCGCGCTGCTGTGCCCGGTGCTCGTGATCGCCATGACGCGCTCGGGCTGGGAGATCGTGCTGCAGCTCGTCTGGCAGCAGCTCGCGTGGGGCGCCTACCTGCTGAGCACGGGGTCCGTGGAGCGCGCCGTCGTCGGTGTCGTCGTCGGCGCCAGCGTCCTCGGCCTCGTGGCGGGCTGCACGAGCTGGTTGCGTGGCGTCGTCGAGGACGCGCTGCGCGAGCTCACCGACAGCGCTGGACGCGACCCGCTGACGGGCCTGCTGAACCGCCGCGGCCTCGCGTCGGCGCCCGCGACGACGGCGTCGGGCTGGCTCCTGCTCCTCGACCTGGACCACTTCAAGCGCATCAACGACGAGACCGGCCACGCGGTGGGGGACGAGACCCTCGTGTGGTTCGCGGGCCTGCTCGCGGCCTCCGTCGGTCCCGGGGAGGTCGCGGCCCGTATCGGCGGTGAGGAGTGCGTCGTGCGCCTGCCCGACGGGGCCGACGCCGCCGCGTGCGCGGAGGAGCTCCGGGCGGCCGTCGGTGCGGCCTCGCGCACCCGCCCCGTGCCGGTGACCGTGAGCATCGGCGTGGCCCGCGGGACCTGGGCGGACCTGCCCGCGGCGCTCGCCGCCGCCGACGCCGCGCTGTACACCGCGAAGCGGACGGGACGCGACCGGGTCGTCCTCGCGCCCGACCCACCGGCCGCCGGGAACGCACCCCCCGGCAACGCACCCGCCGGGAACGCACCCCTCCCGAGCGTCCCCCTCCCGGCGGGACGCCTCGGGCGCCGCCGAGCGCACCGCGGCGCCCGTTGAGCCCGCCACCCGGCGCCGCCGTCGCCGGGTGCGGTCGCCTCAGCCTGGATCCACCGCTGGATGACCGGTGAGCTCGTGGTGACCTGCCGAAGGCAGGTCACCACGAGCAGGGTGTGAGGCAGTCGCCGACCGGTGTCGGCTCCTCCACTGTGGTTCCTGGTCGTGCCC
>NZ_JAAALN010000090.1 GCF_009906795.1 Kineococcus siccus
CACCGCGAGGACGCCGACCTGGACGGCGAGCACGGCCACCAGCACGCCCCGCGGGCTGCGCGGCCTGCAGGTGGCCGCGGGCGTGCTGGTGGCCGTGCTCGCCGTCCAGGTCGGCGTCCTCGCGGTGGGCGGGGCGAGGCCCGCGGGCGCCCCGGTGGTCGCGAGCCCTCCGGCGCGATCGGGCGCCGCGGCCGTCCCGGACGTGCCCCGCGACGCCCCGGCCCCCGACCCGCTGCCGACGAGCCCGCTGCCCGCGAGTCCGGCGGCCACCGACGACGCGGCCGCGCTCGCCCGGTTGCAGGAGCTGCGCGCCCGCGGCCTCGCCGAGCACCCGCCGACGGGCCGGTGGGCGGCGCAGCTGGCCGCCAAGAGCATCGGCACGACCGACCCCGCGCAGGTCGCCGCGAACGGCAGCCACACCTTCTACGCGGGCGACATCCTCGCCCAGAGCCGCCGGATCGCCGACGGTCCGGCGGGGGCCGACGTCTTCGTGCTGCGCAGCGACGACTTCGGCGGCGGCTCCCTCGACGCGCGCGGCAACCCCTACTGGACGACGTTCGCGGCGGGCCCGTTCGCCACCCGCGAGGACGTCCAGACCTGGTGCGACAGCGTGTTCGGCGACGTCCCGGCCGCGACGCGCGGCAACGCGTGCCTGCCCCGCCGGCTCTTGCCCCCCACGGTGAGCGACCGGCCGTAAGCTGGGGGTTCCGCGCGAGCGGGGACGGGGCGCGGGGGCGCCCCGGTGGAACGGGGGGTTCGTGAGCGAGCGGGTCGGGCAGTCAGCCGAGCAGGACCGACGGGTGGACCCGCGGCCGCAGCGGCACCGCCGCACCCGGGCCTGGCTGGTCGCCGCCGGCGTGGGCGTGGTGGTCGCGGGCGGGTACGCCACCGCGGCGCTGGCGCTGGGCGGCACGGCCCCGCGCGGCACGACCGTCCTCGGCACCGACGTGGGCGGCCGCGACCGCGCGGCCGTGCGCGACGCCCTGACCGCCCCGGCCGCCGACCTCGCCGCGGCACCCGTGCCGCTGCGCGTCAGCGGGGCCGGCGCCGACGTGGCCGCGTCGCTCGACCCGGCCGCGTCCGGGCTGCGCCTGGACGTGCCGGCCACCGCCGAGCGCGTCACGGCGGCGGCCTGGGACCCGCGCGTGCTGTGGGACCACGTCGTGGGCGGGGGTGAGCAGCGCCCCGTCGTCGACGTCGACCGCGCCGCCCTGCGGGCCGGGCTGGGACCCGTGGCCGCCGGCGTGCGGACCCCGGCCGTCGAGGGCGCGGTGACCTTCCGCGTCGAGGGCGGCGCCGTGCGCCCCGTCGTCGAGCAGCCCGCCAAGGGCCGCGACGTCGACGTCGACGCCGCCGCGGACGCCGTCGCGCAGCGCTGGCCCGTCGAGGACGGCACGCCCGTCACCGTCGCCGCGCAGGGCCTGTCGCCCTCGGTCGACGCGGCCGAGGTCGAGGCCGCGGTCGCGAGCGTCGCCGCCCCGGCCGTCGCGGGGGACCTCGTCGTCGCGGGCGGCGGCCGCGAGGTCGCCCTGCCGCCCCCGGCCTTCGCCGGAGCGCTCGCGGTGCGCCCGGTCGAGGGGGAGCTGCAGCTCGTGGCCGACGGCGCCGCCCTGCGCACCGCGGTCCTGGCCGCCGACCCGGCGTTCGAGGTCGCTCCGCAGGACGCCCGCATCGCGGTCCGCGACGGGGTCCCGTCCGTCGTGCCCGCCGTCGACGGCAGCGAGGTGCCCCCGCAGGCCGTCGCGGGCGCCGTGACCACCGCGCTGGCGCCCGCGCAGGGCGCGACGACGCCGGCGACGGCCCCGACGCGCCGCGCCGAGGTGGCCCTCGCGGTGCGGCCCCCGGCCGTGACCACGCAGTCGCTGCAGGACCTCGGGATCGTCGAGCGCATCTCGACGTTCTCCACGACGCTGACGTCCGACGCCGACCGCACCAACAACATCCGCATCGCGGCGGCCGCGGTCGACGGGACGATCGTGGCGCCGGGGGCGGAGTTCTCGCTCAACGACACCGTCGGCGAGCGCACCCCGGGGCGCGGCTACCACAAGGCACCCGTCATCAGCGGGGGCAAGCTCGTCGACGGCTACGGCGGCGGCGTCTCCCAGCTGTCCACGACGCTGTTCAACAACGTGTTCTTCGCGGGCCTGGACGAGCTGGAGCACAAGCCGCACTCCTTCTACATCTCGCGCTACCCCGAGGGCCGCGAGGCGACGATCGACTGGCGCAGCATCGACAACCGGTTCCGCAACGACTCCGGCCACGGCGTCTACATCGAGGCCGGGATCGTCGGCAACCAGGTCACGGTGTCGTTCTACGGCACGCGCTTCCGCGAGGTCCGGGCCGAGAAGGGCCCGCGCACGAACGTCACGTCCCCGAAGACCGTCTACGACACCAGCTCCTCGTGCTCCTCACAGGCCCCGCACTCCGGGTTCCGGGTGCGGGTGACCCGCGTCATGACGCCCGTCGGCGGCGGGGCGGAGGTGCGGGAGAACTTCGACACCACCTACAACCGGGTCGACCGCGTCGTGTGCGGGCCCGACCCGGCGGCCCGGCCGAAGCCCGTCCCGGCGCCCGCGCCCCCGCCCGCCCCCGTCCCGCCACCCGCCCCGGCGGCTGCGCCGGCCGGCTGAGCGGGGTCAACCGCGGGCCGTCGGGCGCCGATGCTTGCCGGGGAGGCCCGTCCTCCCCGGAGGAGGTGGATCGCGTGCGGGCACGACGCGCCGACCGGCGACCCCTGCCGCCCGTCCTGGACGCGGTGGTCTTCGCGGTCGTCGGCGCCCTCTTCGGCGGCCTGCCGGCCCTCGTCCTCGACGACCTGCGCCCGGCCATGGTCAGCCCCGCCGCGTGCGCGCTCGCGGCCGCGGGCCTCGCCGTGGTGCGCTCCCCCCTGGTGCAGCGCCTCATGGGCGGCGGGCGGCTGGACAACCGGGCCCCGCTGCGGATGCTGATCGGCGGCACGGGGTTCACGCTCTGGCTGTGCGCGCTGGGCCTGCCCTGGCTCGCGTGCTCGGCGCTCGCCGTCACGACCATGGTCCACGTCGGGTGGTCGGGGCACCGCACAGCCGCGGTCGGGCTCGTCCAGGGGCTCGTCACGACCGTCGTCCTGTCGGCGGGGGTGCGCGGCGGCTGGGTGCCCTCGCTCGTGGACCCCACCACGGCCGACGTCGTCGCCGCGGTCCAGCTCCTCTTCTTCGCGCTGCTCGTCATCAACATCGGCCTGGTGACGCGGGACCGCGAGGAGGTGCAGCGGGCGCTCGAGGACGAGCGCGAGCAGCACACCCGCACCCTGCTGCACGCCGCCACCCACGACCGCCTGACGGGGCTGCTGGACCGGGCCGAGGCCGTCCGCCGCCTCGACGCCGCGCTGGCTCACGCCGCCCCGGACGCGCAGGTGGCCGTGCTGTTCGCCGACCTCGACGGGTTCAAGGCCGTCAACGACACGCACGGCCACGACAGCGGGGACCAGGTGCTGCTCGCCGTGGCCGGCCGGCTGCGGGGCCTCGTCCGCGCCGACGAGCTGGTCGCGCGCCTCGGCGGCGACGAGTTCCTGCTGGTGCTCACGGGGCTGCCGGACGCCGCCGCCGCGCGGGCCGCGGTCGCGCGCGTCGAGGCAGCCGTCGCGGGCCGCTACGACCTGGGCCCGGGGGAGGCGGCGATCGGGGTCAGCATCGGCCTCGCGGTGGCGACCGGGCCGGCCCCCGCGCCCGGTCTCGTCGCCGCGGCCGACCTCGCCATGTACGAGGTCAAGGCCGGCCGGCACGCCCCGCGCGTGGCCCTGCCGGCGGACGGCACGGCACCGGCGCCGCGCGGCGTCTAGCGCGGGTCGTCCGGCAGGCCGAGCCGGTGGACGACGACGTCGTCCGGGGTGCCGGCGCGCAGCACCCACGTGCTCGTGGCGCTCGGGTAGGCGCGGGTCGTCACGGGCGTCGGGCCCGCGAAGACCTCCACGACGCTGCCGTCGACGAGGACGCGCCACGGCCCGCCGGCGTCCGTGCTCCAGACGGCCTGCTCGTGCCCGCCGTCGGCCAGCAGCAGCTCGACGCGGCCCGTGCCGAGCGCCTCGAAGGCGCTGTGCCGCAACGCCTCCCCGTCACGCCAGGGCAGCTGCTCCCGGCGCAGCCCGGTCAGCTCGGCCGCGGGCCGGCTGCCCAGCAGGCCGTCGGCGAGGAACAGCTCGCGGGGGAGCGTGAGCACCCCGGCCCAGCCCGCCGCGCGCGACTCCTCCTCGCTGCGGCCGTGCTCCCAGGACCACGCCCACAGCAGGGCGCGCTCGGGGGTCGCGAGGACCTGGGGCGCGTAGAACGCCGGCCCGGCGTCGACGACGCCACCCGCGGTGGGCTCGAAGCGCAGGCCCGCCCCGTCGGGCACGAGGTCGCCGACGAGGTGGGCCACCCCCGACAGGTCGTGCGTGCCGTCCTCCCAGCGCCACAGCGAGACCAGGAGCACCCACCGCCCGTCCACCCGCACGAGGTTGGGGCACTCCCACACGTGGGCGGGGGCGTGCTCGGCCGCGACCGGGTGCCCGCCGTCGAGCAGCGTGCCCAGCTCGGTCCAGCGCGTCAGGTCGTCGCACGCGTAGAGGACGACGCGCGGGGTGCCGCCGCGGGCGCCGGCGCCCTGGAGCGCGTAGCGGCGCCCCTCGTGCACGAACACGAACGGGTCGCGCGCCTCCGACACCCCCGGGGCGGCCGGCATGCCCGTGGCGGGGGCCGAGCCCTGGGTCCAGGTGCGCAGGGTCCGGTCGCTGCGGGCGAGCAGGACGGCCGAGCGGCCGCTGCCGTCGGCGACCCCGCTGTAGACGGCCGTGGGGACACCGCCGTCGTCGAGCACGGTGCCCGTCCAGCAGCCGTGCGCGTCGAGCTCGCCCGGCCGCGGCCGCAGGGCGATCGGCTCCTCGTGCCAGCGCAGCAGGTCGGTGGAGCTCACGTGGCCCCAGGTGATGGCGTCGTGCACCGGGTCGTCGGGGTTGTGCTGGAAGAACACGTGGTACGTCCCGTCGACGCGGGCCACGCCGTTCGGGTCGTTGACCCACCCGCGCGGCGGCCGCCCGTGCAGGCCGGGGAAGGCGGGGTCGCTCACGAGGAACCTCCGAGGGTCGAGGGGACGAGGCCCAGGCGTGCGCCCGCGGCCCGCGGCGGCGCGGTCGTGCCGCGCACCACGAGGGTCGTGCCGGGGCGCTCGCCGTCGACGCCGACGCCGTCGAGGTCGGCCGGCACGGGCAGCCCGAGGGTGCGCAGCACCACGGCGGCCGCGCGGCGCCCGATCTCCGCGGGGAACTGGGCCACCGTGGTCAGGTCGGTGAGGTCGGCCATGGGGTGGTCGTCGAGGCCGACCAGCGACACGGCGCCGGGGACGTCCACGCGGGCGCGGCGCAGGCTGCGCAGCGCGCCGATGGCGACCTCGTCGGAGTAGGCGAAGACGCCGGTCGGCGGGTCGGGCAGCGCCAGCAGCCGGTCCATGGCGCGCGCGCCGCCGTCCGGACCCCACGGCACCGTGACGACGAAGTCCCGGCGCTCGGGCAGCCCACCCCGCTGCAGCGCCTCCCGGAACCCGGCGAGCCGGCCGCGGTCGGCCTGCCAGTCGCCGCCGTCGGGTTCCACGGTCCGGATCATCGCGATCCGCTCGTGCCCGAGCGTCACGAGGTGGTTGACGGCGGAGGCCGCCGCCGCGGCGTCGTCGATGGCCACCCACGGGTGGTCCTCGGAGGTCGCGCCCGCGAACACCAGCGCCACCCCGAGCTCGTCGAGGCGCCGGCGCTGCTCGTCGGTCATGGGCAGCGCCACGACCACGAGGGCGTCCACCTTGCGGCGCGCGGGCAGGCGGTCGAAGAACCGGCGGCGGTCCTCGGGACCCCCCACGTGGTAGAGCAGGAGGTCCAGCTCGGACTCGCGCAGCACCGCCTCGAGGCCGGCGACCACGCTGGAGAAGTACCAGAGGTGGATGGCCGGCACGACCACGCCGACGCGCCCCGTCGAGCCGCGGGCCAGGTGCGAGGCCTCCGGGGAGACGACGTAGGCCAGCTCGTCGGCGATGGCGCGGATGCGCACCCGGGTGGCCTCGCTCACGCCCGGGACGCCGCCGAGGGCGCGCGACACGGTGGAGATCGAGACCCCGGCGCGGACAGCGACGTCCGCCATGTTCACCGCGGGTTTCACGGGAGGCAGCGTAACCACAGCGCAAACGGCCGGAGGTCACGACTCGACGACGACCGTCCGGACGGGGGCGGCGATCCGGCCACGGCCACCTCTCGATCCGGTCACGTTGCGGGGCAACGGTCGAAACGGCTTGACAGGGGGTGGGCTTGAGGATCACCATCCACGCAAGCGTTTGCGACGAGCGAAGGAGCCCGATGCGCGACAGCCGGCCCGCGCCGGGCGCGACCGACGCCCGCGACCCCGCCACCGCCGACACCGGCTGGTGGCGCGAGGCCGTCGTCTACCAGGTCTACGTCCGCAGCTTCGCCGACTCCGACGGCGACGGGCTCGGCGACGTGGGCGGCCTGCGGGCGCGCCTGCCGCACCTGGTCGACCTCGGCGTCGACGCGCTGTGGATCAACCCCTGGTACCCCTCGCCCATGGCCGACGGCGGCTACGACGTCGCCGACTACCGCGACGTCGAGCCGGCCTTCGGCACGCTCGCCGACGCCGAGGAGCTCCTCGCCGAGGCCCACGCCGCCGGCCTGCGGGTCCTGCTCGACGTCGTCCCCAACCACTCCTCCGACGCGCACCCCTGGTTCCGCGAGGCGCTCGCGGGTTCCGCCGCGGCACGCGCGCGGTTCGTGTTCCGGCCGGGCCGCGGGCCGGCGGGCGCCGAGCCGCCCAACGACTGGGAGAGCGCCTTCGGCGGGCCCGCGTGGACCCGCACGCACGCGGCGGACGGCACCCCCGGCGACTGGTACCTGCACCTCTTCGCCCCCGGCCAGCCCGACTTCGACTGGACGAACCCCGAGGTCCGCGAGGACTTCGTCCGCACGCTGCGCTTCTGGTTCGACCGCGGCGTCGACGGGTTCCGCATCGACGTCGCCCACGGGCTCGTCAAGACCGAGGGCCTGCCCGACGCGGACCTGCCCCCCGGCGCCGACCGCTCCCACCCGCACCCCGCGTGGGACCAGGACGGCGTGCACGAGATCTACCGCGAGTGGCGGCGGATCGCGGACTCCTACGACCCGCCGCGCGTGTTCGTGGCCGAGGCGTGGGTGCGCAGCAGCGAGCGGCTCGCGGACTACCTGCGTCCCGACGAGCTGCACACGGCCTTCCAGTTCGACTTCCTGCGCGCGCCGTGGCGCGCGGACCTGCTGCGCTCGGTGGCCGAGGAGGCGCTCGCCGCCGCCGCGCGCGTCGGCGCCCCCAGCACCTGGGTCCTGTCCAACCACGACGTGCCGCGGCACGTGACCCGCTACGCCCGCCCGCAGCCCGAGGCGGTCCTCGACCTCGACGCCTACCGCGAGCACTCCTCGGGTCAGGTCCCCGACCTCGCCACGGGCCTGCGGCGGGCCCGCGCCGCGGCCCTGCTCATGCTCGCCCTGCCCGGCACGGCCTACGTCTACCAGGGCGAGGAGCTCGGCCTGGAGGAGGTCGAGGACCTCCCCGACGCGCTGCGCCAGGACCCGGTCTGGGTGCAGTCGGGGTTCACCGACCCCGGCCGCGACGGCTGCCGCGTCCCGCTGCCCTGGACGGGGGAGGGTCCGTCGCTCGGGTTCTCGCCGTCGGGGGCCGGCCGCCCGTGGCTGCCGCAGCCGCCGCACTGGGCGGGGCTCGCGGTCGACGTCCAGCGCGACGACCCGGCCTCGGTGCTCAGCCTCTACCGCGACGCGCTGCGCCTGCGCCGCGAGCACCTCCTGGGCCGCGACGACGTGGCGTTCCCGCCCGCCGCGCCCGGGGTCCTCGTGCTGCGGCGCGGTGACGTCGAGGTGACCGTGAACACCACCGCGGAACCCGTCGCCCTGCCCGCGGGCCGGCTGCTGCTCGCCTCCACCCCCCTCGGCGACGGTGGGCTCCTGCCCGCCGACGCCGCCGCCTGGACCACCCGTGGCTGACCACGCGGGTCCCGGCCCCCAGGACCCCGGGCCGCCGCCCGGTGACCCCGCCAACCCCCAAGGCCCCGGATCGCCCGGGGCAGCCACGCACCGTGGACGAAGGAGCCCGCACATGCGCATCAGGAAGACCCTCGGCACGGCGTTCACCGTCGGCCTCATCTCGGTCCTCGCCACCGGTTGCCTCAGCGAGCCGGGCGGGAGCGGCTCGGGCGGAGGCGGCGACGACGACGACACCGTCGAGATCATGTACGGGTTCACGGACTCGTCCTCCGGGCTGTTCCAAGCGGAGATCAACAAGTTCGCCGAGGCGCAGGGCATCAACGTCAAGTTCTCGCCGACGCCGGACTTCAACACCGTCATCACGACCCGCATCTCGGGCAACAACAAGCCCGACATCGCGATCTTCCCGCAGCCCGGGATCATGGCGGACTTCGCCCGCAGCGGTGACCTGACCGACCTCGGCACCGTCGTGGACCCGGCCAGCGTCAGCGCGATGGTGCCCGGGATCGTCGACGCCGGGAAGGTCGACGGCAAGCAGTTCGCGGTGCCCATGAGCCTGAACATCAAGAGCATCGTGTTCTACCCGAAGCAGGAGTTCACGGCCGCGGGCTACCAGGTGCCCGACACCCTCGACGGCCTGATCGCCCTGACCGACCAGATCAAGGCGACCGGCACGACGCCGTGGTGCTTCGGCATCGAGGCCGGTCCGGGAACGGGGTGGCCCGCCACGGACTGGATCGAGAACCTCATGCTGATCCAGAACGGTCCCGAGGTCTACCAGCAGTGGGTGAACCACGAGATCCCCTTCAACGCCCCGCAGGTCGTCGCGGCCGCGGACACCATGAACCAGCTGCTCCTGACCGACGGCAACGTCAACGGCGGCCGTGCGTCGATCGCCAGCAACAACTTCGCCACCGCGGCGAACCCGATGTTCGACACCCCGCCCGGCTGCTTCATGTACCGCCAGGGCAACTTCGTCGCCCGCTCGGGCGGCTTCCCCGACAACGTGCTCGCCGACATCGACAACCGCCTCGGGGTCTTCCCGATGCCGGGCGAGACCGCGGCCGACAAGCCCGTCCTCGGCGGCGGTGACCTCGCCGGCGTCTTCAACAACACCGAGGACAGCAAGAAGATCATGGACTACATGGCGTCCACGGACTTCGGCGCCGACTGGGCCAAGCAGGAGGGGTTCCTCTCGCCCCGCACCGACTTCGACCCGGCGAACTACCCGAACGAGCTGACGCGTGAGCTGGCGAAGTTCGCCTACGAGTCCACCGCGTTCGTCTTCGACGGCTCCGACCAGATGCCCGGTGAGGTCGGGTCCGGGTCGTTCTGGGCCCAGATGGTCGCCTGGATCAGCGGGTCCGAGGACGCGAAGACCGCCCTGGACAACATCGAGGCGAGCTGGCCGGCCAGCTGATCGGACGCGGGCGGCGCCGGGCCTGAGGTCCGGCGCCGCCCGCCCGATCACCTGCCTGGTCCACCGGACGAGGAGACTCCGTGACCATCAAGATCATCAACTCGCTGCTGGCCGTCGTGTACGGCGTCGGCGGCGCCATCGTCCTCTACTGGCTGCTGAACAAGCTCACCGACCTGTTCCCGCGGCGCACGCACGAGCGCGTCAAGCCCTACGTCTTCATCCTCCCGGCGTTCGCCGCCATCTCGATCTACCTGCTCTACCCGTTCGTCCAGACGGTCGTGCTGAGCTTCGCCAACCGCGACTCCACGGCGTGGGTGGGCTTCGACAACTACACGAGCCTGCTGGGCAACCAGGCGTTCCGTGGCACGCTGTTCAACACCCTGCTGTGGATCCTCATCGTCCCGGCCCTGTCCATCGTGCTCGGCCTGCTCATCGCCACCCTCACCGACCGGCTGCGTCCGGGCGGGGAGAAGTTCACCAAGACGATCATCTTCCTCCCGCTGGCCATCAGCGCGGTCGGGGCCGGGGCCATCTGGCGGTTCGTCTACACCGCGCGCCCGCCGGGTCAGGAGCAGATCGGTCTGCTCAACGCCGTCTGGACGCGTCTCGGCGGGGAGCCGGTGGCGTGGCTGTCGCTGTCGACGGCGCACCTCAACAGCCTGCTGCTCATGGCCATCCTGGTCTGGACGCAGGCCGGCTTCGCCATGGTCCTGCTGTCGGCCGCCATCAAGGGCGTCCCCGGCGACACCCTCGAGGCGGCCCGCATCGACGGCGCCGCGGAGGGGCGGATCTTCTTCGCGATCATCGTCCCGCAGATCCGGACGACGATCATCACGGTGTTCATCACCGTCCTCATCGGGGTCCTCAAGACCTTCGACATCGTCTACGTGATGACGAACGGCAACTTCAACACCAACGTCATCGCGCTGAGCTACTACCAGCAGGCGTTCGTCAACCGGAACGCCGGCTTCGCGGCGGCCATCGTCGTCATGCTGATGGTCGTCATGGTCCCGATCATGACGTACCAGGTCCGGCAGTTCCGCGCCCAGGAGGCCACCCGATGAGCGGCACGCAGTCCGTCTCCGCCACCCCGGTCCCCGGGGCCAGCGCCGCCGGGGGCGGGCGCTCCACCCCCCGCCGCGCCCGCAAGGGCGGTGCGACCGGCGACATCGGCAAGCCCGCGAAGCTCTGGGTCCGGATCGTCCTGGCGATCCTCTGCCTCATGTGGATCGTGCCCGTGTTCGGGCTGGCGTTCACGTCGCTGCGCGCCCGGGTCGACGCCCAGGCCACCGGCTGGTGGACGGTCTTCACGGGGCCGTCGCAGCTGAGCCGGCTGACGATCGAGAACTACAGCCAGGTGATCGCGCAGGCCGACCTCGGCACGGCGCTCGTCAACAGCTTCGCGATCACCATCCCGGCGACCATCATCCCGATCCTGGTCGCCGCGTTCGCCGCGTACGCCTTCGCCTTCATGGAGTTCTGGGGCCGCGACGTCCTGCTCGTCCTCATCGTCGCGCTGCTCGTCGTGCCCAACCAGGTCGCCCTGATCCCGATCCTCAACATCTACGGTCAGCTGGGGCTCAACGGCCAGTTCGCCGCGGCGTGGCTGGCCCACATCGGCTTCGCGATGTCGCTCGCGGTGTACCTCATCCGCAACTACATGGCGACGCTGCCCAAGGAGATCATCGAGTCCGCCAAGATCGACGGCGCCTCGCACTACCAGACGTTCTGGAAGCTCATCGTCCCGATGTCGGTGCCGGCGCTCGCGTCGTTCGCCATCTTCCAGTTCCTCTGGGTGTGGAACGACCTGCTCGTCGCCCTGGTCTTCGTCGGCCCGGGCGGCAACCAGCCGCTGACCATCGCGCTGGTGTCCCTCCTCGGCCAGGAGGGCCAGGGCTGGCAGCTGCTGTCCGCGGGCGGGTTCTTCACGATGCTCGTGCCGATCATCGTGTTCCTGACCCTGCAGCGGTACTTCGTCCGCGGGCTCACCGCGGGGTCCGTCAAGGGCTGACCGCCCTCGCGCCGCGGAGCCGCCGGTCCCCTCGGGGCCGGCGGCTCCGTCGCGTCCGGGGGGCGTCCGGTCGGGGGCGGGCCCCGTGACGCGGACGGCCCGGCGCGGCAGGATGTCCGCGTGCCGACCCTCCACCTCACGCAGGACGACGTCGCGGACGAGCTGCTGAGCCGCGACCCCCTCGCGCTCCTGCTCGGGATGCTGCTGGACCAGCAGGTGCCCATGGAGTGGGCCTTCTCCGCCCCGCGCCTGCTGGCCGAGCGGATGGGGACGGCGACCCTGTCGGCGCACGACATCGCGGGCGCCGACCCGGACGTCCTCAAGGCGCACTTCCAGGGGCCGCCCGCGCTGCACCGCTACCCGGGGTCGATGGCCACCCGGGCGCAGGGCCTCGCCGCTGCGCTCGTCGAGGACTACGACGGGCGCACCGAGGCGCTCTGGGAGGACGCCCCGGACGGGCGGACCCTGCTGCGGCGCATCGCGGCCCTGCCGGGCTTCGGCGCCCAGAAGTCGAAGATCTTCGTGGCCCTGCTGGGCAAGCAGTACGGCGTCACGCCGCCCGGCTGGCGCGAGGCGGCGGGGGAGTACGGCGAGGAGGGCGCGCGGCGCTCGATCGCCGACATCGTCGACGCGACGTCGCTGCAGGAGGTGCGGGCCACCAAGCAGGAGCTCAAGCGGGCCGCGAAGGCGGCCTCGGCCGGCTGACCTCAGCCGGGTTCGTCGCCGTCCGCCGGGACGGGCCACAGGTCGAGGTCGACGCGGACGCCGGGCAGCGACGCCCGCAGCCAGTCGTGCAGCCGGTGCCCGTCGTGGGCGTAGGTCTCCTCCGAGCGCGGGGAGTCCCACGCGCACAGGTCGAGCGGGTGGTGCTCGTCGAAGTAGTGCTGCCACGCGAGCAGCTCGCGGCACAGGGCGTCCTCGACGCCGAGCTGCTGGAGGTCGCGCAGGACGTAGCCCCCCAGCTCGGCGGGCGCCCACACCGGTGTCGGCGCGTGGTAGTCGCTCATCAGCCGCAGCCGGTCGTAGTGCGGCGTCCGGTGCAGCAGCCGGAACACGGGGGCGTCGGGCACCGCAGGAGGATAGGCCTGCCGGGCACGTGCCACCACCGGGGGCGCCGGGCCGCCGGGCCGCGGGGCGCCCGCGGTGACCACCGGCGGTGATCTCCTGGGGTGATGTCCTGCGGCGCCGACCCGCGGTCCCTAGGGTCGGGCCATGGACTCACCGGGAGCGGTGGACCCCTCGCTCCTGCTGGTCT
Source organism: Kineococcus siccus (assembly GCF_009906795.1). Taxonomy (GTDB): domain Bacteria; phylum Actinomycetota; class Actinomycetes; order Actinomycetales; family Kineococcaceae; genus Kineococcus; species Kineococcus siccus. The sequence goes on from NZ_JAAALN010000090.1 coordinate 12,722, forward strand.
GGGAGGAGGTGGCCGACGGCGTCGTCGTGCTGGACCACCGCGACTGGCGCGTCGTGCACGTCAACGCGGCCGGCGCCGTCCTCTTCGGCCGGCCCGCCGCCGCCGTCCTCGGCCGCCCGCTGGGCGAGGTGTTCCCCGCGGCCGTCGGCTCCCCCTTCCACGAGAGCCTGCGCCGGGCGCGCGACGAGGGCGGCGTCGTGTCCTGGACCGGGCCCTTCCCCGGGTCCGCCCTGCGCGTCGAGGTCCGCGTGCTGAGCACGGGCACCCAGGTGCTGTGCGCCTTCCGCGACGTCACCGCCGCGCACGTGCTGGAGCAGGAGCGCGACGAGCTGCTGACGTCGGTGCGCCAGAGCCTTCAGCACACGCGCGACCTGCTGCAGCTGTCCGAGGCGCTCTCCGCCACGAGCACGGTCGACGACATCGCCGCCGTCGTCGTGAAGGTCGGCGGCGCGTCCTTCGGGGCGCACCACGCGACGCTCACCGTCGTCGACCACGAGCGCCGCCTGCTGCGGACGCCGCACCTCGCCGAGGTCGGCGAGGCGGCCGTGCGGGACTGGGGCGACATGCCGCTGGACGGCCCCGGCCCCGGCACGGAGGTCGTGCGCACGGGCGCGGCGCTCTTCCTCGGCGAGGCGCAGCTGCGCGAGCGCTACCCCGAGCTGGCGCCGCGCTGGGAGCGCGTGCGGTCCACCGCCGTCCTGCCGCTGCACGTCCTGGGCCGCGTCGAGGGGCTGCTCGTGCTCGTCTGGTCCACCGACCACGCGAGCGGGAGCACCGAGCAGGTCCTGCTGCGCGCCTTCGCCTCCTACGCGGGGCAGGCGCTGCAGCGGGCGTCGCTGCTCGCGGAGCGCACGGCGACGGCCCGGACGCTGCAGCAGTCGCTGCTCACGAGCGAGCTGCCGCAGCCCGCGGGCTACGAGCTGCGCGCGCTCTACGAGGCGGCGGGCGGCCTGGAGCAGGTGGGCGGCGACTGGTTCGACGGCGTCGTCCTGCCCGGCGGCGCGACGATGCTCGTGATCGGCGACGTCACGGGGCACGACATCGCCGCGGCCGCCGCGATGGGGCAGCTGCGGATCGCGCTGCGCTCGCTCGCCGTGGACCGCGACGACGCCCCCTCGCAGCTGCTCGCGCGGCTGGAGTCGGTCCTGGTGTCCCTGGGCGGGGAGCCGCTCATGGCGAGCTGCGTCGTCGGGCGGCTGGAGGGCCGGACGTTCCGCTGGACCAACGCGGGCCACCCGCCGCCGCTGCTCGTGCTGCCCGGGGGCCGGGTCCGGCGGCTGGACAGCCCGCCGGAGCTGCTGCTCGGTGTGCGGCCCGACGCGCGGCGCAGCGACCACGTCGTCGACCTCCCCGAGGGGGCCGTGCTGCTGCTCTACACCGACGGCCTCGTCGAGCTGCGCGGCTCCGACCTCGACGCGGGGATCGACCGGCTGGGCGCCGCGGCCGCGGGCCTCGCCGCGGGGGACCTGGCCGCCGGCCTGCGCGACGTCCTCACCACGGCCCTCGGCGGGGTCCCCGGCGGCGACGACACGGCCGTGCTCGCGGCGCGGGTCCTGCCGCACGCCTGAGACCCGCGGCCTCACTACGATCGACCGTCGTGGACGAGGAGAGCGCAGACGCCGCCGGCACGGACGAGCCGGGGCCCCCGGGGCCCGTCGTGTTCGAGGGCGTCGAGGGCCGGGCCCACCCGATCACGACGTACTACACGCCCGTGCTGCACCGCCGCTGCACGCCCGTCACCGAGTTCGGCCCCGGGCTGGTCCAGCTCGTGGCCGACATGTTCGCGAGCATGGCCGCGGCGGACGGCGTGGGCCTGGCCGCCAACCAGATCGGCGTCGACGCCCGCGTCTTCGTCGTGGACTGCCCCGACGAGGACGACGTCCAGGTCGTCGCCCACGTCGTGAACCCCGTCCTCGTCCTGCCCACGGGCCGCAAGCGCCGCCTCGACCTCGACGGCGAGGGGTGCCTGTCCGTGCCGGGCGAGTACGCCGAGCTCGCGCGCCCCGACCGCGCCGAGGTCCGCGGCGTCGACGTGCACGGCGAGCCGGTGAGCATCGTCGGCACGGGCCTGCTCGCGCGCTGCCTGCAGCACGAGTGCGACCACCTCGAGGGCGTCGTCTACGTCGACCGGCTGCCGCTGGAGCAGCGGACCGGCATCCTGGCCGCCGCGGGTCTCGCACCGTGAGCGCACCCGTCGTCCTCGGCATCGAGACCTCGTGCGACGAGACGGGGGTCGGGCTCGTCGCCGACGGCGTCCTGCTCGGCGACGCGCTCGCCTCGAGCATGGAGGAGCACGCGCGCTTCGGCGGCGTCGTGCCCGAGGTCGCGGCGCGCGCCCACCTCGAGGCGGTGCTGCCCGTGCTCGGGCAGGCCCTGCAGGCCGCCGACCTCGACCTCGCGGCCGTCGACGCCGTGGCCGTCACCGCGGGGCCGGGGCTGTCCACGGCCGTGCAGGTCGGGCTGGCGAGCGCCAAGGCGCTGGCCTTCGCGCTCGGCCGCCCGCTCTACGGCGTGCACCACCTCGCGGGGCACGCGGCCGTCGACGCGCTCGTGCACGGGCCGCTGCCGCAGCGCTGCGTCGCGCTCGTCGTCTCGGGCGGGCACACGTCGCTGCTGCTGCTGGGCGACCTCGCGCGCGACCCCGTCGTGCACCTGGGCGACACGACCGACGACGCGGCGGGGGAGGCCTTCGACAAGGTCGCGCGGGTCCTCGGGCTGCCCTACCCGGGGGGCCCCGCGATCGACGCGGCCGCCCGCGCGGGGGACCCGACCGCGATCCGCTTCCCGCGGGCCCTCACCCGGCCGGCCGACCCGCCCTACGCGTTCTCCTTCTCGGGGCTGAAGACCGCGGTGGCCCGGTGGGTGGAGGCCCGCGTCGACGAGGGCGGCGAGGTGCCCGTCGCCGACGTGGCGGCCTCGTTCCAGGAGGCCGTGGCCGACGTCCTGACGCGCAAGGCGCTCGCGGCCTGCCGCGAGCACGACGTCGACGCCCTCCTCCTCGTCGGCGGCGTCGCCGCGAACTCGCGCGTGCGGGCGCTGGCCGAGCAGCGCTGCGCCGCAGCGGGGATCGAGCTGCGGGTGCCGCCGCCCCGGCTGTGCACGGACAACGGCGCGATGATCGCCGCGGTCGGTGACCTGCTCGTGCGCGGGGGAGCCCCGGCGTCGGGCCTGGCCCTGGCCGCGGACCCGTCCGCGCCGCTGACGGGCGCGCTCGTCGGCGGCCCCTGGCGCTGACGGGCACCGCCACGCCACCCTGGGCGTTCACCGGGAGACCGGGACGTTCCACCACTGCTCCACCGAGGGAAGGCGACCGCACGTGCCCATCGACTACTCCAAGCGTCCGGGCTCGAGCCCCGAGCCCACCCCCGAGCCCGGACGCTTGGAGTAGTCGATGGGCACGTG
>NZ_JAAALN010000091.1 GCF_009906795.1 Kineococcus siccus
CCGCCGGTGGTGGCGACGCCGGAGGCGGCGCGGGGTCTGACCCGCCGGCCTAGCCGACCGGGCGGTTGCGGTACCGGCCCACGAGCTCGGGTGCGGCGACCTGCATCCGCACGGGCGGCAGCCCGGCCGCGAGCAGCTCGAGGTCGTCGCAGACCATGTCGCCGATCGCGGCGAAGGCCTGGGGGATCCCGCCGGCCCGGTGCGGCGACAGCACGAGGCCCTCGAGGGCGCGGGCGCGGTGCCCCGGCGGCAGCGGCTCGACCGGCCAGACGTCGACGGCGGCGAGGAACCTCCCGGCCGCCACGCGGTCGAGGAGGGCGTCGAGGTCGACGACCGCGGCCCGGCTGACGAGCACGAGGCGTGCCCCCGCCGGCAGCAGGTCGAGCTCCGCAGGCCCCAGCAGGTGCTCCGACTCCGCCGTCACGGTCGCCAGGACGAACACGAAGGTGCTGCGGGACAGCACGTCGGCGAGCGGGGCGGGTTCCACGCCCGCGTCGCGAAGCACCGCGGCCGGCAGCCAGGGGTCGAAGGCGCGGATCGTCGCGTCGAAGCCGGTGAGCACGCGGCGCAGGCTGCGCCCGAGGTTGCCGTAGCCGACGAGGCCGACGTCGGCGTGGCGCAGCAGCACCGCGTCCGCGGTCCCCGCGGCGACGTAGCGCTCGGTCCCCGCCCGGAACGCGCGGTCCTCGCGGCTGATGCCGCGCGCCAGGTCCAGGGCGAGCCCGAGGGCCATCTCGGCCACGGCGTCGGCGTAGGCGGGCCCGCAGCCCAGGACGCGGACCCCCTGCGCGTGCGCCTGCGCGTAGTCGACGTTGGGGAAGAAGTTCCCCTCCACGTTCACGACCGCGCGCAGCTCCGTCGCGCGGGCCAGCCGCCCGGCCGGCAGGTCGGGCTGGCCGACGACGGCGAACGCGCTCGGCAGCACCGCGTCGAGCGCCGCCTCGCCGTCGTCGCCGGACAGGTCGACCACCTCGAACCGCTCGTGCAGCCGGGCCAGGGCCCCCGGGGTGAAGATGCGGTCCAGGCGCTGGGGCGCCGGGCGGAGCACGACGACGGGCTGGGCGGTCACCCGGCCATCCTGGCGGCTCTGCGAGGCTCGGGCCATGAGCGATCGGGTGCTGCGGGCCGAGGCCGTCCTCTTCGACTGCGACGGGGTCCTCGTCGACTCCGACGCCAGCGTCACCGCCGCCTGGTCGCGGTGGTCGCGCGACGAGGGGCTCGACCCGGTGGCGGTCGTGGCGCAGGTGCACGGCCGGCGCGCCGCCGACACCGTCGCCGCGCTCGTCGCCGCGCGGGGACGGGCCGCGGCCCTCGAGCGCATCGACCGCTACGAGCTGGAGGCCGCGGCCGAGGTGACCGCGGTGCCGGGGGCGGCGGAGCTGACCGCGGCGCTGCCCGCCGGGCGCTGGGCCGTCGTCACGTCCGGGACCCGGGCGCTGGCCACGGCCCGCCTGGCCGCGGCCGGCCTCCCCGCCCCGGCCGTCGTGGTCACCGCCGACGACGTGCGGGTGGGCAAGCCGGACCCCGAGGGCTACCGGCTGGCGGCCCGCCTCCTCGGTGTCGAGCCGGGGCGCTGCGTGGTCGTCGAGGACGCCGCGTCCGGGGTCGCGGCCGCCCGGGCCGCCGGTGTGGCGGCCGTCGTGGGGGTGGGGAAGCGCGCGCTCGCCACCGACGCCGACGTCGTCGTCCGCGACCTGCGGGAGGTGGACCGCGTGGAGGCGGCCGCCGGGGTCCGGGGCGCGGACGGTGCGGACGTCGCGGGTGGTGCGGACCTCCGGCTGCGGGCCGGCCGCCTGCGCTGAGGCGGACGGCTCGCGCCCGGCCTCGCCCCGTGTGACGAGCGCCACATGCGTGCGGCCGTGAGGTCCGGGCCGCCGGGGACTCCCACCCGGGGACCGCGCACCCGCTCCCGCGGGTGCGACCCACCGGGTGAGGAGGAGTCGCCGTGCACCGCACACCGCCCAGCAGCGCCCCGGACTGGCCCGTCGCCCTGCCCGACGTGCTCGCCGAGCTCGCCGTCCGCGACGAGGTCGTCGTCGACCTCGGGGAGCGGGGGAGCCTCGTCGTGCGCCACCGGCCTCGCCCGGCCGCGGCCTGCCGCGCACGGGGGAGCGAGCTCCCCGCGCTCAGCCGCCGCGACGAGGACGTGCTCCGGCTGGCGGGCACGGGGCTGCCCGCGACCGGCATCGCCGAGGTCCTGGGCCTGAGCCTCGGCGAGGTCGCGGCCCGCCTGGTGGCCGTCCGCGCCGCCTTCGGCGTGAGCAGCACGGCCGCCGCCGTCGCCGCCGCGCGCACCCCCGCGAGCCGCGGCGGCGCTCAGAGGTAGTGACCCGTGAGCGCGGACGGCCGCCACCGGCCGTCCGCCACGACGTCGAGGAGCCGCTGCGTCGTGAGGTCGCGCCCGTGCGACAGCACGGCGCGGCGCACCACCTCGCGCAGGTCGGCGCCGGAGACGCCGGGCGGCAGGCGGGCCGCGACGGCCGTGGTGTCGACCGCGTCGCCCGCGACGTCGCCGAGGTAGCGGTCGAGGATGCGCGCGCACGCGGTCGGGTCCGGCGGGTCGAGCTGGAGGACCGCGTCGAAGCGGGCCGAGCGCGTCGCGGCGGCGTCCAGCGCGCCGGGGTCGTTGGTGCTGGCGATGGTGAGGACGTCGGTGTAGACCTCGGTGCCGTCCAGGACGGCGAGCAGGTCGGCGAGCGCCGTGCCCCGCGCCCCCGCCTTGCGGTCGCCGAGGTAGAGGTCGACGTCCTCCAGCACGACGACGCAGGGCCCCAGGTCGGACGTCTCGCGGTAGACCTGGCGCAGCACCGAGGAGGCCGCGGCCGCGTCGACGATGATCACGGTGAAGCGGCCCGCGAGCTCGCGCGCCACGACCCGGCTCAGGGCGCTCTTGCCCACGCCGGGCGGCCCGGCCAGCAGGACGCCGCGGTTCGTGCCGAGGCCCAGGTCGCGCAGCAGGGGAGCGCGGGTCGTCAGGGCCGCGACGTTCGCGTCGACCTCGGCCCACACGTGGGCGGGCAGCACGAGGTCGTCGCGGCCGCCCGGCCCGAGCGACGTCGGCTGCAGCCGCAGCGGCAGTCGGGCGTCGGCGTGCAGCACGCGCCCGCGGTAGAAGCCCTTGTCCCGGCGGGCGGTCGCGAGCACCTCGTCGGTGAGGGCGCGGGCGGCCGGGTGGTCCTCGGGGCGCGAGAGCACGCGCAGCGACGCGGGCTCGGGCTCGTAGTCGTGCTCGACCAGCTGCACGACGACGTCGGCCCCGGCGGCCGTGCCCGCCGGGAAGAAGGCCGCGGCCGAGGTGGGCACCGAGACGTGCTCGCCGTCGAGGTCGATGCGGTGCCACGTGGGCGCCTCGTCGTCGACGACGGGGCCGAGGACCGCGGAGTGGGCCGCCACGAGGTCGGCCAGGGCGGCGCCGACCGACACCGACTGGGTGTGGGTGAGGTCGACGCGCTCCACGACGAGGGACGTGTGCGGCCGGCCGAGGTGCACCTCGAGGAAGCCGCTCGCCGTCGAGGTCGTGGAGGTCTGGCCGGTCAGCAGCTCACCCAGCACGGCCAGGGCGCGGCGGACGGCGGGCGCCTCGCCCGCCAGCCGGTCCGCGAGGGACGGCGGGGCGGCCGCGGGCGGGGAGGCGTCGGGGTGCATCCCCCCGTCCTACCCTGCCCGGCGCCGCGGCGGCGACGGGCCGGGTGCGCAGGAGGGTGCTCCGACGGGCGGCTCAGGCGGGCGCGAGCGCCAGCTCGACCGTCGCGAAGGCGTGCGGCGGGAGGTCGACGACGAGCGAGGTCCCCTCCCGGCGGGCGCCGTCGAAGGCGACCGGGGCCACGGCCCGCGGGTCGGCGGCGGTGTTGTGCGCCTGCAGCGTCGGGGCCGTCAGCAGGGTGGCGGCGCCCACCGTCCACGCGCGGCCGCGCAGGTCCAGCGTCACCGTCGCGGGCCGCTCGACGTCGAGGTTGGTCAGCGACACCAGGGCGGTCCCGGTCCCGGATGCGTCGGTGTGCGAGCTCACCGAGGTCGTCAGGGTCCGGTAGGAGCCGGCGCCGCTCTCGTGGCGGGCGTCGTCCGCCGTCACGTGCACGGGGTGGCTCGTCGCGTCCTGGTGCCCCTTGTTCATCGCGAACACGTGGTAGGTCGGGGTGAGGACCAGGTCCGGGCCGTCGGTGAGCAGCACGGCCTGCAGCACGTTGACGGTCTGCGCCAGGTTGGCCATGACGAGCCGGCGTGCGTGGGCGTGGAACACGTCGAGGTGGACTCCCGCCACGAGGGCGTCGCGCAGGGCGTTCTGCTGGAAGAGGAAGCCCGGGTTCGTGCCCTCCTCGACCTGCCACCAGGTGCCCCACTCGTCGCAGACGAGACCGATCTCCGCGTGCGGGTCGTAGGCGTCCATGACGCGGCTGTGCCCGGCGACGATCTCGTCCATGCGCCAGGCGTCGACCATCGTGCGGTGGTAGTCGTCGACGTCGAAGCGCGTCGCGGAGCCGGCCTTCTGGGGCGAGCCGCCCAGCGTGTAGTAGTGGAAGGACAGCGCCTGCCAGGGCGCACCGCGCTCGTGGCGGCGGCCGCCCAGGGCGGCGACGGACCGCATCAGCGTCTCGGTCCACGCGTAGTCGTCGCGGTGCGGGCCGGCGGCGATCCGGTAGAGCCGGTTGCCGTCGTGGTCGCGGCAGTAGGTGGCGAACTGGGCGGCGAGCCGCGCGTACTGCTCGTCGGTCATGTGGCCGCCGCAGCCCCACGGCTCGTTGCCGACGCCCCAGAACGGGATCCGCCACGGCTCGTCGCGGCCGTGCAGCTGGCGCAGGCGGGACATGGGCGCGTCGCCCGAGCGCGTCAGGTACTCGACCCAGTCGCTCATCTCGGCGACGGTGCCGCTGCCGACGTTGCCCGCGACGTAGGGGTCGGCGCCCAGCAGCTCGCACAGGTGCAGGAACTCGTGGCTGCCGAAGGAGTTGTCCTCCACGACGTCGCCCCAGTGGGTGTTGACCATCGTGGGGCGCTGCTCGCGCGGACCGACGCCGTTCAGCCAGTGGTACTCGTCGGCGAAGCAGCCGCCGGGCCAGCGCAGGTTCGGGACGGCGAGCGCCCGCAGGGCCGCGACGACGTCGTCGCGCAGCCCGGCGGTGTTCGGGACGTCGGAGTCCTCACCCACCCAGAAGCCGCCGTAGATGCACCGGCCGAGGTGCTCGGCGAAGTGCCCGTACAGGTGGCGGCTGATGACGGGGCCGTCGACGTCGAGGTCGACGACCCCGGTCAGCGCCGGGTGGGTGAGGCGCACGTCAGCCCTTCAGGCCGGTGCCGGCCACGCCCTCGACGATCCGCTTCTGGAAGAAGAGGAAGAGGATGACCAGCGGCAGGGCGCCCATGATCGAGGACGCCTGGATGTCCGAGTAGCGCTGCCCGAACGAGCCCTGCACGGTCGCGAGGCCGACGGGGATCGTCATGAGGTCCGGGTTGGACACCACGAACAGCGGCAGGAGCAGGTTGTTCCACACGTTGACGAACGTGAGGATGCCCATGGCCGCGAGGACGGGCTTGGACAGCGGCATGATCACCGAGCGGTAGATCCGCCAGTACCCGGCGCCGTCGAGGCGCGCGGCCTCCTCCATCTCCACCGGCAGGCCGTCGAAGAACTGCTTGAAGACGAAGACCGCGATGACCGCGGGCACCTGGGGCAGGATGACCGCCCAGTAGGTGTTCAGCAGGTTGACGGCGCCGAGGCCCTCGAAGATCGGCACGACGAGCACGGTGCCGGGGATCATGATGCCGGCGAGCATGAGCGCGAAGACGATGTTCCGTCCCCGGAAGCGCATCCTCGAGAGCGCGTAACCCGCCATGGACCCGAAGAGCAGCGTCAGCGCCACGGTCACGGCCGAGGTGATGAAGCTCGCCAGGTACCAGTTCCAGATGTCCCCGCCGCGCATGAGCGTCAGGTACGAGGCCAGCGTCGGGCTGGTGTCCGCCAGGATCGCCGGGGTGCCGAGGGCCGAGACGGCGTTCGACGTCAGCGACGTCTTGAGCGCCCACAGGCTCGGGATCAGCCAGATGATCGCGAAGACGCCCAGGACGACGCCGCACACGATGTTGAAGGTGCGGGTGGAGTTCTGCGACGAGTTCTGCGCCCCGCGCGCCGCCGGGGCGGCGGCCGAGACGCCGGAGCCCTTGCGGCCCCCTCCGACCGTGGTGGTGGCCATCAGGCGGTCCTCTCCTGGTTGCGCTCGAGCAGCTGCCGGATGATCGCGATCGCGAGGATGACGATGAAGAGCAGCACCGAGGCGGCCGACGCCGCACCGCTGCGGAAGTCGGTGAAGGCGGTGTTGGTGATGAGGCCGAGGGCGACCTGCGTCGACGTGCCGGGCCCGCCGGAGGTCATCAGGTAGACCTGGTCGAAGACCTTCAGGCTCGCGATGATCTGCAGCACGACCACGAGCGAGGTCGTCCGGCTGAGCAGCGGGATGGTGATGTAGCGGATCTGCTGCCAGGGCGTCGTGCCGTCGATCGCGGCCGCCTCGTACAGCTCCCGCGGGATGTCCTGCAGTCCCGCCAGGTACAGGATGAAGTTGAAGCCCAGGGTCCACCAGATCGTGGCGACCGCGATGCCGATCATGGCGCTGCTCGGGTCCGCCAGGACCGGGGTCGGGATCGCGTTGCCGAGCCAGGTCTGGAGCTGCGCGAAGAGGCCGTTGGTCGGGGCGAAGATGAACACCCAGATCAGCGAGATGGTCGCCGACGGCAGGATGAAGGGCACGAAGAACGCGAGCCGGAAGAACCACTGCCCGCGGCGGACCCGGTTGGCCAGGACCGCGAAGACGAAGGCGAGCACGACCAGCGGCGGGGTCGTGTAGAGGGTGAACTGCAGCGTGTGCCACATGCTCGACCAGAACTCGGGCTTGGTGAGCATCTCCTGGTAGTTCGCGAACCCGGCGAAGCTGCCGAGCCCCGACTTGGCGATGCTCGTGTTGAAGAAGCTCGAGATGAACATGTAGACGGTCGGGGCGACCAGGAACAGGACGAAGAAGATCCCGAAGGGTGCGAGGAACAGCCACGCGGGCTTGTTCTCCGGGAAGCCCACGCCGCCCTGCTGCTTGGAGCTGACGGCCGGGCCGCGCAGCGGCGCGATGGTCGGGGTGCTCACCGGGAGACCTCCAGAGGGGCGGGGGTGGTGTTCGCGGCGGTCCGCACGGCGCTCACAGCGGGTTCGCCGTGTTCGCGTAGGTCTCCAGCTGCGAGCGCATGCTGGCCAGGGCGTCCTGGGGGCTCGAGAGGCCCTGCTGGACGAGGCCGATCGCGGCCCCGACGATGGTCTCGAAGTTGGAGCCCGAGCCGGAGTACCAGGCGGGGGAGTCGTACTCGGCCACGTCGGCGGCGGCGGAGTAGTCGGCCTGGGGCTCGAGCGCCTTGTACTCGGCGCTCTCCAGCGTGGGCAGGTAGCTCGGGACGTGACCGCCCTGCGCCCACGTCATGCTCTGGTCGAGCATCGACTTGATGAAGCCCATGGCGCGCTGCATCTGCGCCTCGGTGCGCTCCATCCTCGGCAGGATGAAGGTGTGCGAGTCGGCCTGGGCGGCCGGCTTGTCGAAGATCGTGGGCACGGGGACCATGCCGAAGCGCAGGCCCTCGATGCCCTGGGCCGTCGTGATCTCCCACTCGCCCTGCAGGTAGAAGGCCGACTTGCCCGTGAACATCTCCGTCTGGCTGCCGGCGTAGTCCGACGCCTTGTTGATCAGCCCGTCCTGCGCCAGCTTGGCGATGTACTCCAGGGTCGAGACGACCAGGTCGTCGTTCATGGTGATCTCGGTGCCCGACTCGGACAGGAACTGCGTCGCCCCCTCGCGCTGGGAGTACAGCGTCTGGAAGAAGCGCCACGGGGTCGCGAACTCGTTGATGTTGGCCACGCTGAGCCCGACGCCGCCGGTGGCCTGCTTGGCGGCCGTCAGGGCGGCCGCGAAGGCCTCCTGCCCCTCGATGGGGGCCAGCTTCCCGTCGGGGCCGAGCAGACCCGCCTTCTCGCAGACGTCGACGTTGTAGAACATCACGAAGGGGTGGGTGTCGAGCGGGACCACCCAGTCCTGGCCGGCGACCTTCTGCGCCTCCCACACCTTCTGGTTGAAGTCGGCGGAGGTCAGGTCCACGAGGCTCAGCATCTCGGCGGTGATCGGGGTCAGCAGCCCCGCCTCGGCCAGGTTGGACGCCCGGGTCAGGTGCGCGACCGCGACGTCCGGCGGCTTGTCGCCGATCGTGGCCAGCGACACCTTCGTGTAGTACGGGTTGCCCCACGCGAAGGTGGCGGACTGCAGCGAGCCCGGGCCGGTGTCGGCCGCGTACTTGTCGAGCATCGTCTGCAGCCGGACCCCGTCACCGCCGCCGAAGAGGTTCCAGAAGGTGAGCGTCTCGGGGTTCAGGGGCGTCCCCGCGAGGCCGGCCGCGAGCGGCGAGCTGCAGCCGGAGAGCGTGGCGGCGGCACCGAGGCCGCCCGCGGCGAGTCCGCCGCGCAGCAGCGACCGGCGCGACAGGCCACCTGCCGAAGGAGAAGTGTTCACGCGAGTTCGATCCCTGCCCTCGTTGGCCGTGGAGTGGGTGCGGCCGAGTCTCGGCCGGTGGTGCGGTGGTGCGGCGGCGGGGGCGGGGGTGCTGCCCGTGCTCCGGTGCACAGGGTGGGCACCCGGCGCTCCCGTCGGGATGGGCGGGACGCTAGCACCTGCTTTGCAACGCTGCATAGAGTTCGCGCCGCAGGTCAGCGGCGCCCGCGCGACGCGGCGGCCCCGCCCGCGGGGGTGACGACCGGGCGGACCACCGGGGCCGCCCGCGGGGGCCGCGTCACCCGGTCGGTCACCCGTCCGGGCGTGCCGGCCGTCGGGATCCCCGCTGTCGTCACCCACCGTGGCGCCAGGCGTGCGCACGGCGGTCCCCGGTCGGCGTCTGGGGTCACAGCAGCCCGGGGTCGATGCACTGGGCATGCCGTCGATCCGCTGCCCCCGCCTCCTGACGCCGCTGCTCGCCGCCCTGCTGCTCCTGCCCGGCGCCCAGCTCGCCCTGGCCCCGTCCGCCGCCGCGGCCGAGGTCCTGGCCCCCGTCGTGCCGGCGGCCACGCAGGAGCAGCAGATCCTCGCGGGCCTGAACGCCCAGCGCGCCGCCGTGGGCGTCGCCCCGCTGCAGCTGGACGCCGGGCTCGACGCCGTCGCGCAGCGCTGGGCCGACCGCCTGGGCCAGGGCGACGGCATGAAGCACAACCCCGACCTGGGCGCGCTGCTGGCCGGGTACGGGCAGTGGGGCGAGATCGTCGCCACGGCCGACATGTCCAACCCTGACAGCAAGGGCCTGGAGAACGGGGACCTGGCCGTGCGGAGCTGGATGGGCTCGCCGCCGCACCGCTCCGTCCTGCTGGACCGCAAGTTCGCCACCGCGGGCATCGGCACCGTCTACACCCGCACCACCTCGGGCGGGCGCGAGGTGTGGCGCTCCTACTGGGTCGTGGACTTCGGCAGCGCCCGGCCCGCCACGGCGCTCGTCCGCTCCAACGGCGACGGCTCGCAGAGCTACGCGGGCGTCCCGGTCCGCGGCGCCCTGCTCGGCGCCTACCGCGCCCAGGGCGCGAACGTCGGGCCCCTGGGCCTGCCGACGGGGCCGGAGTTCGGTCCGCTGCGGGCCGGCGGTCTCGGCCAGCACTTCCAGGGCGGTTCGCTCTACGCCGGCCCCGGCGGCGTCCACGCCGTCCGCGGCCCCGTGCGCGACCGCTGGGCCGCGACCGGCTGGGAGAACGGGCTCGGGTACCCGACCTCGGGCGAGTTCGGCATCCGCGGTGGCACCGCCCAGCGCTTCCAGGGCGGGATCGTCTACGCGGGCCCGGGCACGGGCGCGCAGGTCGTGCGGGGCGCCATCCTCGACGCCTACGGCGCCACGGGCTTCGAGACCGGCTTCCTCGGGCTGCCGACGCACGGCGACACCCCCGTGCGGGGCGGTGCCTTCACCCACTTCCAGGGCGGGTCGGTCTACTTCAGCGCCGCGACCGGCACCCACGTGGTCCGCGGTGCCCTGCGGGACGCGTGGGCGCGCAGCGGCTGGGAGACCGGGCGCCTGGGGTTCCCGCGCGGCGCGGAGCACCCCGTCGCGGGCGGCGTCCGGCAGGACTTCCAGGGCGGCTCGCTCACCTACTCCTGGTCGACGAAGCAGACCACCCTCGGCTGAGCGGCGGGCGTAGGGTCGCGGAGCATGGAACACCGACGGCTCGGCCGGTCGGGACTGCGGGTCTCGACGCTCACCCTGGGGACGATGACGTTCGGCGGGGCGGGCGCCTTCGCCGCGGTCGGTTCCGCCGACGTGGCGCAGGCGCGCCGGCAGGTGGACATGGCCCTGGAGGCGGGCGTCACGCTCTTCGACACCGCGGACATGTACTCCGACGGCCTGAGCGAGGAGATCACCGGCGAGGTCCTCGAGGGCCGCCGCGACGACGTCCTGCTCGCCACCAAGGCCCGCATGGTGGTCGGGCCGGGCGCCAACGACGGGGGCGCCTCCCGCCACCACCTGGTGCGCTCGGCCGAGCGCAGCCTGCGGCGGCTGCGCACCGACCACATCGACCTCTACCAGATCCACGAGTGGGACGGTCAGACCCCGCTGGAGGAGACGCTGGAGGCGCTCGACACGCTCGTGCGCTCGGGCAAGGTCCGCTACGTCGGCGCGTCCAACTTCACGGGCTGGCAGCTGATGAAGGCGCTCGCCACGGCCGACGCCCACGCCTACCAGCGCTACGTGAGCCAGCAGATCCACTACACGCTGCAGGCCCGCGACGCCGAGGCCGAGCTGGTCCCGCTGTCCCTGGACCAGGAGGTGGGCATCCTCGTCTGGAGCCCGCTCGCCGGCGGGCTGCTGTCCGGCAAGTACCGCCGCGGGGTCGAGGCGCCCGCGGGCTCGCGGCACCTGGGGGAGTGGAACGAGCCCCCCGTGCACGATGAGGAGAAGCTGTACGACGTGGTCGACGTCCTCGTCGACGTCGCGCAGGCGCACGGCGTCTCGGCGGCGCAGGTGGCGCTCGCGTGGCTGCTGGGCCGTCCGGGGGTCACGTCGCTGGTGATCGGCGCGCGCACCGACGAGCAGTTGGCGGACAACCTCGCGGCGGCGGACCTCGTCCTCGACGCCGAGGAGCGCCGGCGCCTCGACGAGGTGAGCGCGGAGCCGCTGCGCTACCCGCACTGGCACCAGGCGGCCACGGCGGCGGACCGGCTGAGCGCGGCCGACCTCTCCCTGCTGGGGCCGCACCTGGGGGCCTGACGGGGCGCCCGGAGGCTCCCCGCGGTTCGACGGGCGTCCTGGCCGCGCGGCCCTAGGATCCTCGGAGGGACGCGCGGCCCAGACCTCGCCACCGCGGACCGTCCGCTGCAGCACGTGCAGCGGCGCGATCCTCCGGAGGTCTCCGCACCATGCACGGCAGCAGTCAGCCCGGTCTCCCCGGCCCGCAGGTCCTCCCGGCGGAGGGCGGAGACCGGTCCTCCCGCGGCGCCCCGCCCGGCGACGCGACGAACGGCGACGCCACGAACGGCGGCGCGACGCGGGACCTGGCCGCGGAGAACGCGGCCCTGCACGAGGAGCTGGACCGGCTGCGGGAGGAGGTGCTCCAGCTGCGCGCCGCGCTGTCCCGCCGTCCCACCATCGACCTCGCGAAGGGTGTCGTCATGGCCATGACCGGGCACGACGAGGACCAGGCCTTCCGCGAGCTGTCGCAGATCTCGCAGACCCACAACGTCAAGCTGTACGACCTCGCGTCCGCGCTGCTCGCCGACCTGCCGGCCGTTCGCGCGTGCGGCGGCGGGCTGCTGCAGCGCGACTGGGGCGGCACGTCGTGAGCGCCCCGCGGCCGCTCGTGCTGCACAGCGACCCCGCCGACGGCGCCCGGCACGCCCTCGCCGCCCTGCCCGGCGACCTCGCGCCCGCGCTCGCGGCGGCGACCGGGGCGACCGTCTCCGTGCTGCCGCCCGTGCAGGCCGCGTCGCCCGACGACCTGCTGCGCGGCGCGGCCGGGCACGGCAGCGACCTCGTGGAGCTGGCGCGGGAGCACGACGTCGTCCAGGCGCTCGACGTGCCCGCGGCCGCGGCCGCCCTCGCCGCGCGGCGCCTCGGCGGGCCTCCCGTGCTGGCCCGCGTCGCGCTCGCCGGTCTGCCCCTGGACGGGAGCACGCACCGCTCCGTGGCCGCGCTGGCCCGGGGAGCCGACGCGGTGCTCGCGCCGTCCGCCGCGCACGCCGACCTGCTCCGCCCGCTCACCGGGGTCCCGGCCGTCGAGGCGCTGCTCGAGGCCCTGAGCGCCCACGAGCTCGCCGCGCAGGACGGCGGCGCGCACCCGGTCGACCCCTCCGGCGCCCCGCGCCTGCTCGTCCTCGGCGGCGCCCCGTGGAGCCGGACGGTGCTCGGCGGGCTGCTGCGCAGCGTCGTGGAGGACCGGGACCTGCGGGTCAGCGTCACGGGCTCGCCCGACGACGCCCCCGCCCGGGCCCTGCGGGCGGGCGCGGACCGCCTCGGCGTGGCCGACCGCGTCGAGTGGGCGGGAGAGGTCGAGGGCAGCGCCCTGCGCGAGCAGCTCGACGCCGCCACCGCCGTCCTCGACCCGGGCAACTCCACCGACGCCACGCGCGTGCCGCTCGCGGCGATGGCGCGCGGGCGGGCCGTCCTCGCCCCCGCCCGTCAGGCCGCGGCCGACGTCGTGGTCCCGGGCGTCACGGGAGCGCTCTTCGGCACGGGCGACGAGCGCTCCGTCGCGCGGACCACGCTCGCGACGCTGCACGACGGTTTCCGCTGCAGCGCCTACGGAGTGGCCGGCGCGGACCGCCTGCGCTCGCGGTTCGCGGCCGACCGCGTCCTGCGTGCGGTGCAGGAGTGCTCGGCCGCCCTCGCGGGGACGCCCGACTCGCGCACCGCCTGACTCGGTGCTCTGCTAGGCCGCGGTGGTCGAGAAGCGAGCCACTCCGTGACCACTCCCGGAGGACCCATGCACCCCACCCGGCGTCTGGCGCCGTCCAGCTCCCCGTCGTCGCCCGGCGCGACGCCGGGGGTCACCGGCCCGACGGACCCCGACGAGCTGGTCCTCGCGCACCTCTCCCTCGCCCGGTCGCTCGCCCTGCGCTACCGCGACCGCGGGGAGTCGCTCGACGACCTGGTCCAGGTCGCGTGCCTGGGCCTGGTCAAGGCGGCGCACGGGTTCCGGCCGGAGGAGGGCAACTCCTTCACCGCGTACGCGGTCCCCACCATCACCGGGGAGATCCGCCGGCACTTCCGCGACCACGGCTGGGACATCCGCCCGCCGCGGCGCCTGCAGGAGCTGCGCGCGCTGCTCGTCGTGGCGGAGCAGGAGCTGCAGCAGGAGCTGGACTCCGCGCCCACCGACGAGGCTCTCGCGGAGCGCCTCGGCACGTCGGTCGCGGAGCTGCGCGAGGTCCGCCGCGCGTCCGCCGCCTACTCCGCCATGTCGATCGACACCCCGGTCGGTGGCGACGGCGAGGCGACCGTGGCCGACTCGCTCGCCGACGAGGGCGACGCCATCGGCGGCGTCATCGACGGCGCGGCCGTGCGCCCCCTGCTGGCGGCCCTGGCCCCGCGCGACCAGCGCCTGCTGGCGCTGCGCTTCTACGGCGACGCGACCCAGCAGCAGATCGCCGACGAGCTGGGCGTGACCCAGATGCAGGTCTCGCGGCTGCTGACCTCCTGCCTCGGCCGGCTGCGCAACCAGCTCGCCGCCTGAGCGTCCCGCCGGGGCCCCCGCCTGGGCCTCCGCCTGGACCCCCGCCGGCCTCACACGCCGGTGCGGGAGCTCGTGGCGCGCCGGGCGCGCAGCGGGGCCGACCCGGTGCCGGTGTGCTCGGACATCCCCTCCAGGAGCTCGCGCAGGGCCTCGCCCGAGGAGTGCCGCGGTGCCCAGCCCAGCTCGCTGCGGATGCGGTCGGTGTTCAGCAGCGGCACCCCCAGGGCGAGGTCCAGCCAGCCCTCCTGCACCGGGTGGACGTGGGCGAGGTAGGTCGCCTTCACCGCGGCCCGGGCCACCCGGCGGTCGACCGGCACGATCCGGCCGGCCCGCATCGCCAGCGCGAGGTCGCGGCCGCCGAGCACGGGCTCGTCGGCCACGTTGAAGGGACCGCCCGCGCGGGCCTCGACGACGCGGACGAGCGCGTCGGCCAGGTCGTCGGCGTGCACCAGCTGCACCCGCAGCCGGCGGGGCAGGGGCAGGACGGGCAGCGGGATCCGGCGCAGCAGGCGGGTCGGCGCCAGCGCGCCGACGAAGTAGCGGGCGATCTCGCTGCCGGCGTCGCGCTGGAACACCAGGGCCGGCCGGACCCGGGCGACGGTCAGCTCGGGGTGGGCGCGCTCCACCTCGTCGAGGTGGGCCTCGACCGCGGCCTTCTCGCGGGAGTACTGCGACCCGGCGATGCCGGCCGCCGACCACGACTCGTCGACGCGCGAGTCGTCGTGCGGGTGCTGGGCGTAGGTGCCGACCGACGAGACGTGCACGAGGTGGCCGACGCCCGCGGCGAGGGCCGCCGCCACGACCGCCTTCGACCCGCCGACGTTGACGCGCGTCAGCTCCGCGGGGCGGCGCCCCGGCTGGATCAGCCAGGCGAGGTGGACGACGACGTCGCAGCCCTCGAAGGCCGTCCGCAGGGCCCCCGCGTCTGCGGCCACGTCGCACGCGACCCACTCGACGCCGTCGTAGGGCGCGCCCGCGTCGGCGGGGGGGCGGCGGCAGAGACCGACCACGTCGTGGTCCGTGCCGGCCAGCCGGCGCAGCAGGGCGGTCCCGACGTTGCCGGAGGCTCCGGTGATGGCGATGCGCATGGGTCCATGCCTACCCCACCTGCGGCGGGGCAACCCCCGCAAGCCCGTCCAGGACCTCCTGGGCCACCTCGCGCAGCGGGCGCCGGCTGCTGCGCGCCCGCTTGCGGAGCTGGTCGAAGGCGTGGTCGGGGTGGACGCGGTGGCGTTCGGCCAGCACCCCCTTGGCCTGCTCCAGGACCACGCGGCTCGCCAGCGCCTCCTGCAGCTGGGCCTGCACGCGGCGACCCTGCGCCACGTGCTCGAGCTGGCTGAGCCCGACGGCCCCGAACGACGCCAGGGCGCGCACGACGTCGGCCTGCGCGGTCGAGAGGAGGCCCGGGCGGTGCAGGAACAGGTTCAGCGCCCCGATGGTGCGCTCGGGCGTCGTCAGCGGGACCGTGTGGACGGCGCTGATGCCCTGGGCGACGGCGGTGCGGGCGAAGTCCGGCCAGCGTCGCCGCATGTCCTCCGGGTCGGGCGAGGCGCCGGGGGAGGCGGTGCGGAAGCACTCCACGCAGGGACCCTGCTGGGTGGTGAGCTGGACGAGCTCGACGCTGCGCGCCTCGTCCGAGGTGCACGCGAGGAGGCCCAGCGAGCCCGTCCCGTCGTCCACGACGAGACCGACGGCGTCGGCGCCCAGGAGCTGCCGGCAGTGCCGCACGAGGCGGTCGGCGAGGTCGAGCGGCTCCCCGTGCGCGGCCAGCACCTGCGCCACGTCGTCCATGGCGGCGGCCACCTCGGCCGCCACGAGCCCGTCGACGCCTGGTTCCTGCACGCGTCCCCCTCCAGCGGCCACCCCCGGTGCGCGGCGGGCGGTCGGCGACCGGCGTCCGCAGCCGGGTGGGTCCTCCACCCTGCCAGCGGGCGTGCCGGTGCGCGCGGCGGGCCCTCACCTCGCCGGGGTCAGCCCGGGGGTTCAGCCCAGGAACGTGGCGGGGTCCGGCCCCGAGCGCCGGCGGCGCAGCACCGGGCGCGGCGCGCGGCAGCGCGCCTCGAGGGAGTCGACGCGCGCGGCGTTCTCGGCCAGGGCCTCGTCGTCGGCGGCGACCTCGAGCAGGTCGAGCCGTTCGTCGTAGGCGGCGCGCAGCTCCGCCAGGAGCGGTGCACCGGTGGGGGCCGCGCGCAGGTCGATCACGCGCTGGCCGGGCTGGGCGTTGCGGATGCTGTTCACGGCGACCTCGAACTCGTCCTCGAACTCGGGAGGACGCGGACCGTGGTGGGCTGCGTCCTGTCCTGCCGGATCCATGCCACCACAGGGTGCGGCGAGCGGCAACGCGGTGCGCGGCGGGCGGTCTCGCGA
>NZ_JAAALN010000092.1 GCF_009906795.1 Kineococcus siccus
CTCAGGGCATCTCCACCGTCTCGGCGCGGCGCACCTGGACGCCGCCCTGGCCGAGGTGCGCCGCGCCGAGACGGTGGAGATGCCCTGAGGCGCTCAGGTCACCGGACCGGCCGCCACGAGGTCCACCTCGACCACGGCCCCCACCGCGAGGCCCGTCACCCCGACCGTGGTGCGGGCGGGCAGCGGCCCGGCGAACCAGCCGCGGTAGGCGTCGTTGAAGGCGTCGAAGCCGGTGAAGTCCGTGAGGTAGACGCGGACCTGCAGGGCGTCGTCGAGCGTCATGGCGAACTGCGCGAGGACCGCGGACAGGTTGCGGCGCACCTGCTCCGCCTGCTCCAGCAGGCCGCCGGCCACGAGCCGGCCGGTCGCGGGATCGGTGGGCATCTGGCCCGTCACGAACACGAGCTCGCCCCAGCGGGTCGCGTGCGCGAAGGGCCCGACCTGGGGCGGGACGCCGTCGGCCGGGGAGAAGACGAACGTCTCCTTGGTGCGGGGGGTCGACGGGGGCGGCGGCTCGGGTGTGCTCACGCCAGGACCCTGCCAGGCCGGCCCCGCGGCCCGGCGGTGCGGCGCGCCGGCGTCACCGGACCCAGACGCGCAGGTCTCCCACCGCCTCGAAGCCGCCGGCGAGGGCGTCGGTGAGGTCCGCGCCCCGCTGGTAGCCGACGAGGGGGCGGGCCGGGAACAGCCCCGCGACGGCGCCGGCGAGCTCCGCCCAGTCCAGCCGGTGGCCCTCGACGGCCCAGGTGTTGGAGACGTCGACGGTGCCGCTGCCCAGGCGCGCGACCGCCCCGGCGACGGGGCGGCCCTCGACCCGCCGGGCCAGGACCGCGACGTGCGCGCGCTGCAGCAGCCCCGGCAGCAGGACGCCGGTGGTGTCGTGCCGCGCCGTCCACCCCGCCAGCTGCTCCCCGGTCCGCACGAGCGACCAGGGGCTGCGGTCGGCGCCGACCGGCACCGCCGCCCGGCGGTGGACCCAGGTCGCGGCGAACAGGACCCGCAGGCCCGACCCGGACAGGTCCAGGGTGGCGAAGCTGTCCTTCACCCCGGCGTGCGCACGGCCGTCGAGGCGCTGCGCGACGAGCTCGGCGCTCACCCCCGGTTCCACCACGACGGCGTCGGAGTGCAGGGGCGGCGGAGGCCTCGTGGTGCTCCACAACCCCTGCGCCAGCACGGAACCCACGCCGTGCAGGGCGCACAGGTCCTCGTACCAGCCGACGCTGGCGTCCACGGCGGACCGCAGCCGGGGGTCGAGGGCCGGCCCGGCCCCGCCGGCCGGGGGACGCTCGCGCGGGGTGCTCATCGGTGCCCATGCTGCCGCACCCACCCCGCTCACGCGGGGAGCGGCTCCACGAGCAGGCGCAGCCCGCCCCGGGGGCGCAGCGTGACCAGCGACTCCACGGCGGGCCGGGGGCCGGGGGCCGGGCGCACCCGGCGGTCGCGCAGCAGCGTCGCGAGGACGAGCGCCGACTCCACGACGGCCAGGTCGCGGCCGATGCAGAGCCGGGCGCCGGCCCCGAACGGCACGTAGCCCAGGTCCCGCCGGGGGGCGTCGAGGAACCGCTCCGGGCGGAACTCCTCCGGCGCCTCCCAGAGGTCGGGGTGGCGGTGCAGCGCCCACGTGCAGACGATGACGAGCGTCCCCGCGGGCACGGGCACGCCGGCCACGGTGTCGTCGACGAGGGCCGTGCGCGTGATGACCCACGCGGGCGGGTACAGCCGCAGGGACTCCTCGAGCACGGCCCGGGTGTACGGCAGCGCCGCGAGGTCGTCCCAGCCGGGGGCCCGCGCGCCGCCCGGGGCGCCGAGCACGGCCGCGAGCTCGGCGTGCAGCCGCTCCTGGACCCGCGGGTGCCGGGCCAGCAGGTCCAGCGTCCAGGTCAGCGACGACGCGACCGTCTCGTGGCCCGCCACGACGAAGGTGACGAGCTCGTCGCGCACCTCCGCGTCGGAGAGCCCGGCGCGCAGCATGAGCCCGACGACGTCGTCGGCGTCCTCGGCGACGCCCCGCGCCCGGCGGGCCCCGACGACCTGAGCGCACACCCGGTCGATCGCGGCCACCTCGTGCGCCAGCCGCCGCCGCGAGCGCGTCGGCCAGGAGTTCGGGACGGGGTTCTGCGCCCGGGCCACGACGAGCTCGAGCGCGCGTCCGACGGCGTCCACGAGGTCCTGCGCGACGCCGGACAGGTCGGCGTCGGCCAGGGTGTGCCCGACGACCTCCAGGCTCGCGCGCGACGTGGCGTCGAGGACCTCCAGCGGTTCTCCCGGCGCGAGCCGCGACGCCCTGTCCCGCAACCGCTCCGCCGCCGCGACGGACTGCTCGGCGACCCCGCCGAGCGAGGAGTGGTGGAACGCGGGCTGCACGGTGCGCCGGTGCCGTCGCCACGCCTCCCCGTCGCTCGTCAGCAGCCCCGCGCCCGTGACCGTGGCCAGCGCCGAGTACTGCAGCGTCGCGCGCCCGTAGGACCGGTGCGCCTCGACGAGCACGTGCCGCACGCCCTCGGGGTCGTTGAGCAGCAGCACCGGCGTGCGGGGCAGCGGGAACGCGACGACGTCGCCGTAGCGGCGCGTGGTGGCGGTGAGGAAGTCCACGGGGCTGCGGCGGATGCCCGGGACCGCGCGCACCATGTCCCATGGCAGCGGGCCGTCGGCGGCCAGCCTGGTGTAGCGCGCGTTGCGCCGGACGGGCGCGCCGGACCGGGCGGGCGCGTCGGGGTTCAGAGGTACAGCCCGGTCTGGCCGTCGTCGACGCGCGGAGCCGCCACGGCGTGCAGGTCGCGCTCGCGCAGCAGGACGTAGCCCTCGCCGTGCAGCTCGACCTCGGCCCTGTCCTCGGGGTCGTACAGGACGCGGTCGCCGACCTCCACCTGCCGGACGTGCTGCCCGAGGGCGACGACGCGCGCCCAGGCCAGCCGGCGGCCGACCGCGGCCGTGGCGGGGATGAGGATGCCCTTGGACGACGTGCGCTCGCCCGCGTTCTCGGCGCTGACGAGGACCCGGTCGTGCAGCATCCGCACGGGCAGACGGGGATCGTCGGGGGTGGCGCTCACGGGGCCGACCGTAGCGCGCGGCCACGCCGCCCGCCGACGGAGGGCGGGGACCGCGGGGGCCGCGCCGGGGTCTCTCAGCGGCGCTTGCGGACCGCCCGCACGACGAGCAGCAAGGTGATCCCGACGACGGCCGCGGCGACCGCGCCGACCCGCTCGACGCGCAGCGAGCCGTCCGGGGCCGTCGTGAAGGCCGTGACCTTCTGCTTCACGGTGGCGATGCCGCGCTCCTTGATCGCCGAGGGGGCGATCCGCGCGGTGAGCTCGTCGATGGTGCCCGCCAGCTGCGCCCGGCGCAGCTCGACCTCGCGCTCGAGCGCGCGGGGGTCGGTCGTGGTGATCTCGGCCTTGCCGCCGTCGTTGACCATCACGGCCCTCCTGCTCCTGTTCCATGCGGCCCCGTGGCGTGCTCCGGGTGCCGCGCTGACGTGCGGATCCGCACGCCCCCTGGTGACCGGGGGCCGTCGCGGAGCCCCGACCGTACCGGAGCAGGAGGCCGCCGCACCCGCGCGACCCCGGGCGCGACGCCCGCGGTCCCCTGCCGGGCGGGGGTGCGGGGCGGCTAGCGTGCCGGGCATGCCCGAGCGACTCGCTCCGGGGGACACCGCCCCGGACTTCACCCTGACCGCCTCCGACGGCAGCAGCGTCACGCTGTCCGGGCTGCGCGGCGAGCACGTCGTCCTCTACTTCTACCCGGCGGCCATGACGCCGGGCTGCACGACGCAGGCCTGCGACTTCCGCGACTCCCTCGACGCGCTGAACGCCGCCGGCTACCGCGTCCTCGGCGTCTCGCCGGACCCGGTCGCGAAGCTCGCGCGCTTCGTCGAGCGGGACGGCCTGACGTTCCCCCTGCTGTCCGACCCCGACCACGCCGTCCTCGAGGCCTACGGGGCGTGGGGCGAGAAGACGATGTACGGCAGGACGTCCGTCGGCGTCGTCCGCTCGACCGTCGTCGTGGGCCCGGACGGCACGGTGGTGCTCGCGCAGCACAACGTCCGCGCGAAGGGCCACGTGGCCCGGCTGCGCAAGGACCTGGGCGTCGACGCGGCCTGAGCCGCCGACGAGTGCGGGAGACGGGACTCGAACCCGCACGCCCGGAGGCACAGGATCCTAAGTCCTGCGTGGCTGCCAGTTACACCACTCCCGCTCGCTGCGCGGGAGCCTAACCGAGCCGCGCGCACTCCTCCCGGCGGCGGCTCCCCCGCCGCCGGGAACCGCCCCCGCGGGCCGGCGGAGGACCCCGGTCAGCCGTGCTCGGCGAGCAGCCGGCCGAGGTGGCGGGCGATCTCGCGGGGGCCGGAGCGGGGTGCGGCCGCGTCCACGGCCGCGTTGTAGTTGGTGTTCGTGTTGACGTCGTAGGTGACGAGACGCCCCTCGGCCGTCTGGATGAACTCGATGCCCGCGATCTCGATCCCCCAGCGACGCAGGAACTCCGCGTACGCGCCGAGCACCGGGTGCGCGAAACCCTCGCGCAGGCTGAAGATCTGCTCGCCGGGTTCCTGCGGGACGGTCGCGCCCGGGGGCATGACGGGGCGTCCGGTGACGGGGTCGAGCGCGCACGCGTCGGCCGGGCACAGCTGGAACCCGCCCTTGGCGGTGTCGGCCCGGACGGCGTACAGGAACTCCCCGCCCACGAACTCGCACCGGGTGATCGAGTCGTCGGCGGGACGCACGTACTCCTGCAGCAGCCACACCCCGTCGACGGGTTCCTCCAGCTCCCCCGACGCCGCGGCGTCGGCGAGCTCCTCGTGGCTGTCGAAGCGCGCGACGCCCAGGCCCTTGCCGCCCTGCGCGTGCTTGGTGACGAAGGGGACGGACACGCCCTTCGCCGCGGCCAGCAGCCGGTCGGTGCCGACGACGACGACCGTGCGGGGCACGTCGATCCCCGCGGCCGCGAGCGCCGTCAGCTGGTCGACCTTGCTGAGCTCGAGCTCCAGGACCCGCCGGCCGTTGACGGTCCGCCGCCCGGCGGCCTCGACCCAGGACAGCACCGCGCGGGTGTGCGCGGAGGACAGCGCGTGGCCCCGGGTGTGGGAGGACGCGGACATCCGCGACCACCAGACGCCGGGCGCCGGCGGGTCGGCGAGGTCGAGGACGCCGCCCGTGAGCAGGTGCTCGCGCAGCTCGACGCCCTCGGCCGCGAAGGCGTCGGCGAAGGGCGGGAACCAGTCGGGGTTCTCGTGCAGGACGTGGACGGCGGACTCGCCGGGTGCGGGGCTCACCCCGAGACCCTCTCCCCGCACCCGCGGCCCGGGCAAGGCGGCCGAGCCGGCCCGCGGGAGCGGACCGCCCGGCGCTCAGGCCGGGATCGGCGCCAGGACGATGGGCTGCGTCGTCGGCTGCTGCGAGCCGCCGACGGGTTCGACCGAGATCCCGAGACCGCTGGCGCCACCCGTGTCGGGCACGAAGAACGTGGAGCGTCCGTCGGCCGGGGCGGGCAGCAGGCCCGCCGAGCGCACGGTCTGGCCCTCGACGAACCAGAGCTGGTACTGCCGGTCGGGCACCGGGGGCAGGTCCGCCAGCACCACGGCGCGGGTGCCGGCGTGCACGACGGTGGCCGCGCCGCCGCCCGTGGCGTCGACCCGCACGACCTGCGCACCGGCGCTGGTCAGGACGGACTCCACCTGCTCCTGGTAGCGCTCCTGCGCCGCCACCGTGGCCGACAGCCGGTCCGCGTCGCGGCGGGCGTCCACGGCGTAGGTGACGCCACCCACCGCGACGACCGCGCAGGCCGCGGCGGCGAGCAGGGCGTAGCCCGGCCGGCCCCGCCGGCGCCGGCGCTGCTCCGCCAGGTCGACGGGAGCACCGGGCGCAGCGGGGGCGTCGACGGAGCGGCCGGAGCTCGCGGGCCGGGCGCCGGCGACGACCGACGCCGCAGGCGCCGACCGCTCCTGGGGGGTGTCGGCGATCGCCGCGAGGATGCTGGCGCGCAGGTGCGGCGGGGGCTGCGCCGGAGTGGTGACGCCCAGCCGGGACGCCGTCTCCCGCAGCTGCTCGGCCCCGTCGCGGGCGGCCGGCGAGGACTGCAGGTGCCGTTCGTAGAGGGCGCGCTCGTCGTCGTCGAGGGCGTCCAGGGCCCACGCCCCCGCGAGGGAGTCGACGTCCTCGCGGGTCCCCCCGCGCGTCGTGGCGTCGTCCGTGCCGCTCATGCCACCGTCACCCCCATCACGTCGCGCAGGCGGATCAGGGCGTCGCGCAAGCGGGTCTTCACGGTGCCGAGCGGCAGCCGCAGGTCTTCGGCGATCTCGCGGTGCGTGCGTCCGCCGTAGTAGGCGAGGTCCACCGCTTCGCGCTGCACGGGGGTCAGGGCGCTCAGGGCGCGCTGCACCTCCTCCCGCTCCAGGAGCACCTCGACCTCCTCGCTGACGCTGTCGTAGGGAGCCGGCTCCCGGATGCCCGCGCGTTCGTCGCGGTCGGAGCTGGCCTGGCTGGAACGGACGCGGTCGACCGCGCGGCGGTGGGCCATCGTCACGATCCACCCGCGGGCGGTCCCGCGCGCGGGGTCGAAGCGGACGGCGGTGCGCCAGGCCTCCAGGAAGACCTCCTGGACGACCTCCTCGCTCTGGGCGTGGTCGCGCAGGACGCGCAGGACGGTCCCGAAGACGACGGGGACCGTCGCGTCGTAGAACTGCGCGAAGGCGTGCTGGTCACCGGTCGCCGCGGCGAGCAGCGCGTCGTCGGCACTGCCCCGCTCTGCGGCTCCGGTGGCGCGCGGTCCTGACGTGGTCATCGTGGACACTCTGGCACCTCCCACCACAGCGCACGGGTCATGGTCGGGTTTCGTCCCCGTGTCGGTCCCGGATGGGTCCGACCCCGGCGACCACCCGAACGGCGCAACGCCGGGCCCGGTGAACCCCCGCGGACGCGCCCGGCTCACGGCCCGCAGGCCGTGCGCCGTGTCCCGGGGTCCGGCCCCGGCGCCGGCTCGCGGGGAGCCGGCCACCGGGAGCGGACGGTGCTCAGGCCGATGGTCAGGCCGGGGGCATCAGGACCGAGTCGATGAGGTACACGGTCGCGTTGGCGGTCTTGACGCCACCGCAGATGACGTTCGTGGTGCCGTTGACCGTCAGCATCTCGGGGGTGCCGGCCACGGTGACGTCGCCACCCTCGAGGGTCTTGTGGGTGCCGACGATCTGGTCGGGGGACAGCTGACCCGAGACGACGTGGTACGTGAGGATCTTCGTCAGGGTGGCCGTGTCGGTCTTGAGGGACTCGATGGTGGCCGGGTCGATCTTCCCGAAGGCGTCGTCGACGGGCGCGAACACGGTGAGCTGGCCGCCGTTGAGGTCGTTGACCAGGTTCACGTTCGGGTTCAGCTGGCCGGAGACCGCGGCGGTGAGGGTCTTCAGCAGCGGGTTGGCACCGGCCGCGGTGGCCAGCGGCGCGGTGGCCATGCCCCCGACGGACGCGGGGCCGTCGGCGTTGGCGGCGGCGTAGTCGGCGCAGCCGGGGCCGACCGGCATGGACATCATGGCCGCGCTGGTGGAGCTCGAGCTCGACGACGTCGACGGCATCGCACTGCTGCTCGAGGAGGAGCTGGACGTGTCGGTCGTCGTCGACCCGGTGTCGCTGCTGCCGCAGGCGGCGAGGCCGAGCGTCACCGTGGCGGTGAGGGCGAAGAGGGTGCCGATGCGCTTCATGGTGAGTTTCTCCTGCTGCGTGTGGTGAGATCCGGCCGGAAGGACCGGATCGTCGTTGCAGGAGTAGTTCGGAACTGCCCCCGCCGCGGATGGGACCGGCCCGGAGTTCTTTCCCGGGAATCCCGTGAGCTGTTTCACACCGGCCCGTGCGAGGGTTTCGCCGAGTTCCCCGACGACCGGTGCGCGGTTCCCGCGGCCGTTCCCCGGGTCGGGCCGCACGCCGTCGGGCGGGGTGCGGGAGGAACTCCCCCGCGGCGCGGCACGTCCCCGGCCGGCCGCCCCCGGAACGCCGAGAGGCCCGCCACCGGGTTCCGGTGACGGGCCTGCGCGGGGCGGTGCTGAACGGTGCGGGGCGGTGCTGAGCGGTGCGGTGCTGAACGGTGCGGCGCGGCGGTCCTACTCGACGGTGACGGTGACGGAGTCCCAGCCGCTGGCTCCGTCGGGGACGGGCGCGGCGACGTCCTGCGTCTGCGTCTGCCCCGTGCCGTCGGTCGCCCGCACCTGGAGCGTGTGGCTGCCGGCACCCGCGCCGGAGGCGTCCCAGTCGTAGACCCACTGGCACCACGTGTCGTCCGAGACCGAGGGCACGATCCGGGCCGGCGCCCACTCGCCGCGGTCGATGCTGACCTCGACCTTGTCGACCCCGCGGTGCTGCGCCCACGCGACGCCGGCGATCGGCACCCGCCCCGCGCGGACGGTGGCGAAGGACTGCGGGACGTCGATGCGCGACGCGGTCTTGATGGGACCGCGGGCGGACCACCCGCGATCGGTCCAGTACGCCGTCTTCTCGGCGAACGTGGTGATCTCGAGGTCGGTGACCCACTTGCAGGCCGAGACGTAGCCGTACAGGCCCGGCACGACCATGCGGACGGGGAACCCGTGCTCGCGGGGCAGCGGCTCACCGTTCATGCCGACCGCGAGCATGGCGTCCCGGCCGTCGGTCAGGTCGGCCAGGGGCGCGGAGAGGGTGAAGCCGTCGGTGCTGGTGGCGTAGACCATGTCGGCCCCCGCGCTCGGGGCGACCCGGGCGAGCAGCTCCTGCAGCGGGTACCCCAGCCAGCGCGCGTTGCCGACGTAGCTGCCGCCGACCTCGTTGCTCACGCAGGTCAGGGTGATCCACCGCTCGCGCAGGGGCAGCGCCAGCAGGTCGTCGTAGGTGAGGGTCAGCTCCTCGCCCACCATGCCGTGGATGCGCAGCGACCAGTCCTCGGCCTTGACGTCCGGGACGCTCAGCGCGGTGTCGATGCGGTAGAAGTCCGCGTTGCGCGTGACGTACGGCGTGAGGCCGGAGGGGCCGGGGTCGACGCCCGGGGGCAGCGGCGGCGCCGGGTCGGCCGGCGCGGGCAGGCGGATGGCGTCCCGCGAGGCCTCGGCGCTGCGGGAACGGACGAGGAGCTGCCCACCCCCGGCGGTCGCGGCCGCGGCGGCGGCGGCCACACCGAGGATGACGGTGCGCCGCTGCGGGCCCTCGCCGGGGCCCGTGCGGAGCAGGCGCCGGGTGAGCACCGTGAGCGCGTAGGCGCCGGCGCCCGCGCCGAGCACGGACGGCAGGGGCGACAGCGGCGAGGAGTCCGGCCGGGTCACGGCGGCCGCGACGCCCACGAGCCCGAGCAGGCCGACGACCACGAGCCCGGCGCCCAGGCGGCGGCGGGCGATGACGCCCGCGACGGCCGCGAGGACGGCGATGACCGCGCCCATCGTCAGCAGCAGGACGAGCTTGTCGTTCGTCCCGAACGTCCGGATGGCGAAGTCCTTCAGCCACGGCGGGACCCGGTCGATGACCGCTCCCCCGACGACGACGAGGGGGGCCGCCGACGGCGACACGACGCCGGCCGTCAGCTGCCCCACCCCGAGCGTGAGCGCGGCCGAGAGGACACCGGCCCCTGCGAACCACCCACGACCTGCGCGGGGCGCGATCGGCTGCCCCGCACTCCCCTCCTGGCCGCCGGCGGCGGTGACGTCCTCCTGGGTGCTCACGCGGAGGCTTCGGAGCCGGTGGTGCCGCGGATGGGTGCCGGGGGGGCCGCGGGGCGGGTGAGCGCGGTCACCAGCGCCGGCACGAGGGCCCGGAACGCCCGGCCCCGGTGGCTCACGGCGTTCTTCTCCTCGGCGGTGTGCTCGGCCAGCGTGCGGTCGCTGCCCGCGGGCACGAAGACCGGGTCGTAGCCGAAGCCGCCCGCCCCGCTGCGGGCCGCGCGCAGGGTGCCCCGCAGCTCGGCGACCTCGACGTGGCTGCCGCCGTCCGGGCTCGCGAGCGCCGCGGCGCAGACGAAGGCGCCCCCGCGGTGCTCCGCCGGGACGTCGGCCAGCTGGGCGAGGAGGAGGTCGAGGTTGGCGGCGTCGTCGCCGTGCCGGCCGGCCCAGCGCGCCGAGAAGATGCCGGGGGCGCCCCCGAGCACGTCGACGGCGATGCCGGAGTCGTCGGCCACGGCGAGCACCCCCGTGGCGGCCGCGACGGCGCGGGCCTTCAGCAGCGCGTTGTCCGCGAACGTGGTGCCGGTCTCGGCGACCTCGGGGACGTCGGGGAAGGCGTCGACGCCGAGGACCTCGACCGCGGCCAGGCGCCCGGCCTCGACCTCGCCGGCCAGCACGGCGCGCAGCTCCCCCACCTTGTGCGCGTTGCGGGTGGCGAGCACCAGGCGCGGGGTGCTCACCGCGCCGGCCCCGCCGCGAGGGCCTCGGCCTGCACGCGGGCGAGGCTCGAGCAGCCCGCCAGCGCGAGGTCCAGCAGCGCGTCGAGCTCGGCCCGGTCGAAGGGCGCGCCCTCGGCCGTGCCCTGCACCTCGACGAACCGGCCGTCGCCCGTGACGACGACGTTCATGTCGGTCTCGGCGCGGACGTCCTCCTCGTAGGGCAGGTCCAGCACGGGGCGGCCGCCGACGACGCCGACGCTGACGGCGCTGACCGTGCCGGTGAGCGGCTGCCGGGAGGGCTTGACGAGTCCCTTCCCCTTCGCCCAGGACACGGCGTCGGCGAGGGCCACGTAGGCCCCCGTGATCGCGGCCGTGCGGGTGCCCCCGTCGGCCTGCAGGACGTCGCAGTCCAGGACGACCGTGTTCTCGCCGAGCGCCGCGGTGTCGATCACGGCGCGCAGGCTGCGCCCGACGAGCCTCGAGATCTCGTGCGTGCGCCCGCCGACGCGGCCCTTGACCGACTCGCGGTCACTGCGGGTGTTCGTCGCGCGGGGCAGCATGGCGTACTCCGCGGTCACCCAGCCCTGGCCGGAGCCCTTGCGCCACCGGGGCACGCCCTCGGTGAAGGACGCCGCGCACAGGACGCGCGTGCGGCCGAACTCGACGAGCACGCTGCCCTCGGCGTGGTCCAGCCAGCCGCGGGTGATCCTGACGGGACGCAGTTCGTCGGCGGCGCGGCCGTCGGCGCGGGCGGGAGCGGGGGTCGTCGTGGTCACCGGACCAGGGTCTCACCCGGGCCTGGGAGCCGCCCCGGGCCCGCCCTCGCTCACTCTCGGACTCACACTGATGACGATGTGTCGCAACGGGGAACGGGTGGGGCTGGTGGGACGCGCACCGGGCACGGCGACACGGCGCAATCTCCGCGGGAGCGCCCGACCGCGCGGTCGGTGCGGCACGATGTGGGCATGGTGAAGCGCTCCACGCGGGCCCTGCGCCCCGGTGACCGGGTGACGACCGGTCCCGCCGACCACGAGGGCGTGGTCCTCCGTCCCCTGCGCGTCACGCTCGCCCCGCTGCGCCGCCTGGCCGTGCGCGAGGTCGCGCGCACCGTGCTCGTCGGGCCGTCCTTGCGCGGGCGCCCGCTGCCGGGGCTCACCCGGCTCGTCGTCACGTTCAGCGACGGGACGCGCAGTCAGCCCGTCGCCGCGTCGAGCGCCTGGTCGCTCGTCGCCGCGGGCGACGCGCACGCGGGCACGGGCAGCGCGGCGCGGCACAGCAGCTCCCGGCGCGTCGTGCCGGACCTCACCGGCCTGCGACCGCGCCGAGGTGCAGGGGGCCGGTCTCCTCGACGGAGACGACCTGCGGCCCGAGGAACCGCTGCGCGAGCAGCCGGAAGGGTGTCGGGTCTCCCGTCGACGTGAAGCGGTGCCGGGGTGCGGGCCGGTCGTCGGGGCGCAGCAGCCCGCGGTCGGAGAGCCCGCGGTAGACGTCGAAGGCCGTCTCCTCGGCGCTCGACACGAGGGTGACGTCGTCGCCCACGACGCTGCGCAGCACGGCCATGAGCAGCGGGTAGTGCGTGCAGCCCAGCACGAGCGTGTCGACGTCCGCGGCCACGATCGGGGCCAGGTACTCGCGCGCGGCCGTCAGCAGGTCCGGGCCGCTCGTGGTGCCGCGCTCGACGAACTCGACGAAGCGCGGGCACGCGGCCGTCGTCAGGGCGAGGTGCGGGGCCGCGGCGAACGCGTCCTCGTAGGCGCGCGAGCTGATCGTCGCGCGGGTGCCGATGACGCCCACGCGGCCGTTGCGGGTGGCGCGCACGGCGCGGCGCACCGCGGGCTGGATCACCTCCACGACGGGCACGTCGTAGCGCTCGCGCGCGTCGCGCAGCATCGCGGCGGAGGCGGAGTTGCACGCGATGACGAGCATCTTCACGCCGGAGTCGACGAGCCGGTCCAGCACGTCGAGGCTGTGGCGGCGCACCTCGGCGATCGGCTTGGGGCCGTACGGGCTGTGCGCGGTGTCGCCGATGTAGTGGACCGCCTCGTGGGGCAGCTGGTCGAGCACGGCGCGGGCCACCGTGAGCCCGCCCACGCCGGAGTCGAAGATGCCGATGGGTGCGTCCACGGGAGGCGATCCTAGGCGGCGCCAACGGCCCGTCCGCCGTGGCGGCCCTCAGCCGAGGGAGCGGACCAGCGTCTCCTGCAGGTGGGTCGTGAAGTCGTAGACCGCCCAGGCGTAGCGGTCGGGGTCGTCCTCGGCCAGGTCGTCGGCGTCGCGGTCGTCGCTGACGCCCAGCCGGGTCCCCAGCGCCAGGCGGATGTCGTTCAGCGCCGTCAGCCAGGTGCGGGCGCCCTCGGCGTCGAGCTGGACGCGCCCGCCCTGCCCGGCCACGGGCTCGAGGGACTCCAGCAGCGTCCGCGCCGCCGCGGCCTTGCGCTCGCGCAGGCTGCGCTCGGTCAGCCGGCGGAACTCCGATGAGGCGTCGGCGTCGGCGGCCGCGTAGGCGTCCGGCAGCAACCGCCGCAGGACGTCGTCGTCCGGCGGCGCGGTCGGGCCGACCGTGCCGTCGGCGTCGCCGAGGTCGGTGAGCCCGAGCTGGACGGCGAGGGGGTCCAGGGTGCGCACGGGCACGTCGAGCAGCTCGATGACCTCGCGGGCCAGCGACGCCAGGACGTCGGCCTCGACGGGCTGGAGGTCCAGGGAGACGACGCCCCCGCGGGAACGGCGGAACGTGGCCATCGTCGGCTAGTCGTCCTTCTGCAGGGTCGCCCAGAGGCCGTAGCCGTGCATCGCCTCGACGTCGCGCTCCATCTGCTCGCGGCTGCCCGTGGACACGGCGGCCCGGCCCTTGGAGTGCACGTCCATCATCAGCGCCTCCGCCTTGCTCTCCGAGTAGCCGAAGTGGGTGCGGAAGACGTACGTCACGTAGGACATGAGGTTGACGGGGTCGTTCCAGACGATCGTGACCCAGGGCGCCGAGAGGTCCGTCCCGAGGTCGGTCTCCGGACGCTCCAGCTCCACGGGAGCGGTGAGGAGGATCGCCGGCACGGGCCCAGTGTAGGGACGCTCAGCGACGTCCCAGGACGGTGT
This sequence comes from Kineococcus siccus, assembly GCF_009906795.1. Taxonomy (GTDB): domain Bacteria; phylum Actinomycetota; class Actinomycetes; order Actinomycetales; family Kineococcaceae; genus Kineococcus; species Kineococcus siccus. The sequence continues at coordinate 13,411 of NZ_JAAALN010000092.1, forward strand.
GCTCCGCCGCGCGCGCCGGGGGCCGCGTGCGCCCCGCGGCCCGCGCCCTAGGCTGGCGCGGGTGACGAGCAGCACGGCGCTGATGACCGACATGTACGAGCTCACGATGCTGCAGGCCGCGCTGGCGAGCGGCGCGGCGGAGCGCTCCTGCACCTTCGAGGTGTTCGGGCGACGGCTGCCCGAGGGCCGCCGGTTCGGCGTGGTGGCCGGGACGGGGCGCGTCCTGGAGGCGCTGCGGGACTTCCGCTTCGACGCGGACGTGCTCGACCACCTGCGCGCGCGCGGCACCGTCGACGAGGCCACGCTCGCCCACCTGGCCTCCTACCGGTTCACGGGCAGCGTCGACGGCTACGCCGAGGGCGAGGTCTACTTCCCCGGCTCGCCGATGCTCACCGTGCGCGGCACCTTCGCCGAGGCGGTCGTCCTGGAGACGCTCGTGCTCTCGATCCTCAACCACGACTGCGCGATCGCCTCGGCCGCGGCCCGCATGGTCACCGCCGCCCGCGACCGGCCGCTGATCGAGATGGGCTCGCGGCGCACGCACGAGGAGTCGGCCGTGGCGTCGGCGCGCGCGGCCTACCTCGCGGGGTTCACCTCGACGTCGAACCTCGAGGCGGGGCGGCGCTACGGCATCCCGACGTCGGGGACGTCCGCGCACGCCTTCACGCTCCTGCACGACACCGAGGAGGAGGCGTTCCGCGCCCAGGTCGCCTCCCTCGGCGTCGGGACGACGCTGCTGGTCGACACCTACGACATCACCCGCGGCATCGCTACGGCCGTGGAGGTCGCCGGGCCCGGCCTCGGGGCCGTGCGGATCGACTCGGGCGACCTCGCGGTGCTCGCGGTCCAGGCGCGCGAGCAGCTCGACGCGCTGGGGGCGACGTCCACGCGCATCGTCGTCTCGGGCGACCTCGACGAGTTCGCGGTCGCGGCCCTCGCGGCCGCACCGGTCGCCGGCTACGGCGTGGGCACGTCGCTCGTGACGGGCTCGGGCGCCCCGACCGCGGGCCTGGTCTACAAGCTCGTCGAGGTCGACGGCCGGCCCGTCGCGAAGCGCTCGACGTCGAAGGTCACGCAGGGCGGGCGCAAGATCGCGGTCCGCCGGCACCGGCCCACCGGCACGGCCACGGAGGAGGTCCTCGGCACGGGCGTCGCCCCGCCCGCCGAACCCCACGACCGGCCGCTGCAGGTGCCGCTCGTGCGCGACGGCGAGGTCGTCGAGGGCCTGCCCGACCTGCACGGGGCGCGCGAGCACCTCCGGCGGGTCCTCGTGACCCTGCCCTGGGACGCCCTGGCGCTCTCGCGCGGCGAGCCCGCGATCTCCACCACCGTCCTGCCCGCTCCGGCGGGTGCCGCCGTCCGCCCCGTCTGAGGAGCCCGCGTGCCCCGTTGCCTCGTCGTCGTCGACGTCCAGAACGACTTCTGCCCCGGCGGCGCCCTCGCGGTGGCGGGCGGGGCCGAGGTCGCGGCCGCGACGTCGGCGCTGCTCGCCCGCGACGGCATCGCCTACGACCACGTCGTCGCGACCCAGGACTTCCACGTCGACCCCGGGGCGCACTTCTCCGACGCGCCGGACTTCGTGGACTCCTGGCCGCCGCACTGCCGCGCCGGGAGCTACGGGGCGCTGCTGCACGACGCGCTGGACACCCGGCGGATCGAGGCCGTGTTCCGCAAGGGGCAGTACGCCGCGGCCTACTCCGGGTTCGAGGGCACCACGTCCAGCGTCACGGCCGAGGGCGGCGAGCTCGTCACGGGGCTCGCGGACTGGTTGCGGGGCAACGGGGTCGACGAGGTCCACGTGGTGGGCATCGCCACCGACCACTGCGTGCGGGCGACCGCGCTGGACGCCGTCCGCGAGGGTTTCGCGACGACCGTGCTGCTGGGCCTCACCGCGGGCATCGCCGCCGGCAGCACCGGCGCCGCGCTCGCGGAGATGCGCGGCGCCGGGGTGGCGCTGGTCGGGGAGCCCGTCGTCGGCTGAGGGGCCGCCGCGTCAGCGGCGGGCGCGCACCACGACGGTCCGGCCCGGCTTGTCGTGCAGCGCCTGCCGCCGGGTGTCCCACAGCGGCCACAGCGAGTCGAGGACCCAGTAGAACAGCCCGAGGAAGGGGATGTTCGACACGAGGTCCCGGCTGACCCAGCGCAGGATCGACTGCCCCCACGACAGGGGCCCCGGCTGGTCCCAGCTGCGCACGCGCAGGCCGCACAGGAGCTTGCCCGGCGTGGCCCCGAGGAAGCGCAGGAAGAGGATCGTGTAGACCGCGGACACCGCGATGCTGATGTAGGTGACGGTCTGCAGGTCGCTGGTGACGGCAGGGTTCTGCAGCAGCTGCTGCGCCGGCTGCGCCGCACCCGACGAGGCGGCCGCCACGACCTGCTCCAGGGACGTCTGGAAGACCGCCGCGACCCGCGACAGCGGCTGCCACGCCGCGACGGCGACGACCGTGCTGACGATCAGGTAGTCGACGACGCGGGCCAGCAGCCGCAGGCCCAGGGCCCCGAGCGGCTGGCCGTCCGGCGTGGCCAGCAGCCTGGCCCCGGTCGTGCCGTCGTAGCCGACCTGGTACGGCGCGCCGTAGCCCCCGCCGGCCGCCGGGCCGTCGCCGGGGCCCCGGCCGAGGTCGGACCCCCCCGGCGCGTCCCCGCCCTGGCGCCCCCAGGGAGCCGGGCTGGCA
>NZ_JAAALN010000093.1 GCF_009906795.1 Kineococcus siccus
GACCCAGCCCGGGGGCAGCGGCCGCCCCGGCTGCGCCGCTTCCCCTTCCCGCTCGCCGGACCGCCCCTGCTCGGCGCCCCGGGCGAGGTGACGTCGATCGTCGGCCACGTCGGCGAGGGGCAGGGCGTGCTCCCGCTCGAGCTGCCCGCCCGCGGTCGCGAGGCGTGCGACGTCCCCTTCGCGGGGCCGCAGCCCACGGGCAGCGCCGACCTGCCCGACGCCACGACGTGGAGCCGGCGCTACCTGCTGGTGCTCCTGGAGGTCCTGGCGGGTCAGCGGCCCCCGCAGCAGCTGCTGCGCTGGTGCGCGCCCGACGTCTACGTCGGGATCCAGCGTCGCGCGCAGCTCGCCGCCCGCGTGCGGCAGCGGACCGGCACCGCCCACCGGGCACCTGTGGTGCAGTCGGTGCGCGCGTGCGTCCCCGCCGACGGCGTCGTCGAGGTGTCGGCGGTCGTGCGCGACGGGTCCACGGTCCGCGCCAGCGCCTTGCGGCTGGAGGGCTGGGACCGCCGCTGGCGCGTCACCGTGCTCGAGATGGGCTGAGCCGGCCCCCCGCAGGGGGAGGCCGGCTCGGTGCGGGTCCCGCTTCGCGTCAGCTCTGGTCGCGCTGCGCCGCGCGGCGCTGCGCGCGGTTGCCGAACTCCGCGTCGGTGCTGCCCTCGTCGCCCGCGTGGACCTCGACGTCGCCCTCCGCGGTGGGGGCCGAGTACTGCAGCTGCTGGTGCGTCGGCTGCGCGAAGCCCGGGGCCACCGCCGCCGCCCCCGCCTGCGGGGTGGGCTGCACCTCGAGGGAGAACAGGTACCCGACGGACTCCTCCTTGATGGCCTCCGTCATCGCGCCGAAGAGCTGGTAGCCCTCGCGCTGGTACTCCACGAGGGGGTCGCGCTGCGCCATGGCGCGCAGGCCGATGCCCTCCTGCAGGTAGTCCATCTCGTAGAGGTGCTCACGCCACTTGCGGTCGAGCACGGAGAGCACGACCCGGCGCTCGAGGTCGCGCATCGTCGCCGCGCCGAGGCTGGACTCGCGCTCGTCGTAGCAGGCCTGCGCGTCACCGCGCATCTCCTCGACGAGGCGCTCCACGGTCAGGTTGCCCCGGCCGCCGGCGGCCTCCACGACCTCCTCGGGCGTCACCGACACCGGGTAGAGGCTGCGCAGCGCCGTCCACAGCTGCTCCAGGTCCCAGTCCTCGCCGAACCCGTCCGCGGTGGCCGCGACGACGTAGGCGGTGACGGTGTCGTCGATGAAGTGCCGGACCTGGCCCTCCAGGTCCTCCCCCTCCAGCACGCGCCGCCGCTCGGCGTAGATGACCTCGCGCTGGCGGTTCAGGACGTCGTCGTACTTGAGGACGTTCTTGCGGATCTCGAAGTTGCGGCCCTCGACCTGCCCCTGCGCGCTCTGGATGGCGCGCGAGACCATCTTCGACTCGATCGGGACGTCCTCGGGGATGCCGCTGCGCGTGAGGAACTGCTCCACCAGGGCGGCGTTGAACAGCCGCATGAGGTCGTCGCTGAGCGAGAGGTAGAAGCGGGACTCGCCCGGGTCGCCCTGCCGGCCCGAGCGTCCGCGCAGCTGGTTGTCGATGCGCCGCGACTCGTGCCGCTCCGTGCCGAGGACGTAGAGACCACCGAGGTCGCGGACCTCGTCGTGCTCGGCCTTGACGGCCGCGTTCGCCGCCTCGAGGACCTCGGGCCACGCGGCCTCGTACTCGGCCGGCGACTCGTCCGGGTCCAGTCCGCGGTCCTTCATGGCGGCGACGGCCATGAACTCCGCGTTGCCGCCCAGCATGATGTCGGTGCCGCGCCCGGCCATGTTCGTGGCCACCGTGACCGAGCCCTTGCGGCCGGCCTGGGCCACGATCGAGGCCTCGCGCTCGTGCTGCTTGGCGTTGAGGACCGTGTGCTCGACCCCGGCCTTGCGCAGCAGCGTCGAGAGGTGCTCGCTCTTCTCCACGCTGGTGGTGCCGACGAGCACGGGCTGGCCCGTGGCGTGGTGCTCGGCGATGTCCTCGACGACCGCCGTGAACTTCGCCTCCTCGGTCTTGTAGACCAGGTCGGGCTGGTCCTTGCGGACCATCTCCCGGTTGGTCGGGATCGGGACGACACCCAGCTTGTAGATCTGGTGGAACTCGGCCGCCTCCGTCATGGCGGTGCCGGTCATCCCCGAGAGCTTGTCGTACATGCGGAAGAAGTTCTGCAGCGTGATCGTCGCGAGCGTCTGGTTCTCGTTCTGGATCTGCACCCCCTCCTTCGCCTCGATGGCCTGGTGCAGGCCCTCGTTGTAGCGGCGGCCGGCGAGGATGCGGCCCGTGTGCTCGTCGACGATGAGGACCTCGCCCTTGGGCGAGACGACGTAGTCCTTGTCGCGCTTGAAGAGCTCCTTGACCTTCACGGCGTTGTTGAGGAACCCGACGAGCGGGGTGTTCACGCTCTCGTAGAGGTTGTCGATGCCGAGCAGGTCCTCGACCTTGGCGATGCCGGACTCCATCACGCCGATCGTGCGCTTCTTCTCGTCGACCTCGTAGTCGACGTCCTTCGTGAGCCGGCGCGCGATCTTGGCGAACTCGGAGTACCACTTGGTCGGCGAGTCGGCGGGCCCCGAGATGATCAGCGGCGTGCGGGCCTCGTCGATGAGGATGGAGTCGACCTCGTCGACGATGGCGAAGTGGTGGCCGCGCTGGACCATCTCGGCCGTGCTCCACGCCATGTTGTCGCGCAGGTAGTCGAAGCCGAACTCGTTGTTGGTGCCGTACGTGATGTCCGCGCCGTAGGCCTCGCGGCGCTCCTCGGGCCGCATCCGGGACAGGATGCAGGAGCTCGTCAGGCCCAGGAAGCGGAAGACGCGGCCCATCAGCTCGCTCTGGTACTCGGCGAGGAAGTCGTTGACCGTCACGACGTGGACGCCCCGGCCGGTCAGCGCGTTCAGGTACGCCGGCGCGGTCGCGACGAGGGTCTTGCCCTCACCGGTGCGCATCTCCGCGATGTTGCCCTGGTGCAGCGCCGCGCCGCCCATCAGCTGGACGTCGAAGTGGCGCTGGCCGAGGGTCCGGCGGCTGGCCTCGCGGACCACGCCGAAGGCCTCGGGGAGCAGGTCGTCGAGCGACTCGCCGTCGGCGAGGCGCTCCTTGAAGCGGTCGGTCTCCGCACGCAGCTCGGCGTCGCTCATGGCGACGAAGTCGTCCTCCAGCGCGTTCACCTGTTCGGCGATGCGGTGGAGGCGTTTGACGACGCGACCTTCGCCGGCGCGGAGGACCTTCTCGACGATGGCAGGCACGGCCCCACTCTATCGGCGCGCGGCCCCGCGCTCGTCACCGTCCGGCGGGAAGTCGTCGCTCAGCGTCTGCACAGCTTCACGCAGTGGCGTCAGCGCGCGTCCCGCAGCAGGCGGCGCAGGTCGCTGGGCGGCACGCGGCGCAGCGGGACGGCGGCCGGGGCCGCCTCGGCGTGCGCGGGGGCCGCGGCCGCCGTGACGAGCAGGGCCTCGACGGGCTCCTCCTCCACGACCCCGTCCACGAGGCCCTCCAGCAGACCGCCGATGGGCACCAGGTGCCGCGCGAGGTCCTCCGCCGACGGGGTGGCCAGCACCTCGCGCCGCAGCGCGGGGTCGGCGGGCAGGCGCACGTGGGGCACGGCCGGCGGGTCGGGCGCCTCCGCACCGGAGGGGGTCTCGACGGCGGGGGCCTCGACGGCGGGGCGCAGCAGCGCGGGGTCGAGCAAGGCACCCACCTGCGCCGCGGGCCGGGCGCCGCCCAGCAGGCCGCCGCGGGCCAGCGTGCAGCCGACGTCGACGAGGGCGAGGACCTGCTCGGCGCGCTCGACGCCGCAGGCCACGGCCTGGAGGTCCAGCGCGTGCGCGAGGCGGCACAGGGTGCTGACGGCGGCCCGGGCGGAGGCGGCGCGGGGGCCGTCGAGCTCGGCGACCAGGGAGGCGTCCAGGACGAGACCGTCGACGGGCAGCCGGCGCAGCGGCGCGAGCGAACCCCCCGTGCCGAGGTCGGCGTGCTCCCCGGGCGCGACCGCACCGACGCCGTCCACGACGATCCGCACCCCCGTGCCGCGCAGCTCCGCCAGCCGGGCGGCCACGAGCTCGGCCAGGGCCCCGGTGCGGCCCAGCAGCGACACCGGCACGTGCAGCGCGAGCGCCGACGGTGCCAGCCGCACGTCGTGCAGCGCCGCGAGGACGTCGTCGGCGGCCTGCCCGGACAGCACGTGGCGCTCGGAGAGCGTGAGGCTCACCGACAGCCCGGGGGCCTGTTCGCGCCAGCGTGCGACCTGCCCGCAGGCCGTGACGACGACCCACCGCCACAGCGCGGACAGCGCCGGGGACTGCTCGGCACCGGCCAGGAAGGCCTCGGGGGCGAGCAGGCCGCGGACGCGGTGACGCCAGCGCAGCAGCGCCTCGACCTCGACGACGGCGCCGTCGGCGAGGCGGACGACGGGCTGGTAGGCCAGCTCGAACTCCCCGTCGGTGACGGCGCGCTCCAGGTCCGCGGCGAGCCGGCGGCGCAGGTGGTGCACGTCGGCCGTGCCCGGCACGAACGTCGTGGTGCGGCCGGCGCCGCTCTCGCTCGCGCGGTGCAGGGCCGTGTGCGCGCGGCGCAGCAGCTCCGCGGCGGGCAGGACCTCGTCGGCGACCGCGATGCCGGCGCTGCAGCTCAGGCGCACCGAGCGACCCTCGACCCACAGGGGCGTGGCGAGCGCCTCGTGCACGCGCTCGGCGAGCTGGACGGCGGCGGTGGGAGCGTCGGCGTCGCGCAGGACCAGGGCGAACTCGTCGCCGCCGAGCCGGGCCACGACGTCGCCCGGGCGCACGCAGCGCTGCAGGCGCCGGGCCACGCGGCCCAGGACGTCCGCGCCGGCTGCGCGGCCGAACGCCTCCGCCACGCGGGAGAAGCCGTCGAGGTCGACCAGCAGCACGGCGGCGGGGGCGCCGTCGGCGCGGCCCGCGCGGACGGCGGCGTCGAGGTGCTGCAGCAGCGCCGAGCGGTTGGGCAGCCCGGTGAGCGGGTCGGCCGCGGGCACCTGCGCGGCGCGCAACCCGCCCGCGGAGCCCAGGGCGCGGCCGGCGTGCTCGGCGAAGGCCCTCAGCACCGTGGCGTCGACCGCGTCGAGCGGGGCCGTCGCGGTGTCCACGACGAGGGCGCCGACGACGCGGCCGTCGACGCGCACGGGGGCGGTGGCGGGGCCCGCGGCGTCCCCGCCGTCGGGGTGCGCGCCCGCGCTGCGGGCGGCGGAGACGGCGAGGTCGGCGTCCAGCGCGGGGTGCCCCACGGCCGCCACGACGCGCAGGTCCATGCGGGAGCGGACGTCGGCGAGCACGAGGGCGACCGCGCGCTGGCCGAGGAGCTCCGAGGAACCGGTCGCGATCTGCAGGAGGAGCTCCGGCAGCGGCCGGCGGCCGGTGACGGCGCGCTGGAAGCGCACCGAGGTCGCGAGCACGCGCTCGCGCTGGCGCAGCGTGTCCTGCAGCCGGCTGCGCTCGGCGGGGTCGCGGCGGTCCTGGGCCTGCAGCCAGTGCTCGGGCTCGAGGCCGCGGCGGCCCAGGACCACGAGGCCCAGGACCCGCACCACGACCGAGAGGGCCGCGACCGTGGCGGGCGACGGGGTCGCGACGGGGTGGCCGTCGGTGAGCCGGCCGACGACCAGGGCGGCGCCCGCGAGCCCGGGGACGTCGACGGCCTCCGCCTGCAGCCGGGCCAGGCCGGGCACGGCGAAGGAGCCGCGGCGGTCGCGCACGACCCGCGCCAGGCCGCGCTCGGGCAGGACACCGGTCCCGGCGCCCACGCAGCCCAGCACCCGGGTGCCCTCGCACACGGCGACGACGTCGGCGTCGAGCAGCTCGGCCACCAGGGCCGCGGCCCGGGTCGTGACGTCGCGCTCGCTGGTGCCGCGGGAGAGGTCGGCCAGCACCTGCTCGAGCAGGTCGCCGGCACCGACGGCCTGCTCGGTGCTCACGGAGGGGAGGTCCACGGGGACCTTGTCGGCAGGTCCGGCCCACGGCTTGAGCGGCCACCCGGGTGAGCCGCGGACCCCGGCGCTAGGGCGGGGGCCCGACGACCGCGGCGAGCGCCGGCGCGAGGTCACCGCGGTCCGCCACGGCCACGCCGGCCGTGCCGAGCCACTCCGCGAGCTCGGCGAGCTCCTCCGCGAGCTCCTCGGCCGTGCCGTCGGGGGCGCCGGGCTCGGCCCAGGCCGACTGCACGCGCAGGACCCCGGCCCCGCCGGCGGCGGCCCGGTCGGTCTTGAGGTCGACGCGGGCCACGATCCGCTCCCCCAGCAGGAAGGGCAGCACGTAGTAGCCGTGGACCCGCTTCTCCCGCGGGACGTAGAACTCCAGCCGCACCTGCACGCCGAACAGCTCCTCCGTCCGGTCGCGGTGCCAGAGGAGGGGGTCGAACGGGCTGAGGAGCGCGCGGGCCCGCACCCGCGGCGCCACGGCACCCGCGCTGCGGTAGGCGGGCCGGCGCAGCGTCGAGGCCCAGCCGCGGACGCGGACCTCCTCCAGCTCGCCCGCCTCGACGAGCTCGGCGACCGCGCGCCGGGACTGCTCGGGGCGCAGCCGGAAGTAGTCGCGCAGGCTCGCCTCGGTCGCCACGCCCGTGGCGCGGGCGGCGGTGCGCACCAGCGAGCGCACCGCGTCGGCGGGGTCGGGGTCCGGCTGGGCCAGCACCACGGGCGGCAGCACGCGCTCCACCAGGTCGTAGGCGCGCTCGAACTGCGGCGTGCGCCCCGACGAGGAGAGCCGGCCGGTGAAGAAGAGGAACTCGCAGGCGCGCTTGACCCCCGACCAGTTCCAGCCCCAGTGCTCGGTCGGGCGCGCGGCCGCGGGGGCGAGGGCGGCCTCGAGCGCACGGGCGGTGGCGGGACCGTGGGCGGCGACGTGGGCGAGGACGGCGTCGGGCAGGCCGGGCTGCTCCACGGCGATGCTCGCGATGCTGCCCCAGGCGTCCTCGGCGGCCCGCGCCATCCGCCACCGCAGCAGCCGGTGGGTCTCGGGCGCGACGAACGACGCCTCGTGCGCCCAGTACTCCACGAGCCGGCGGGGACGGCGGTTCGCGGCCCGGTCCAGCGTGGCGGCGGGGTAGGCGCCGAGGCGGCTGAAGAACGGCAGGTAGTGGCTGCGGCACAGCACGTTCACCGAGTCGATCTGCACCACGCCGAGACGGTCCAGGACGCGGAGGAGGTGCGCCGCCCCGGGGGCCGCGGGGCGGGAGCGGCTGAACCCCTGCGCCGCGAGCGCCGCCCGCCGGGCCTGCGCCGCGCTGATCTCCTCGACGGCGCTCAGGGGTCCGCCCCGCTCAGGTCAGCTCCACGATCTTCTCGCGCAGCGCGTAGACCACGGCCTCCATCCGGGAGTGCAGCTGCAGCTTCTCGAGGATGTTGCGGACGTGGTTCTTCACGGTGTTCTCGCTGATGCCCAGGTCGCCCGCGATCTCGCGGTTGCCCTTGCCGCGCGAGAGCAGCCGCAGCACCTCCAGCTCGCGCGGGCTGAGCCGCGGCACGCCCGCGACGGCGACCGCGCGCTCCTCGTCGCGGCGGCGCATGGCGGCGAACTCGCCGAGGAGCATCCCGGCCATCCGCGGGCTGATGAGGGTCTGGCCGGCCATCACGGCCCGGACGGCGTCGGCGACCTCCTCCGCGGGCACGTCCTTGAGGAGGTAGCCGTTCGCGCCCGCCCGCACGGCGCTGAACAGGTCGTCCTCGTCCTCCGACGACGTCAGCATGAGGATGCGGATCGAGGGGGCCGCGGCCTTGACGTCGATGCAGGCGTCGATCCCGGAGCGGCGGGGCATCCGGACGTCCATGAGGACGACGTCGGGCAGGAGCTCCTCGACGCGGGCGAGGGCCTCGGCCCCGTCCTCGGCCTCCCCGACGACCTCGATGTCGTCCTCGGTGGCGAGGACCATCTGCAGTCCCCGGCGGTACAGCGAGTGGTCGTCGACCACGACGACGCGGACCGGGGCGCGGCTGCTGCTGGCCGTCGACACGGGGCCTCCTCCGGGCTGGGGTGGGGTGATCATGGCACGACGGTGCCTCGCCGCCAGTCCTGGCGGCGAGGCACCGTCGCTGCGGGCGGTGCGGGCCTCGCGACCCGCCGGGTCAGCGCACGGTGGCGGCCACCACGGCGGCGAGAGCGGCGTCGGAGGAGGTGCGGGAGGCCCGGTCACCGGCGTCGGCCGGGGTCTCCACGCCCGGGACGACGTCGAGGTGGATGACGCCGTAGTCCCAGCCGTGGCGGCGGTAGACGACGCTCGGCCGGTGGCTGCCGGCCTCGACGAAGAGGTAGAAGTCGTGGCCCACGAGCTCCATCTCGTACAGCGCCTGGTCGAGCGTCATGGGCGACGCCGCGTGCGCCTTCTCGCGGATGACCACGGGCGACTCGTCCGCGACCTCCGCGTCGGCCCCGGCGGCGGCCCCGCCCCCGGTCACGGTCGTCTCCAGGCTGTCCTCGGGCGGCAGGGAGGCGTCCACCGTGGTCACGAGGGCTTCGTCGCTGAGCCCCGCGGTGGCCTGGTGGACCGACACCGGGCGGTGGCGTCCGTGGTGCACCTTGCGCCGGTCGCGCGAGCGCCGCAGCCGCTCCATGAGCTTGGTCGTGGCCAGGTCGAGCGCGGCGTACGGGTCGTCCGCGCAGGCCTCGGCCCGCACGACCGGCCCCTTGTCGCGCACCGTGATCTCGACCCGCTCGCAGGCGCTGGCCTGCCGGCGGTTCTTCTCGTGGGACAGCTCGACGTCGATGCGCTGCACGCGCGGGGCGAGCTGCGTGACCTTCTCCAGCTTGTCCTCGACGTGCCTCCGGAACCTGTCCTGGACCTCGGTGTGCCGTCCGGTGACCACAACTTCCACGGGATGCCTCCCTCGCTCGAGCGTCGTGGGCGCGGCCGGGGCCGGCCCACTTCGGACCGTCACCTCGTGCCGCGCACCACCCCCGGGCAGGGGGCACCTGCGTCGGCGCGACGAGGTGCGGGGTGCATGGCAGCCGGGGGCGCAGGACGCCGGCCCCGACCGGGTCCGTCGATGGACTCCGCCGGGAGCGTGCCGCGCTGGGCTGCCATGGAGGAACGCTAGTCCAGGCGGGCACGCGGTGCCCATGCGGCGCGGCTGGAGATCACCCGCCGGGAGGCTGGGACCCCTCCCCGAGCGTGGCCTCGGCGCACGTCAGGCAGACCACGGCGACCACGTCGGCCCCGGCGTGTCGCAGGGCCCGCACGGCCTCGCCCGCCGTCGCGGTGGTGGTCACGACGTCGTCGAGCACCACGCAGGGACCGCGCGGCGGGGGGCCGAGCACGCGCAGCGCGCCGGCGAGGTTGCGGCGGCGGCCGTCGGCGTCGAGGTCGGTCTGGTCGGCCACCCGCCGCCGCAGGGCGAGGACGCGGGCCACGCGGGTCGGCGCGCCCCCGCGGCGGCGCAGCTGCGCGGTGCGGGCGGCCAGGTCGGCCACCAGGTCGTCGCCGCGCCGGCGGCGGCTGGCGGCGCGCGACGGGACGGGCACGAGCACCACGGGGCCGCCGGGCCGGGCGGCGCCCAGCGCGGCGGCGAGGGCGGCCGCGGCCACGGGCCGGACCTCGGCGCGACCGGCCTCCTTGACCGCCAGCAGCAGCGAGCGGGCCGTGCCGGCGTGCGCCGCCGCGGCGTGCAGCGGCGTGCCGTCGGCGAGCGCCGTCGGCGCCGGTGGCCGCGCGAGGGCCGCCGCGCACGCCCGGCACCACGACGTCGCCGCACGTCCGCAGCCTGCGCACGTGGCGGGCCACAGCAGGTCGGCGGCGGCGGCCAGGGAGGTCCGGGAGGAGAGCACCCGCCCAGCGTGCCCGCGACCGGCCCGGCCGCGGCCGTCGTCCCCAGGCCGGGACGCGGGGCGCCGGCGCGCCGGGGCTGTGGACCCCGCGGCGGGCGGGGCGGCCGCGGGGCTCAGCCGGGGTAGGCGGGGTCGCGGCCGTCGGCGAAGACGACCCAGTCCGCGCCGCTGCGCGTGAGCAGGCGGCCGTCGCGCGTGCCCACCACGACGTCGCGCTCGCTCCAGCCGGCCGCCACCGCGACCCCGTCGGGGACCTCGGGCAGCCGGACGACCGGTCCGGACGCCTGGGTCACGACGGGGACCGGGTCGGCCCCGGCGGTGGGCCGCACGAGGAGCACGAGGCGGTCGTCCTCGAGCCAGGAGACGTCGAGCACGTCGGCCGTGCCGGGCACGAGCTCGGGCGAGCCGGCCGTGAGCCGCAGCGGGCGGCCCCCCGCGTCGCGCACGACGCCGTGCACCCGCACGTGCGTGGCACCGTGGCCGTCCTGCACGACCAGGACGACCCGCGCGCCGTCGCGCGAGACCCGCAGCCGGCGCACGACCCCTCCGACGCCGTCGGCGGGCAGCTCCACCGACTGCGCGGCCACCGCGGGGTCGGCGACGGGGACGACCTGCGGGGGCGCGCCTGCGCGGGCCCCGACGGTCCACACCCAGCCGCCGCGGTCCACCGACGGTGGCGACAGCGGCACCTCCGAGCGCAGGGCCACCTGCACGTCACCCCCCGCGGCCTGCACGCGCAGGACGCGGTCGTCGCGGTCCAGGACGGCGAAGGCGCCCCCGTCGGGCCCCACCGCCGGGTGCGCCGCGTCGTCCCCGCTGCCGAGGCCCGGGCCCGTGCCCGGCACCGCGCGCACGGCCGTGCGGTCCCAGCGCGAGAGCCCGGCGGGGCCCAGCAGCACCAGGCGCGGGTCGGTCGTGGGCAGGGTCCGCGGGACGTCGGCGAGGTCGCCGTCGCCCGCGCGGGTCAGCTCCGCGCCGTCGACGGTGACGCGCACGCGCACCACGCCGGGCAGCCGCGTGAGGCTCGCGCGGAGCTGGGACAGGAGCAGGCTGCGCTGCTCCGGGCTGCCCTGCAGCACCGCGTCCGTCAGGTCGATCGTCGCCGTGCCCGCGGCGACCGGGACCGTGCCCACGCGCAGCCGGGTGCCCGCGGGAGCGCCCGTGCGCACGGCCGGCGCGAGCCAGCCGGAGGCCCCGGCCAGCAGCTCGGTGACGATGCGCGTCGCGGTCGCGGAGCCGTACGTGAACCACCGCACGTCGGCGACGAGCTGCGTGGCGTCGGCGGTCGCGAAGTAGACCGGGAAGGCCCGCAGCGTGCGGGAGGCGTCGAGCTCGCTGACCGCGACGCCGTCGGGGAGCTCGTCCACGCGCCACTGCCCGCCCTCGCGGCGCAGGGTCAGGGTCTGCTCCAGCACCGTGCCGGCCGGGCGCTGCAGGTAGTGGCCCGTCGCGTCGACCACGGCGACGACGGCCGCGCGGACGAGCACGCTCACCGACCCGCCGTCCGGCGCCGGCGTGCTGCCCGGCGCCGGCGCGCTGCCCGACGCCGTCGCGGGCTGGCCGCTCACCTCGGGCGTCGACTCCACGAGGGTCGTCGAGGCCTCCGGTCGCCAGCGCCGCGCGGCGGCCGCGGTGAGGAACGTCCGCGCCACGGCCGCGTCGTCGCCCGCGGAGCTGGCGGCGAGCAGGAAGCCCCGCACGACGTCCTCGGCGGAGGCGCCCGGCCGCGGCCCCTCGGGGATCACCTCCAGCAGGCCGACGCGCGGGTCGTCGACGGTCCGCGAGCCGCTCGTGACGGGCCCCGACGTCGGCAGCCCACCGCAGCCGGTGACGAGGGCCAGGGCGGCCGCGCCCGCGGCGAGGACGCCCGCCCGCGGGCGCGTCACCGCGCCCCGTCCACGGTGGCGGGCGGCGCGGACGGTCCGCAGGTGAGCGCCGCGACGGCGGGCCGCCAGCTCAGCGGGACCACGGGCAGCGGCGAGCTGCGCAGCACGTCGCCCGCGGTGCGCGGGATGGTCAGGACGAAGTGGCAGCCCTCGCCGGGGCGGCCCCACACCTGCAGCCACCCGCCGTGCAGCCGGGTGTCCTCCAGGGAGATCGCGAGGCCCAGCCCGCTGCCGCCCGTCGTGCGGGCCCGCGCGGGGTCGGCGCGCCAGAACCGGTCGAAGACCCGCGGCAGCTGGGCGGGGCTCAGGCCCACCCCGTGGTCCCGCACCCCGACCGCCACGGCCCGCTCGTCGCACACGACGGTGACCTCGATGGGGCGCGCCTCGCCGTGCTCGACGGCGTTGCCGAGCAGGTTGCGCAGCACGCGCTCGATGCGCCGCGAGTCCACCTCCGCCGTGCACGGGCTGCCGGGCACCGACACGCGCACCTGGCTGCCGCGCCGCTCCGCGAGGGAGGACGTGAAGTCCACGACGCGCGCCACGATGGTCCGCACGTCCTGCGGGTCGGCCTCGAGCGCGGCGGCGCCGGCGTCGAAGCGCGAGATCTCCAGCAGGTCCTGCAGCAGGGAGTCGAAGCGCTCGAGCTGGGTGAGCAGCAGCTCGGAGCTGCGGGCGACCGCGGGGTCGAAGTCGGCGCGCGCGTCGTGCAGCACCTCCCCGGCCATCCGGATGGTCGTCAGCGGGGTCCGCAGCTCGTGGCTGACGTCGGAGACGAAGCGCCGCTGCAGGACGGACAGCTCCTCCAGCTGCTCGATGTGCTGCTGCATGCCCGCGGCCATCTCGTTGAAGGCCCGGGCCAGGCGGGCGAGGTCGTCGCTGCCGCGGACGCGCATGCGCTCGTGCAGGCGTCCGCTGGTGAGGCGCTCGGCGGTCCCCGCGGCCTCGCGCACGGGTTGCACGACGGTGCGCGCGACCACCCAGGCCACGGCGCCGACCAGCACGACGAGGGCCACTCCGCCCCCGATGAACGTCGTTCGCACCAGCCGCAGCGTCTGCTCCTCGCTGGCCAGGGAGTAGACGAAGTACAGCTCGTACTCCCCCGCGCGCGGCAGGGTGACGAGCTGGCCGACCAGGAGCGCCGGGCTGCCCGTCGTGGCGCGCAGGTCGACGAGCTGCAGCTGCTGGACGTCGCTGCCGGCGACGGCGCGCCGCAGCCCCTCGGGCACGTCGGAACCCGCGAGACCCTCGGAGGCGATGTCGCGCACGACGGCGGTGTCCGCGGCCCCCGGGGACGGCGAGGGCGCCGGCGACGTGCCCGGCGACGCGGTCGGGCCCGCCGCGCCCGCCTCCGGACGGGGCGCGCGCAGCAGGACGACGCCGCGCACCCGGTCCGGGCCCGCCCCCTCGAGCGAGGACACCACGTCGCCCGCGAGCTGGTCGAGCTCCGCGGACGTCGTGGTGGTCGAGGCGTCGAACTGCGCCTGGGCGGTGCTCGCGGCGCGCGAGGCGTCCGACAGGGCCACCCGCTCGCGCTCGGCGACGAGCCCGTCGCCGATGCCGTCGAGCAGGAAGGTCCCGACGCCCACGACGACGAGCAGGCCCAGCCCCGAGGTCGCCAGCACGACCCGCAGCTGCAGGGACGCGCGCCAGCGGCCGAGCGCCTGCGCCCCGAGCGCGAGCGCCCCGGCCACCCACCGGCGCGGGGCGAGCGCGCGCCTCACAGCGGGCCTGCGCGGTACCCCACTCCGCGGACCGTGACCACGATCTCGGGGTGCTCGGGATCGACCTCGATCTTGGAGCGGAGCCGCTGGACGTGGACGTTGACGAGCCGCGTGTCCGCCGCGTGCCGGTAGCCCCACACCTGCTCGAGCAGCAGCTCGCGCGTGAACGCCTGCCACGGCTTGCGCGCCAGCGTGACGAGCAGCTCGAACTCCAGGGGCGTCAGCGGCAGCGAGCGGCCGTCGCGGCGCACCGAGTGCCCGGAGACGTCGATCACCAGGTCGCCGATGCGCAGCGTCTCGGGCGGGCGGTCCGAGGACGAGCGGAGCCGGGCGCGCACCCGCGCCACGAGCTCCTTGGCCTTGAAGGGCTTGACGACGTAGTCGTCCGCGCCGGCCTCGAGGCCCAGGACCACGTCGACGGTGTCGCTCTTCGCGGTGAGCATGACGATCGGCACGCCCGACTCGGCGCGGATGAGGCGGCAGACCTCCATGCCGTCCTTGCCCGGCAGCATCAGGTCGAGGAGGACGACGTCGGGGCGGGTGCTGCGGAACGCCTCCAGGGCCTCGTCGCCGTGGGCGCAGAAGCGCGTCTCCAGACCCTCGCCCTGGAGCACGATGCCGAGCATCTCGGCGAGCGCGGTGTCGTCGTCCACCACGAGGACGCGTCCCCTCATGCGTTCATGATGCCGCCTCGCGCCGTCGGCGAGGACCGGGGCGCGCCCAGGACGCCTCTGGCACGATGGACGGGACGGCGATCACGCGCAGCAGCAGGCCGTCACGAGGAGGCACCGATGAGCCAGTGGCACGCACCCGACGCCGGCGACGACGCCGCCGCGGGGACGCCCGCGGGCGAGCCCGGCGGCTGGGGACCCGTCCCCGGGCCGCCGGCCGCGGGGCCGGGCGCGCCCCCGGCCCCCGGTGCGCCGGCCCCCGGTGCGCCCGCCCCCGGCGGCGCCGCGCAGGGCACGGGGGGCGGCTGGGGCGAACCCCGCTGGAACGACCGGACCGGGGCGTGGGACCGGCCCCCGCCCAGCGTGCAGCCCGGCATCGTCCCGCTGCGCCCCCTCGGCCTCGGCGAGATCTGCGACGGCGCCTTCCGCGCGTTCCGCCAGAACCCGAGGGTGATGGTGGGCCTGTCGGCGATCGTCGTGCTCGCCACCCAGCTCGTCTCGCTCGTGGCGACGGTCGTGCTGACCCGCGACCTCGTTGGGCTGTTCGAGCAGCTGGGCAGCGCGACCGCGACCCCGTCGTTCTCCGACGTCGCGGGCACGCTGCAGCGCAGCATCCCGCTGTACGCCGTCGTGACGCTGCTGCAGAGCATCGCCGTGCTCGTCCTGAACGGCATGCTCATCGTGGCCGTCAGCCGCGCCGTGCTCGGTCGCACCGTGACGCTCGGCGAGCTCTGGCGGCAGACCCGCCACCGGGTGCCGGCGCTCGTGGGCCTCTCCCTCGTCGTGAGCCTCGTCCCCACGCTCATCGGCCTGGTCCTGCTGGCGCCCGGGGTCCTGGTGCTCGTCGGGGCCGACGGTGACGGCGCGATCGCCACGGGCGTCGCGCTGACGCTCGTCGGCGCGCTCGCGTGGCTCGTCCTGGCGGTCTTCATCGGCGTCCGCTGGGCGCTCGCCACCCCCGCGCTGCTGCTCGAGCAGCTCACGGTCCGGGAGTCCGTGCGACGGTCCTCCCGGCTGGTCCGGGGCACCTTCTGGCGCACGTTCGGGATCCTGGCGCTGACGCTCGTGGTGGTCTATGTCGTGGTCACGGCCGTCGGCTTCCCGTTCTCCGTCGTGGGCCAGCTCATCGGGACGGTGCTGCTCGACGGGGGGAGCACGACGACGGGGCTGGTGGTCCAGCAGGCCGTGGCGAGCATCGGCACCATGCTCGGCAGCGTCGTCGCCTTCCCGTTCCTCGCCTCGGTGACGGCCCTGGTCTACGTCGACCTGCGGATGCGCCGCGAGGGGCTCGACGTCGAGCTCCACCGCGCCGCGGCCGGCGGGTGAGCGGTCTGCTCCGCGGGGCACCGCTCACCCCCGGCGCCGGTGAGGCGCGCGAGCTCCTGGCCCGCGAGCTCGCCGGCCGGGAGTACCGCGGCCAGGCCGAGCCCTGGCTGCTGCGGGTCTGGAACTGGCTGACGGAGCGCCTGCAGCGCGTCGAGGTGCCCGGCATCGGCACCAGCTGGACGGGTCCCCTCCTCGTCGTGCTGCTGCTCGTCGCCGTGGTGGTCGTCGTCCTCCTGGTCGCCGGGCCGGTGCGGCGCGGCGCGCGGGCACCGCAGTCCGACACGCCCTTCGACGACCTCGTCCCCTCGGCCGAGCACCACCGCCGCGCCGACACGGCCGCCGCCGCCGGCGACTGGTCGCTCGCGGTGCAGGAGCGCTTCCGGGCCGTGGTGCGCTCGCTCGAGGAGCGTGCCCTGCTGGAACGCCGGCCCGGCCGCACGGCGCACGAGGTCGCCGAGGAGGCCGCCGTTCCGCTGCCCGGCTGCGCCACCGGGCTGCGCCGCGCCGCCCGCACCTTCGACGACGTCCGCTACGGCGGCCGCACGGCCTCCCCCGCGGTGGAGGCCGAGGTGCGCCGGCTCGCGGGCGAGGTCGCGGCGACGCGGCCGCAGCTGCTCGGCGCCGGGCCGGACGCGCACCTCGTCGCCGGCGGTCCCGACCGGGGCCGGCCGTGAGC
>NZ_JAAALN010000094.1 GCF_009906795.1 Kineococcus siccus
CCCCGGGGGTGGGCGTGGCGGCGCCGGAGGTGCCGGGCGACGCGGTCGGGCTGGTGGGCGCGTAGGGCCCGTCGGGCCCGGCGGTCTGCCGCAGGCCCTGGCTGATGACGCCGGGCAGCGTGCTCGACGTCGGGGAGACGAGCGCGGGGTCGACCGTGACGCCCGGCGGGCGCACGGGCCCGTCGAGGGCCTGGGCGACGTCGGCGCCGCGCTCGATGGCCTGCTGCACGGTCGTGGCGAAGGCGTCGGCCTGGGCCGCGAGCTGCACGGAGGCCCCGGAGGCGCGCAGGTCCCCGGCGAGGCGGCGCGCGGCCGCGGCCGCCGCGGCGGCCTTCTCGGGGTCACCCTCGGTGGCCTGCTCGGTGAGGCGGCGCAGGGCACTCTCGGCGCGGTCCTCGGGGGTCCCCGTGAGCCAGGACGTGAAGGTGCCGCCGAGGCGGAAGCCCGGCGCCCCGTCGCCGCCGGCGATCGGCTCGGCCGCGGCGGAGCCGGTGACGTCGGCGCCGCCGGTCGCGGCGACGGCGGCGGTGCCGCCGAACAGGGCGAGCACGGCGCAGGCCGCGGCGGTGCCGCGACCGAGGCGCTCGACGGTCCGGCGCCGGGCGAGCAGGACGCGCGGGGCGTCGGGCGAGGTGGCGGTGGCGGGCGGCTCGCCGGGCAGGTCCTCGACGCGCGGCAGCTCCAGGCCGCGCACGCCCGCGGTCTCGGGGTCGGCGTGGAGCGCGTAGCGGTCGAGCAGCAGGGACACGGCGTCGCGCAGGTCGCCGTCGGTCGCCTCGTGGCGGCCGAGCCGGTCCAGGAGCGCGTCGGTGGCCAGGAGGTCCGGCACGGTCGGCAGGCCCGCGTCGGGCAGGAGGGCGTCGCGCAGGTGCCCGTCGCGCAGGTGCCCGTCGCGCAGGTGGCCGTCACGCAGGTGGCCGGCGCGGACGTCGCGCAGGTGCCCGTCGCGGAGGTGGCCGCGGTCGGTGCCCCGGGGACCCTTGAACAGGTCGGGACCCTCGGGCAGGTCGGGGCATTCCGGCAGGTCGGGGCCGTCGCCGTCGTTCACGGTGCGACCTCCAGCATCTGCTCGTCGAGGGCGATCTTGCGCAGCCGCTGCATCGCGCGGTGCTGCGCGACGCGGACGGCGCCCGCGGTCATGTCCAGCGCGCGGCCGGTCTCCTCGGCCGACATCCCGGCCCCGACGCGCAGCGTGATGATCTCCCGCAGCTTGGGCGGGAGGTGGTCGAGCAGGCGGCCCACGGTCGCCGCGTCGAAGGAGTCCATGGCGAGCTGCTCGGGCCCCGGTTCGGGCGTCGCCGCGTCCGGGACCTCGTCGGTGGGCACCGGTGCCCGGTAGGAGGCCCGCTGCGCGTCCGCGACCTTGTTGGCCGCGATGCGGTACACGAACGCCTCGAAGGGGCGACCCGTGTCCTTGTAGCGGGGCAGGGCCGTCAGCACGGCGATGCAGACCTCCTGTGCCGCGTCTTCGGCGGCGTGATCGGCTCCGGGCAGTCGCCCGAGCCTGGCCCGGCAGTAACGGTGGACGAGGCGGCGCACCGCGGCCAGGAGGTCGGCGACGGCGCCCTGTTCCCCCGACAGGGCGCGCGTCGCCAGTTCCTGGAGCCCCCCGGCATCCACTGGGGACATCGCTGGGGGCCGGGGCGGTGTTACACCGCCGCCGGAACGCCGTTCGGCGTCTGCAACGGGCGGGCCACCGGCCTCTTCGCCCCCAGGGCTCACGCCTCTACCGTACGAGGCCCCAGCGGAATCCCACAGCCACGGCCTGTGCGCGGTCGGCGGCGTCCAGCTTGCGGAACAACCTCCGGGCGTGCGTCTTCACCGTGTCCTCGGACAGGAACAGCTCCCGGCCGATCTCCGCGTTGCTGCGGCCCCGGCTCATGCCGACGAGGACCTGCTGCTCCCGCTCGGTCAGGACCGGCGCCCGGCCGGTGAGGACCGCGCGGGTGCGGTTGCCCCCGCGACGGCGCGAGACGTCCTGCAGGGCCTGCAGGACGGCCGTCGCGAGCTCCTCGCGGGACACGTCCTTGACCAGGTAGCCGCGGGCGCCGGAGGCCACGGCACGAGCCACGCCGTCACCGTCCTCCGCCATCGTGGCCATGAGGACGTTCGCCTCGGGATGACGGGCGAGCAGCCGGCGAGCGGCCTCCACGCCCCCGATCCCGGGCATGCGGACGTCCATGATGACGAGGGAGGGCCGTTCGACGGGCCACCTCGTCAGGGCTTCTTCTCCGGAGGACGCGCCGACCACGCGTGTCACGCCGGGCACCGCGGCGACCATGCGCCGCATCGCCTCGCGTGCCAGCGGGAGGTCGTCGCAGA
Source organism: Kineococcus siccus (assembly GCF_009906795.1). Taxonomy (GTDB): domain Bacteria; phylum Actinomycetota; class Actinomycetes; order Actinomycetales; family Kineococcaceae; genus Kineococcus; species Kineococcus siccus. The sequence continues at coordinate 2,323 of NZ_JAAALN010000094.1, forward strand.
CCAGGACCGTTGCCACCGCCTACCTCTTCCCTGTGTGGTGGAGCGGGTCCGTCCGTGGACCCGCTGCGACGCTCCGAGAGCGCCACAGGGTGAGTGTCGGCAGGTCCAGGGGGTGACCTGAGCCCGGTGTGCGGTCGGCTCCCGTTGCCAGCCGGGTGTCGGCCCGCCCGCGGTGGACATCGGGCGGTGAGGTCAGGCGGTGGCGTCGAGGGGTGGCGTCAGGCGAGGACGGCGCCCGCGCACCGCGCGACCGCGTCGGCCAGCGACGCGGCCCGCACGCACGACGGCGGGACGACCGGCGGCCAGCCGGGCCCCAGGAGGACGACGAGGGGCGCGGGCCGCACCGCGAGCAGGGCGTCGAGCTCGCCCGCGGCCGTGCGCCGGGACGCGTGCAGCAGGACGGCGGGCGGGGCGTCGCGCCGCACCGCCGCGGCCAGCAGCCGGGCCGGCACCCCGGCGCCGGCGGTGCGGGACGGGAGGTCGCGCTCCGCGAGCGCGGCCGTCGCGGCCCGCAGCAGGAGGCCGCCCGCCTCCCCCGTGGTGCCGGCCAGCAGGACGGCGCGCGCGGTCGTGCCGACGGCCCCGACGTGCAGGGCGCTCGCGACGGCCGCGGCGGTGGCCTCGTCGCCGCCGGCGAGGGCGGGCTGCAGGACCTCGTCCCAGGCGCGCGCCGCACCGCGCTCGCGGACCGCGTCGGTGAACCGGGCCGCGGCCGCCGGCGACACCCCGGGGCGCTGCTGCGCGGGCACGCGCGCCGCCGCGTCCTGCGCCGCGGGGGCCACCGGTGCGCGCCCGGCGGACCCCGGCGAGGCCGTGACCGCGCGGCGGGCCTCGGCGTCCTCGACCGCGGCCCGCTCGACGGCGTCGGCGCGGTCGGACGCCAGCCGGTCGAGGTCGTCGCGGTCCCAGACCCCCGCGAGCGGGTCGGCGGCCAGCTCGGGCCCCGCGATGGCCGCGGCGTCGGTGACGGCGGCCTGCACGACGGAGGCGGGGATCGTCGCGACGCTGGCGAGGGCGAAGCCGCCGTCGGCCACCGCGGTCGTCGAGGCGATCGCGGCCGCCTCGGCGGGGGCCACGCCCTCCAGCGTGAGGCGGCGCATGACCACGAGGCGCGCGAGGTCGGTCGCGGAGTAGCGCCGGTGCGCACCGGCGGTGTGCTCGGAGGGCCCCAGGCCGTAGCGCCGGTCCCAGGTGCGCAGGGTCGCCGGGGCGACGCCGAGCCGTCGCGCCACGGCGGCGACGGTCAGCGTCATGCGGGGGGAGGCGCGGGGTCCGACCTCCTCGGGCGACGAGGGCACCTCCGGAGTGTCGCAACCCGGGGGCCCGGCTGCCACTCCATCCGGCGATCTCGTGGACGGGAGGTTGTTCAGCGTTGTTCACCCCGGGTGCGCTGCGCGCTCTCCGCAGGGGGCTGCTGTCCTCCGCCCGCGTGCCACGGACCGGCCCTCGCCGCACCCGGAACGACGCGACGACCTGAACAACCTCGGGCCAGGGGGTTGAACAACTTCTGGCGCGGTTGTAGCGTCAGCCTCGTCTTCACCGCCCCGCCTCGGCAGCGGACCCGAACACCTGCTTCAAGGAGCGCACCATGGCTGAGATCTCCCGTCTTCCCGGGCCCGTCGCCGACATCTGGGAGTGGCAGCTCGAAGGTTCGTGCCGCGACGTCGACCCCACGCTCTTCTTCCACCCCGAGGGCGAGCGCGGCCCGGCCCGCCGCAACCGCGACGCCGCGGCCCAGGCCGTCTGCGCCGGCTGCCCCGTCGTCGAGGCGTGCCGCCAGCACGCGCTGAAGGTGCGCGAGCCCTACGGCGTCTGGGGCGGCCTGACCGAGGACGACCGCGAGGCCATCTACTCCACCGAGCGTCGCCGCACCCTCCGCATCGCGAGCTGAGGACGCACCCGCTCCGTCCAGCTCAGCGCGGCGCGTGGTGCGCACCGGACGCCGAAGAGGCCCGGCCCCCCAGGGGGCCGGGCCTCTCGTCGTGCGGGGAGGGACCGGTCAGTGGCCGTGGCCGTGGCCGTGGCCCGTGTCGGGCTCCTCCTCCTTCTTCTCGACGACGAGCGTGTCGGTGGTGAGCACCATCGACGCGATCGAGGCGGCGTTGCGCAGCGCGGAGCGCGTCACCTTCACCGGGTCGATGACGCCGGCCGCGAGCAGGTCGACGTACTCGTCGGTCGCGGCGTTGAGGCCGTGGCCGGCCTCGAGGCCGCGGACCTTCTCCACGACGACGTAGCCCTCGTGGCCCGCGTTCTCCGCGATCCAGCGCAGCGGCTCGCTGGCCGCCTTGCGGACCAGGCGCACGCCCGTGGCCTCGTCGCCGGTCCTGCCGAGGTCGCCCTCGAGCACGGAGACGGCGTGCACCAGGGCGCTGCCGCCGCCCGCGACGATGCCCTCCTCGATCGCGGCGCGCGTCGCGGAGACGGCGTCCTCGATGCGGTGCTTCTTCTCCTTGAGCTCGACCTCGGTGTGCGCGCCGACCTTGATGACGACGACGCCGCCGGCGAGCTTCGCGAGCCGCTCCTGCAGCTTCTCGCGGTCCCAGTCGGAGTCCGTGCGCTCGATCTCGGCCTTGATCTGCGCGACGCGGCCGGCGACCTCGCCCGAGTCGCCGTTGCCGTCGACGAGGGTGGTGTCGTCCTTGGTCACGACGATGCGGCGCGCGGTGCCGAGCACCTCGAGGCCGACGCCGTCGAGCTTGAGGCCGACCTCCTCGGCCACGACCTGCGCGCCCGTGAGCGTCGCGATGTCGCCGAGGATCGCCTTGCGGCGGTCGCCGAAGCCGGGGGCCTTGACGGCGACGGCGTTGAAGGTGCCGCGGATCTTGTTCACGACCAGGGTCGAGAGGGCTTCCCCGTCGACGTCCTCGGCGATGATCAGCAGCGGCTTGGAGGCCTGCAGGACCTTCTCCAGGAGCGGCAGCAGGTCGCCGACCGTGGAGATCTTGCCCTGGACGACGAGCACGTAGGCGTCCTCGAGGACGGCCTCCTGGCGCTCGGCGTCGGTGACGAAGTAGGGCGAGATGTAGCCCTTGTCGAACTGCATGCCCTCGGTGAAGTCCAGCTCCAGCGTGGTCGTGGAGGCTTCCTCGACCGTGATGACGCCGTCCTTGCCGACCTTGTCGAACGCCTCGGCCAGCAGGTCGCCGACACCGGCGTCCTGGGCGGAGATCGTCGCGACGTGGGCGATGTCGCCCTTGCCGTCGACGTCGCGCGCCATCTCGAGCAGCTTGGTGTTCACGGCGTCGACGGCCGCGTCGATGCCGCGCTTGAGGCCGGCCGGAGCCGCCCCGGCCGCGACGTTGCGCAGGCCCTCGTGCACGAGCGCCTGGGCCAGCACGGTCGCGGTGGTGGTGCCGTCACCGGCGACGTCGTTCGTCTTGGTGGCGACCTCCTTCGCGAGCTGCGCGCCGAGGTTCTCGTAGGGGTCCTCGAGCTCGATCTCGCGGGCGATGGTGACGCCGTCGTTCGTGATCGTCGGCGCCCCCCACTTCTTGTCGATGACGACGTTGCGGCCCTTGGGGCCGAGCGTCACCTTGACGGCGTTCGCGAGCGCGTCCACGCCCCGCTCGAGGGAGCGGCGGGCGGAGTCGTCGAACTGCAGCGTCTTGGCCATGGGTGCGGGTGGTCCTTCCGGTTCTCGGGGTGGTGCGAGACCGACGACGCCCCGGGACCCCGTACGGGTTCCCAGGGCGTCGTCGTGCAGCGACTCAGCGGGCCGTGAGGCCTGCTCGAGCTACTTGGTGACCTTGGCGAGCACGTCGCGCGCCGAGAGGATCAGCAGCTCGTCGCCGCCGTACTTCACCTCGGTGCCGCCGTACTTGGAGTAGATGACCTTGTCGCCGACGGTGACGTCGACGGGAACGCGGTTCCCGTTGTCGTCGACGCGCCCGGGACCGACGGCCAGGACCTCGCCCTCCTGGGGCTTCTCCTTGGCCGTGTCCGGGATGACGAGACCGGAAGCGGTCGTCTGCTCCGCGTCCAGCGGCTTGACGACGATGCGGTCCTCGAGCGGCGTGATGGAGACCGACACGTGCGGCCCTCCCCTTCTGCAGAACGTCGATGCGGATGGCGGTCGGACACGAGGAGGCGGGACGCACGTCGTCGCGGGTGCCGGGCGGCGCCGCCTCGCGGGGGTTGGCACTCCCACGGGGAGAGTGCCACCGACGCTGGCGCCGACGCTAGCACTCCCGCCTCCCGAGTGCCAGGCGCCCTGCGCTGCGGCGCTCGTCCGCCTGCTGGCAGCATCGCGGGTGTGGAGCTCGCCGACGTCGACGCCCTGACGTCACCGGCCGGGCGCTCGGCCCTGGCGGCCGTCGCCGCGGCGGGCGACGCCGACCCCCTCGTCCTGGGTCAGCGGCTGCGCGCCGAGGGGCACGAGGCCGCGCTCGTCGCCGCCGCCATGACCCAGGCCCGGCTGCGGGGCCGCGCCCGCGCGAAGCTCGGGCCGCGCGCGGACCGGCTGCTCCTGACCGCGCCGGGCGCCGAGCAGGCCACGCGCGCGGCCGTCGCCGCCGGGCACGCGCACCGCTTCGCCGCCGCGGGCCTCGACCGGGTGGCCGACCTGGGCTGCGGGATCGGCGCCGACGCGCTCGCGCTGCTCGACGCGGGGCTGAGCGTGCTGGCGGTCGACGCGGACCCCCTGACCGCGGCCGTCGCGGCGCACAACCTCGCCGACGCCGTCGCCGCGGGCCGCGCCGAGGTGCGCTGCGCCGACGTCACCGCGGGCGTGGTGGACGAGCTGGGCGCGGGCGACGGCGCGTGGTTCGACCCGGCGCGCCGGACCTCGTCGGGGCGGCGGGTGTTCGACCCCGAGGCCGTCTCACCGCCGCTGTCGTTCGTCCTCGCGACCGCGGACCGCGTCCCCGCGACGGGTGCGAAGCTCGCGCCGGGCCTCCCGCACGCGCTCGTGCCCGCGGGGGCCGAGGCGCAGTGGACGTCGGTGGACGGCGACGTCGTGGAGTGCGCCCTGTGGACGGGGCCGCTCGCTCGCCCCGGGGTGCACCGCAGCGCGCGGCTGCTGCGCGGCGGGCGCGAGCTGCGGCTCGACGACACGGCCGCCTCGCGCACGGACGTGGGCGACGTCGGCGCCTACCTGCACGAGCCGGACGGCGCGGTGATCCGCGCGGGCCTGGTCGGCGCGGTGGTCGCCGAGCTCGACGGCCGGCTGGTCGACGAGACGATCGCCTACGTCACCACCGACTCCCCCGCGACGTCGCCGTTCGCGCGCGCCTTCCGCGTCGAGGACGTCATGCCGTTCGGGCTCAAGGCGCTGCGCAGCCGGCTGCGCGCGCTCGACGTCGGCACCCTGACGGTGAAGAAGCGCGGCACGGCCGTCGACCCGGACGACCTGCGCCGGCGGCTCGGCCTGCGCGGCCGCGGGAGCGCCACGATCGTCCTGACCCGGCTGCGGGGCCGGCAGAGCGTGCTGCTGGTCAGCGACGTCGCAGCGCCGCCCGCATGACCACCGCGTCGACGTCGCCGGGCTGGTAGTAGCGGGCGCGCCGCGCGATCTGCTCGAAGCCCTCGGAGCGGTACAGCGCCTGCGCCGCGTCGTTGTCGGCGCGCACCTCCAGCACGGCGCGCGTCGCGCCGGCCGACGCGGCGGCGTCCAGCAGGGCCCGCAGCAGGCGACGACCGGTGCCGCGGCCCTGCCCCGCGGCCGCGACCCCGAGCGTCTGCACGTCGGCGTCGGCCCCCGTGACCATCACCCCGCCGTAGCCGACCACGACGTCGGCGTCCTCCGCCACGACGTAGCGGCGGTTCGGCTGGGCGAGCTCACCCCAGAACGTCTCCAGCGACCACGCCGTCGGCCCGAACAGCTCGTGCTCGAGCGCGTGCACCGCGGCGAGGTCCCACCACCGCAGGGGGCGCAGGGCGAGGTCGGCCACGGGTCAGCTCTTCGCTGCCCGCTCCTCGCGCTGCACCTCGAGCAGCTTGTCGCCCGCGAGGCGGAAGCGCTTGGTGCCGTACATGAGCGCCGCCGCCAGGAACGGGAGGACGGCGAGGGCGTACAGGCCCGCGGCGTCGTTGGGCGCCGAGTCGGAGCCGAAGGAGGTCGCGACCGCGTCCCGCATGATGGGGGCGACGAAACCCCCGAGGTTGCCGAGGGAGTTGATGAGCCCGATGCCCGCGGCAGCCGCGGTGCCGGTGAGGAAGGCCGTCGGGTAGGACCACGAGATCGGGCCGATGGAGAGGAACGAGCAGACCGCGAGGGTGATGAAGACGAGGGACAGGGCGTTCTGACCGTTGGCGCCGGTCCATGCGGACAGGGCGATGGCTACGCCCGTGGAGACGAACAGCAGCGTTCCCAGGGTGCGGCGGCGACGGATCGTGTTCGCGGCGCGGCCGATCGAGTAGCACGCGAAGATCCCGAAGAACCACGGGATCGCCGTGACCAGCCCGACGGCGAGGCCCACCTTGGTGTCCAGCAGCCCGGCCACCTGCAGCGGCAGGTTGAACGTGACGCCGTAGACGGCGATCTGCAGGCAGAAGTAGATGATGGTGAAGTACCAGACCCGGCCGTTGCGCATCGCGGCAAGGATGCCCTTCGGGCCCTCCTCGTGCTTGACCTCGTCCTCGTCGGCCATGACGTCGCGCAGAGCGCGCTTCTCGTCGGCGTCGAGGAACGTCGCGTCCTGCGGGGAGTTGATGAGGAAGAAGTACGCCGCGACCCCGGCGAGGACCGCGAGCATGCCCTCGACGAAGAACATCATCTGCCAGCCGGTCGCGAAGGAGACGCTCGAGTCCCCCAGCGCGATGAGCGCCCCGGAGAGCGGGGCACCGATCATCTGGGAGAAGGGCTGCGCGAGGTAGAAGATGGCGAACAGCCGCACGCGCTCGCGGTTCGGGAACCACGCGGCGAGGAACATGATGATGCCGGGGAACAGGCCGGCCTCGGTGACGCCGAGCAGGAAGCGCAGCACGATGAACGACGTCGGACCCTGCACGAAGGCGAAGGCCGCGGAGACCAGCCCCCACGTGATGGCGATGCGCGCGAGCCATGCCTTGGCCCCGAAGCGCTGCAGCGCCAGGTTGCTCGGGATCTCGAAGATCGCGTAGCCGATGAAGAAGATGCCCGCACCGAAGGCGTAGGCGGCCGTGCTGATCCCGCGGTCGACCTCGAGGGAGTCGGCGGCGAAACCCACGTTGGTTCGGTCGAGGAACGCCACCACGTAGAGGATGACGAGCATCGGCATGAGCCGGCGGGACGCCTTGGAGATGGCGGAGCGCAGGACGGGTGAGGCGAGCAGCTCGTGGCTGGACTGCGTCGACATGGAGCGCTCCCCGGTGAGCCGGTGGTCAGGACGCCTCGAACCCTGGGACTCCGGGCAGGCCCTGTCAAACCGGGAGCCGGGCGGCCCTCAGCCGGTGACGCGCTTGCGGGCGCCGGGTTCGGTCGCGTCCGGGCGGCGCAGGTAGAGCGGTTCCACGGGCAGGAGGCCGGGCCCGCCACGGCCCGCGAGGGCGTCGGCGGCCACCGCGGCGAGGTACCCGGCGTCGACGTCGGAGGGTCCCGTGGCCGGGCCCAGGGCGTCGGGGTACAGCGCGCTGCCCCGTCCGACGACGACGACCCCGGCGCGCTCGACCGCGCCGGGGTGGCCGACGTCCGGCCCCGCGAGGCGCTGCAGCCCGGCGTCGGCGGCGAGGTAGCGGGCCGTGTGCACCTCGCGGCGGCGGGCGTCGGTGGCCACGAGGAACGCGGTGCCGCGCGGCGCGCGCCCGTCGGCCACGGCCTCCGCCGCGAGCGCGTCGAGCGAGCAGACGCCGTGCACCGCGGCCCCCCACGCGAGGGCCAGCGTGCGGGCGGTGACGATCCCGACGCGGAGCCCGGTGAAGGGGCCGGGCCCGACCCCGACCACGACGTCGGTGACCTCCGCGCGCTCGCGGCCCGCGGCCTCGAGCACGGACGCCACCGTGGGCACGAGGACCTCGTTGTGGTGGCGCGCGTCCCCCGCGCGCAGGCTCGCGAGCACGCGCTCGCCGTCGTGCAGCGCGACCGCGACGCCGTCGGTCGCGGTGTCCAGGGCGAGCAGCAGCACGTGGCCACCCTAGGCTCTGGGACGTGCCGGGCCCCGCAGCGCACCCGAGGCACCCCGCGCTCGCGTGGGCCGCGGAGCACGTCGAGCCCGCGGGCCCGCCGGTGCTCGTCAAGGAGCGGGCGTGGTCGACGGTCTGGCGGCTGCCGGTCGCGGGCGGGGACGCGTGGCTCAAGGCCTGCCCGCCGCCCACGGCCCACGAGGTGCGCCTGCTGCCGGCCCTCGTGCGCTGGGGCGTGCCGCACGTCCTGGGCCCGCTCGCGACCGAGCCCGACCGCGGCTGGCTGCTGCTGCCCGACGGGGGCCCGTCCGTGCGGGACACGGGCGACGACGCCGCGTGGCCCGCGGCGCTCGCCGGCTGCGCGCAGCTGCAGCGCGCGACGTCCGGCCACGTCGCGGAGCTCCTCGCGCTGGGGGTGCCGGACGCGCGGCCCGCCGTGCTCGCCGACGTGGCCGCCGACCTCGTCGACCGGTGCGCACCGCACCTGCGGGGGGTGCTGCCGCGCGTCGCGGACGAGGCCGCCGAGCTCGGGGCGCTCGGGCCCGCACCGACGCTGCAGCACGACGACCTGCACCCGGGCAACGTCTTCGCCCGCGGGCTGCGGCTCTTCGACTGGGGCGACGCCTGCGTCGGGCACCCCTTCGCCAGCCTGCTCGTCGCCGAGCGCGAGGAGCACCGCGACGCGGACCGGGCCGCCTACCTGCAGGGCTGGGGACCGGTCGCGCCGCGGGCCGTCGAGCTCGCCGTGCGGCTGGCCGCGGTCAGCCGCGCCGCGTCCTGGGACCGCGCGCTGGCGTCGGTGCCCGTCCCGCCCGCGCGGTTCGCCGGCGCGGCGGCGCAGTGGCTCAGCCGGCTGCGGCGGCCGTGAGCCGCCGCACGAACCGCACCGACTCCGCGAACGCCGCGGGCGCGTCGTGGTCCAGCGTGAGGACGTGGAAGCTGTTGCCGTAGACGACCTCGGTGACGTCGGTGGACGCAATGCCCGCCAGGACCCGGGCGCTGGAGAGGGCCGGCACGACGTGGTCGACCTCGGTGCGCAGCAGCAGGACGGGCTGCCGCACGAGCCCGAGGTCGGCGCGGACCCGGCGCCAGCCGCGGGTCTGCGACATGAGGGCCCGCAGGGGCGTGCGGTCGTAGGCCACCTCGTGGGCGGTCGGGTCCTTCAGGTCGCCGGCGATGGCCGGCCAGGTGCGGGCGAACCGGCCGAAGGTCGCGGCCGGCAGGGCCCGGTGGGCCTCCAGCGCGACCGCCGGGTTCGCCAGCACGAGGCCGTCCACCAGGCCGGGGTGCAGCTGGGCCAGGCGCAGCGCGAGCGCGCCGCCCATCGAGATGCCGGCCACGACCACCACGCGGTGCCGCTCCCGCAGCGCCGCGAGCGGCGGCTGGAGCGCGGCCACCCAGTCCGCCCAGGTGGACCGGTTGGCGTCCTCGAGGCTCGTGCCGTGCCCGGGCAGGCGGGGCACGTCGGCGCTGCAGCCGGCGGCGACGAACGCCTCCGCCCAGCCGCGGACGCTCTGCGGGGTGCTGGAGAAGCCGTGCACGACGAGCACGGCGGTGTCGGCGCCGGGCGTCAGACGGGTCCAGGGCTGGGCGCGCTCGCTGGTGAACGCTTCGACGGTCATGTCAGCAAGCCTGCCAGGTCGACCGCCGACCAGCGCTCTCCGTGAGCGGTCAACGACACGGAGCGAGGTTCGACGGGTACCTCGTCCGGGTGACCGGCGGCCGCGCCGGCACCGTGCGGCCGCAGCAGGCCGATCTCGAGCCGGTCCCCCGCCAGGTCCTCGACGAGCCCCGCACCCCACTCCACGACGGACACCGCCTCGCCGGCCGAGGCCTCGAGGTCCAGGTCCTCCACCTCGGCCAGCGAGCCGAGGCGGTAGGCGTCGACGTGCACGAGCGGCGGCCCGCCGCGCAGCGACGGGTGCACCCGGGCGATGACGAACGTCGGGGAGGTCACGGGCCCCCGCACCCCGAGCCCGTCGGCGAGGCCCTGGGTGAGCGTCGTCTTGCCCGCCCCCAGGTCACCCGACAGGACCAGGAGGTCCCCCGCCCGCAGCAGCGCACCGAGGCGGCGGCCCAGCGCCGCCGTGGCCGCGGCGGTGGCCAGCTGCCCCCGCACGGTCCCCACCCCGCTCACCGGGCCCGCCGCCGGCGCCGGCGCACGACCGGGACGACGACCTCGTGGGCCGGGGCCGGGGCACCGGTCGCCGCCCGGGCGAGCAGCCGCTCGAGGCGGGCCGTGACCAAGGCCGGGTGCTCGAGCATGACGAGGTGGCCCGCGCTGCGGACCAGGACGTGCTCCGCGCCGGGGATCGCGTCGGCGATCTCCCGGGCGTGCCCGGCCGGCGTCATGAGGTCCCGCTCCGCCGCGACGACGAGCACCGCGCGGCCCGCGAGCGCGGGCAGCGCCTGCCGCTCGTCGAGCTGACCGAAGGCGGGCAGGAAGTCGGCGATGACCTCCACGGAGGTCTCGGCCATCATCCGGGCGGCGAGGCGCACGAGCTCCGGGGCGACGGGCGTGGCGAACGACCAGTGCCGCACCAGGCGCTGCTCGAGGTCGGCCCCGGCCCGGCGGCCCTGCTCCAGCACCGCGGCCCGGCCGGCGGCCCGGTCCAGGGCGACCTCCGCCCAGCGGACGAGGTGGTGCCCGAGCAGCGGCAGCCCGTGGTCGACGGCCGCGAGGCCGCCCGAGCTGGTCGCCACGAGAGCCACGGCCGTGGTGCGGTCGAGCAGGTCGGGCCGGCGCACGGCCAGCTCCATGATCGTCATGCCGCCCAGCGAGTGCCCGACGAGCGCCAGGGGCCCGGTGGGCGCGACGGCGTCCAGCACCGCGCCGAGGTCGTCGGCCAGCCGGGCGACGCCGGTCGGGCCCAGGGGGCCGCGCTCGGAGCGGCCGTGCCCGCGGTGCTCGGGCAGCAGCAGCCGGTAGCAGCCCCGCAGCGCGAGGCGCTGGAAGTGCCACGCGTCCGCGGTCAGCGCGTAGCCGTGCAGGAGCACGACGGTGGGGGTGCCGGCGGCGGGCGCGGGGTCGGGCTCGTCGACCTCGACGTGCAGCCGGGTGCCGTCGTCGGCCTCCACCTGGACGGGCTTGCCGGCGAGCGACGGGAGCTCCGGACGCCGCGCGTGCTCGCCGCGACGCAGCCGGGTCGCGGTGAACGCGCTGACCTGGGGGCTCACGCGGGCACCCCCGCGGTGCCCGTCCAGCGGCGCGGCACGCGCTCACCCAGGCGGGAGACGACCTCGTAGGAGATGGTCCCCGCGGCCTCGGCCCAGTCCTGGGCGGTCGGCTCGCCCGCGGTCCCGGGACCCAGCACGACGACCTCGTCGCCGGCCGCGGCCGCCGACGCCCCCGGCTCCCCCAGGTCGACGACGAACTGGTCCATGCAGACGCGCCCCGCCACGCGCCGGCGCGCGCCGTCGACGAGCACCTCACCGGCCGAGGACGCGTGCCGCGGGATCCCGTCGGCGTAGCCCAGCGGCACGAGGCCCAGGGTGCTCGCCCGCCCGGTCGTGAAGGTGTGCCCGTAGGACACCCCCGCGCCGGCGGGCACGTGCCGCACGTGTGCCAGGCGCGTGCGCAGCGTGAGGGCGGGGACGAGGCCCAGCTCGGCGGCCGACGCGACCTGCGGTGCGGGGCTCAGGCCGACCACGGCGATGCCGCAGCGCACGAGGTCGTAGCGGGCGGCCGGCACGAGCAGCGCGGCCGCCGAGTTGGCGTGGTGGCGCAGGCCCGGGTCCACCCCCGCCGCGCGGGCGCTCGCGAGCGCCGCCTCGAAGGCGGACAGCTGCGCGGGCACCGACGCCGCACCCGGCTCGTCGGCGCTCGCGAAGTGGCCCCAGGTGCCGCGCACCTCGATCGCGCCGTCGGCGACGCGCTCCGCCACGGCGTTCAGCAGCGCCGGCCACGCGTGCGGCGCGGCGCCGCCCCGCGACAGCCCGGTGTCGACCTCGAGGTGCACGCGCGCGGTCCGCCCGGTCCGGCGCGCCGCGGCGACGACCTCCTCGAGCGCCCAGCCGGCGGCGACCGACACGTCGACGTCGGCCCGGAGCGCGGCGTCCAGGTCGGCGCCGGGCGTGAGGATCCAGGCCAGCACGGGCGCGGCGACCCCGGCGGCGCGCAGCCGCAGCGCCTCCCCGACGTGCGCGACCCCGAGCCAGGAGGCGCCGCCCGCGAGCGCCGCGCGGGCGGTGGGGACGAGCCCGTGCCCGTAGCCGTCGGCCTTGACGACCGCCATCAGCGCGGCGTCGCCCACCGCGGCCGTGAGCACGGCCGCGTTGGCGGCGATGGCGTCGAGGTCCACCACGGCCTCGGCCGCGGCGGTCCCGCCCGGCGCTCCGGGCCCGGCAGCTTCCACGTCGGCGACGGTACTCGGCCGGCCGCTCACCAGCCGGGGAGGCTCGTCAGGGCCGCGGGGAGCGCGTCGGCGACGTCGAGGGCGGCGATCGGGCCGCCGGCGCTCGCGAGCGTCGCGGCCCGGCCGTGCAGGACGGCGACGGCGACGGCGACGTCCACGGCCAGCCCGGGGTCGCCGGCGAGGTCGTCGGCCCGCGCGGCGAGCGCCGCGCCCAGGACCCCCGCGAGGACGTCGCCGGCCCCCGCGGTGCCGAGCCACGCCGGGGCGGCGGCCGCCGTCGCGACGCGGCCCGCGGCGGACACGACGGTCGTCACCGAGCCCTTGACCAGCACCGTCGCCCCGGTGGCCTCGGCGACCACGCGCCCGGCGGCGAGCGGATCGGCCTCGACGGCGGCCCGGTCGACGTCGTGCCCGAGGCTCGCGAGCAGCCGGGAGAGCTCGCCCGCGTGGGGCGTCAGGACGTGCAGCGGGCCGAGCTGCGCGGGCAGGCCGGCGAGGGCGCCCGCGTCCACGACGGCGGGCCGGCCGTCGGCGAGCGCCTCCCGGATCCGCCCGCCCTGCACCTCGTCGTCGGGTGACACCCCGGGCCCGAGGACCCAGGCCTGCACGCGGCCGCCGCCCACCACGGCCTCGGGGCGGCGCTGACGGACGAGCTCGGTGGGGTGCTCGGGGCCGAGGTAGCGGACCATGCCGGCGCCCGCGCGGACGGCGGCCTGGACCGCGAGGACCGCGGCCCCGGTGTAGTCCGGCCCGCCCGCGACGACGCCGACCACCCCGCGCGAGTACTTGTCGTCGCCGGGCCCGGGCCGCCGCCAGCCCCGGGCGACGTCGGCGGGCTCGGCGCGGGTCACCGCGGGGGCGGGCAGCTCGCCCGCGGTGCCGATGTCGACGACCACGAGCCGGCCGCACAGCGGGGCCGCGGGGGCGAGGAGGTGGCAGGGCTTGGCGGTGCCGAAGGTGACGGTGACGTCGGCCGGCAGCACGACGCCGGTCACGGCCCCGGAGTCCGCGGCCAGCCCGCTGGGCAGGTCGACCGCGACGACGGCGGGCCCGCCCGCGGCCGCCGCCGGGAG
>NZ_JAAALN010000095.1 GCF_009906795.1 Kineococcus siccus
GTGCAGCTTGGTGACGCGCAGCAGCCGCAGCACGGGCAGCGGGACGTCCTCCAGCACGAGCCGGCGGCCGAGGCGCTGCGCCCGCCGGTGCGCGCCGACGAGCACGCCGAGCCCCGTCGCGTCCGCGACGACCGCGTCGGCGAGGGACGCGACGAGGTCGCCCGTCCCGGCGTCGAGCGCGGCGTGCAGGGCCGCCCGGACGTCCGGCACCGTGTGGACGTCGAGCCGTCCCGCGACGCGGACGGCCTGGCCGAAGAGCTCCTCGACGACGCTCGCGCCCGGGCCGGCGTGCGGGTCGGCGGGCCCGCGGGCGGACCGCCGGGCCGCGACGTCGTCGTCGGGCCGTGCTCCGGAGCGTGGTCTCGTGCTCCTGGTGGTGCGTGCAGCGACCTGGATCGCCATGTGTTCCTCCCCCGAGGACGCCGGTCATCGTCACCGGCTCTGACGCAGGACCCCTCGCTCCGGTTGCACTCCGCGACCGATCGGGGAGGGGAACTCGTCCGATCGAGCACGGGGTGGGTGAGGCGAGGACACCCTGTGAGCACACTCTGCCACTGGGCACACCCGGAGAGTGAAGAATCGCCCGAGCGTTGCCGGACGGTGACCTCGGTCGGTGCCGCCCCGTCCTCGGCTCCCGGGGAGAGCGCGCGCCGCGCGCGGGGCACACTGACCCCGTGAACTGGAACAGCTACCACTACGCGATCGGCCCGACGATCGCGCTGGTGGTGGTCGCCGTCCTCGTCCTGCTCCTGCGCTGGACGTTCTCGCACGGCCGCTCGGTCGTGGAGCGCCGTCCCGAGCGGGGCAGCAGCGAGGAGTACGGGCTGCTGGAGGTCGTCTCCGCCCCCTCCACCTTCGTGGAGGCCGAGGTGCAGCGGCGGACGCTGGCCGACGCCGGCATCCGGGCCACGCTGGCCCCGACGACCGAGGGACCGCGCGTGATGGTCTTCCCCGACCAGGTCGGCCTCGCCCGGCAGGTCCTCGACGGCCGCGGGCGCCCGCCCGCCTGAGCGTCGGCGCGGGCGGGGGCTCAGGCGACGTTGACGTTCTGGCCCGGCGGCGCGGACTCCAGCCAGGAGGCGAAGCCCGTGTAGGCGTCGGTGCTCATGGCCAGCTCCAGGGCGTCGCGCTGGTGGCGGCACTGCACGACGATGGCCCCCGGCTGCACCGCGAGCACCTCGGTGCCCGCAGGGTCGCGCCGGTCCAGGACGTCGAGCGCCCCCCGTGCGAACGTGCACGAGGGGCGGGGCGAGAAGGAGAACGTCCGGTACCAGTCGAGGCGGTCCACCTCGTAGCGCGCCACCCCGAGGGCCCAGCGGCGGCGGCCGGTCTCGGGGTGGCGCAGCGAGCAGTCGAACGTCCCGAGCCGGCCGGAGAGCCGGCGGCGGCGCAGGACGATCACGACGAGGGACACCAGGAGCAGGAGGGCGCACGCCCCCGCGACCTCGAGGGAGACGAGCAGCTCCTGCACCCGGTGCGCCTCGCCGTCAGCAGCTCAGTGCGAGGACGAGGGCGAGGCGGCCGGGCCGACCTCGACCTCTTCGGCGACGATCGTGACGCGGTCGTGGTCGACGGAGAAGAAGCCGCCGTCCACCTGGGCCGTGATGCCCTCCGCGCCCGAGCCGATGATCTTGACCTCGCCGGTCTGCAGGACGGCCAGCAGCGGTTCGTGACCGGGCATGATGCCGATCTCACCGTCCGCCGTGCGAGCCCGCACCAACGACGCTTCGCCCGACCACACCTGGCGGTCGGCGGCGACGAGTTCGACCTGCAACGCCACGTGGTGCTCCTGTCCTCTGGGGTCCGTCGGTCGGGGAGGCGCCCGCGGTCAGCGGGCGGTCTCCTTCTGGATCCGGGACCAGTTGCGCTCGACGTCCTCGAGCCCACCGACGTTGAAGAAGGCCTGCTCGGCGACGTGGTCGAACTCGCCGTCGGCGATCTTCGAGAAGCCCTCGATGGTGTCCTTCAGCGGCACGGTCGAGCCGGGCACGCTCGTGAACTTCTCCGCCATGTACGTGTTCTGCGAGAGGAACTGCTGGATGCGCCGCGCGCGGCTCACCGTCAGCTTGTCCTCCTCGGAGAGCTCGTCGACACCGAGGATCGCGATGATGTCCTGCAGCTCCTTGTTGCGCTGGAGGATCTGCTTGACGCGGACCGCGGTGTCGTAGTGGTCCTGCGCGATGTACAGCGGGTCGAGGATCCGGCTGGTCGAGGCCAGCGGGTCGACCGCGGGGTACAGACCGCGCGAGGCGATCTCGCGGCTGAGCTCCGTCGTCGCGTCGAGGTGGGCGAACGTCGTGGCCGGCGCGGGGTCGGTGTAGTCGTCCGCGGGGACGTAGATCGCCTGCAGCGAGGTGATCGAGTGACCGCGGGTCGAGGTGATGCGCTCCTGCAGCACGCCCATCTCGTCGGCCAGCGTCGGCTGGTACCCGACGGCCGAGGGCATGCGGCCCAGCAGCGTCGAGACCTCGGAGCCGGCCTGGGTGAACCGGAAGATGTTGTCGATGAAGAGGAGGACGTCCTGCTTCTGCACGTCGCGGAAGTACTCCGCCATGGTCAGCGCGGACAGCGCGACGCGCAGGCGGGTGCCCGGCGGCTCGTCCATCTGGCCGAAGACGAGGGCCGTCTTGTCGAAGACGCCGGCCTCCGCCATCTCGCCGATGAGGTCGTTGCCCTCACGGGTGCGCTCCCCCACGCCCGCGAACACCGACACACCGCCGTGGTTCTGCGCGACGCGCTGGATCATCTCCTGGATGAGGACGGTCTTGCCGACGCCCGCACCCCCGAAGAGGCCGATCTTGCCGCCGAGGACGTAGGGGGTCAGCAGGTCGATGACCTTGATGCCGGTCTCGAACATCTGGGTCTTCGACTCGAGCTGGTCGAAGGCGGGCGCCTTGCGGTGGATCGGCCAGCGCTCGGTGACCTCGAGCTTCTCGCCGGGCTCGAGGTTCAGGCACTCGCCGATGGCGTTGAACACCTTGCCGAGCGTCACGTTGCCGACGGGCACGGAGATGGGGGCGCCCGTGTCGCGCACGGGGGCGCCGCGGACCATGCCGTCGGTCGGCTTCAGCGAGATGGCGCGGACCATGTTGTCGCCGAGGTGCGAGGCGGCCTCGAGCGTGATGGTCGTGGTCTGGTCGCCGATGGTGACGTCGACCTGCAGCGCGTTGTTGATCTCGGGCATCGTCGACGCGGAGAACTCGACGTCGACGACCGGCCCGATGACGCGGGCGATGCGGCCGGTCGCGCCACGGTCGGTGGTGCTCGGCGCTTCGGTGGCGGTAGCGGTCATGATCGCTCCTCGGGGTTCAGACGGTTCTGGGGGGCGGGCGGGGTCAGGAGGTCTGGCCGGCCGAGGCGAGCGCGTCCGCGCCGCCGACGATCTCGGTGATCTCCTGCGTGATCTCCGCCTGCCGGGCGTTGTTGGCGAGGCGCGTCAGGTTCTTGACGAGCTCCTCCGCGTTGTCCGTGGCGGACTTCATGGCCCGCTGACGGGCCGCGAGCTCCGACGCCGCCGCCTGCAGGAGGCAGTTGAAGATGCGGCTGTTCACGTACTGCGGGAGCAGCGCGTCGAGGACCTGGTCGGCGCTCGGCTCGAACTCGTACAGCGGGGCGAGGTCGCCGTCGCCGGGCGCCTCGACCCCCTCCACGACCTCGAGGGGCAGCAGCCGGATGACCCGCGGTTCTTGGGTCACCATGCTGACGAAGTGCGTGTAGACGACGTGGATCTCGTCCACCCCGCCGTCCGAGGCGTCCTTGCCGAAGTCCTCGACCAGGCGCACCCCGATCTCCTTGGCGTCGGAGAAGGCGGGCTTGTCGGTGAAGCCCGCCCACTCCGCGGCGACGTCGCGGCGACGGAAGCGGTAGAACGCCGACGCCTTGCGCCCGACGAGGTAGGGCACGGCGTCCTTGCCCTCCGCCTTGAGCGCCGCGGTCAGCCGCTCACCCTCGCGGATGACGCTCGAGGAGTACGCCCCGGCCAGCCCGCGGTCGGAGGACAGCAGCAGCACCGCAGCGCGCTTGACGTCCGCCTTCTCCGTGATCAGCGGGTGGTCCAGCGAGCTGTTCGACGCCGCAGCCGACACCGCGCGCGTCAGCGCGCGGGCGTACGGCGTCGACGCCTTCACCGCGGCCTGCGCCTTGACGATCCGCGACGCCGCGATGAGCTCCATCGCGCGCGTGATCTTCTTGGTCGCCTGCACCGAGCGGATCTGCCGCCGGTAGGCCCTCAGCTGGCCTGCCATGTCCTCGCTCCTTCGCCGTCCGCGCTCGGACCGGTGCCGATCAGGACTGGCGGGACGCGTGCGCCCCGCCCCTGCGGGTGGTGATCTGCTCCTGCTGGACGTCGTCCGCGTCCGTCGCGCCCTCGTCGGTGTCGGCGGGCGCCTGGCTCTCGGCGGTGCCGAACTGCGGCTTGAAGGCGTCGACGGCCTTCTTCAGCTCGTCCTTGGCGCCGTCGGAGAACTGCTTGCTCTCGCGGATGCCCTGCAGGACCTCGGGGTGGTTGCGGCGCACGTAGTCGAGGAACTCGCGCTCGAACCGGTTGATGTCGCTCACCGGGACCGTGTCGAGCTGCCCCGTGGTGCCGGCCCAGATCGAGACGACCTGCTCCTCGACGGAGAACGGCGTGTACTGCGGCTGCTTGAGCAGCTCGACGAGGCGCTCACCGCGGGCCAGCTGGTTGCGGCTGGCCTGGTCGAGGTCCGAGGCGAACATCGCGAAGGCCTGCATCGAGCGGTACTGCGCGAGGTCCAGCTTCAGGGTCCCGGAGATGCCCTTGATGGCCTTCGTCTGCGCGGCACCACCGACGCGCGACACCGAGATGCCGACGTCGATCGCGGGGCGCTGGTTGGCGTTGAACAGGTCGGACTGCAGGAAGATCTGCCCGTCCGTGATCGAGATGACGTTGGTGGGGATGTACGCCGAGACGTCGTTGCCCTTGGTCTCGATGAACGGCAGACCGGTCATCGAGCCGCCGCCGAGCTCGTCGGACAGCTTCGCGCAGCGCTCCAGCAGGCGGGAGTGCAGGTAGAACACGTCGCCCGGGTATGCCTCGCGGCCCGGCGGGCGCCGCAGCAGCAGGGACACGGCGCGGTAGGCCTCGGCCTGCTTGGACAGGTCGTCGAAGACGATGAGGACGTGCTTGCCCTGGTACATCCAGTGCTGGCCGATGGCCGAGCCGGTGTAGGGCGCGAGGTACTTGAAGCCGGCCGGGTCGGACGCCGGGGCCGCGACGATCGTCGTGTACTCCATGGCGCCCGCGTCCTCGAGGGACTTGCGGACGGCCGCGATCGTCGAGCCCTTCTGGCCGATGGCGACGTAGATGCAGCGGACCTGCTGCTTCGGGTCGCCCGACTCCCAGTTGCCCTTCTGGTTGATGATCGTGTCGATCGCGATCGCCGACTTGCCCGTCTGGCGGTCACCGATGATCAGCTGACGCTGGCCGCGGCCGATCGGGATCATCGCGTCGATCGCCTTGATGCCGGTCTGCATCGGCTCCCGGACCTCCTGGCGCTCCATGACGGAGGCGGCCTGGAGCTCCAGCGCGCGGCGGGCGTCGGTCGCGACCGGGCCGAGCCCGTCGATCGGGTCGCCCAGCGGGTCCACGACGCGGCCGAGGTAGCCGTCGCCGACGGGCACGGACAGGACCTCGCCCGTGCGGCGGACCTCCTGGCCCTCCTCGATGCCGGAGAAGTCGCCCAGGACGACGACACCGATGTCGCGGACGTCCAGGCTCAGGGCCAGGCCGAGGGTGCCGTCGGCGAAGCGCAGCAGCTCGTTGGCCATGACCGAGGGCAGGCCCTCGACGTGGGCGATGCCGTCACCGGCGTCGGACACGACACCGACCTCTTCGCGCGCGGCTGCGCCGGGGTCGTACGACGCCACGAAGGCGTCGAGAGCGTCCCGGATCTCCTCCGGGCGGATGGTCAGCTCGGCCATGGGATGCCCTGCTCTCCTTCTCGGGTGCTGCCGTCTCGTCTGGTGCTCGGTCCCGGACCGGGGTCCGGACCGCCGAGCGGCGGTCTCGTGCGGGTTGCCCGCTCCATTGTCCCCCGCCCGCGAGGGCCGGGTCGACCGGAGGGGCGGCGCGGTGCGGCGGGGCTCAGCCGGCGAGGCGTCGGCGCGCCTCGGCCAGGCGACTGGAGATCGAGCCGTCGATCACGTCGTCGCCGAGGCTGACGCGCAGGCCCCCGACGAGGTCGGGGTCGACGTCCACGTTGAGCCGGACCGCACGGCCGTACTGGCGCGAGAGCCCCGCGGCGAGCCGCTCGTGCTGCTCGGCCGTGAGCGGCTGCGCCACGACGACGTGCGCCACGAGCTGCTGGCGCCGGGCCGCGACGATGCCGACGTAGTCCTCCAGGACCCGCTCGGCCCGGAGGCCGCGCGGCGACATGGCCACCCGGCGCACGAGCTGGACGGTCTCCGGGGAGGCCTTGCCGACCAGCAGCTGGGCCACCAGGGCGGCCCGGTTCGGCGCCGGGTAGGTCCGGTCGGCGAGCGCGTCGCGCAGCCCCGCGTTCCCGGCGATGGTCCGGGAGAACCGGAAGAGCTCGTCCTCCAGCGCCTCCAGCCGGCCCGTCCGGTCGGCCTGCTCGACGACGGCGAGCACCGCGAGGTGCTCGGCCGCGTCCGCGATCTCACGGCCCGCGCTCCAGGTGCCCGACGCCAGTGCGGCGACGACCTCCAGCGCCGAACCCGAGATGCGCCCGGCGAGGGCGCGGCGGACGAAGTCCGCCTTGCTCTCCCCCGAGCGCGACGGGTCGGTCAGCGCCCGGCGGAGCCCGATGGACTCGTCGAGCAGCGTCGTGACCGCGAAGAGGTCCTCCCCCGTGCGACCGGCGTCGGAACCCTCCCCCGCGAGCTGCCGCTCGAGCACCTCCTGGGCGCGGGCCACGCTGGTCCGCGCCGCGAGGGAGTCGAGGTGGTGGCTCATCGGGACGAGACCCCCTGGGCCTCGGTGCGCTCGAGGTCGGCGAGGAACCGGTCCACGACGCCGCTCTGGCGGGCGGAGTCGTGCAGCGACTCGCCGACGATGCGCGAGGCGAGGTCGGTCGCGAGGCGCCCGACCTCCTGACGCAGCTGCGCGGTGGCCTGCGTCCGCTCGGCCTCGATCTGCTGGCGGGCCGCGGTCGTGATGCGGTCCGACTCGGCCTGGGCCTGCTCGCGCAGCTCCACGACGATGGCCGCGCCCTGCTGGCGGGCCTCCTCGCGGATGCGGTTGGCCTCGGTGCGGGCCTCCGCGAGCTGTGCCTTGTACTCCTCGAGCGCGGCCGCGGCCTCGGCCTGGGCGCGCTCCGCCTTCTCGACGTTGCCCTCGATGGCGGCGCGCCGCTCCTCGTACATCGTCTCGAGGCGCGGGACGACCTTCTTCGCGACGACGACGTAGACGATGATCGCGAAGATGATGCCGACGACCAGCTCGCCGATGTGGGGCAGGATCGGGTAGAGCGGATCGCCCTCGACCGTCTCCTCGGCAGCGGCGGCGAAGCCTGCTAGCAGCACGTTTCCTCCTTCGGGCTCAGGTCAGCGGTCCGGTCAGGTACCGCTGGTCACTCGCCCTGGAAGACGAACGCCAGGGCGATGCCGAAGATGGCGAGGGCCTCTGCGAGGACGAAGCCGAGGATGGCGATCGACTGCAGCATGCCGCGGGCTTCGGGCTGACGAGCGACGCCGTTGATGTACGCGGCGAAGATCAGGCCGATGCCGATGCCCGGGCCGATGGCGGACAGGCCGTAGCCGACGATGGCAAGGGATCCGGTCATGGTCCTCTGTCGTTCCTTTCGTTGCGGGTGCGCTCGTCCGCGCCCCGGTTCTGGGTGGGGCGGGTCAGTGCTCGTCAGCGAGGGCGCTGGCGATGAAGGTGGCGGCGAGCATCGTGTAGACGTACGCCTGGAGGAACTCGACGAAGAGCTCGAACAGGGTCAGCACGAAGGCCATGCCGAAGGTGGGGACGGAGAGCAGCTTCAGCCCGAACCCGCCGTGGAAGAGCATGTACTCGCCGCCGGTGATGAACAGCACGAGGATCAGGTGACCCGCGAACATGTTCCCGAAGAGCCGCAGCGTGATGGTCACGGGCTGGATGAGGACGACCGAGGCGAACTCGAGCACCCACACCAGCGGGACGATGGGCTTGGGCAGCCCCGGCGGCACGAGCCCGGACAGGTAGCGCCCGATGCCCTTCCGCTTGATCCCGACGAAGTGGTACGTCAGGTAGAGCATGATCGTCAGCGCCAGCGGGAAGGCGATGCGGCTCATGGTCGGGTACTGGATCGGCGGGATGACACCCCACAGGTTGTTCACCAGGATGACGGTGAAGAACGTGACCAGCAGCGGGATGAACCGGCGGAAATCCTTGCTGCCGATGATGTCCCGGGCCAGGGTGTTGCGGACGAAGCCGTACACGGCTTCGACCGCCATCTGGCGCTTGCCCGGCACGATCGCCAGCCGCTTGGTGCCCGCGAGCAGCAGCACGATGACGAGCACCGCGGTGAGCGCGAAGACGATGGCGGGGCGCGTGATGGCGAAGGCGCCGCTGCCGATGAGCGGCTGCCAGAAGATGTCGGTGCTGGGGGAGGTGAATCCGCCCTCGTCCGCGGCAGCCAGCAGTGGCAGGCTCACGTCAACTCCTCCGTGCGAACGTCGTCGTGGGTACGGGGCCGGTGAGCCGGCCGCGTGGACCCCTGATCGGTGGTGGGGCGTCTCGCGGTCAGTGGGTACCGTACCGGAGCCACAGGTAGTACAAGGTCATCGCCTTGCCGACGACGAGGCCGATGCCGACCACGAAGTGCGTGCCCAGCAGGTGGTCCACGCCCCAGCCCGCGAGGGCTCCCAGCAAGGCTCCGGCGAGCAGGTACGACGTGATGCTCCAGGCCACCGACTCGGTCAGGGCCGGCGCCTCGGGCGCGTCCGGTCGGCGCCCGGTCTCCGCGCTCACTTCCGGTCCCCGGCGTCCATGAAGACGGGGATGCGCATCGTCACGAAGCCGCGCAGCTCGAACGCCAGCCACACGACCGCACCGATGATCACCGTGAAGCCGAGGGCGCGCGCGTCGATCCACGCGACCCGCGTCAGCAGGATCAGCGCGAGCCCCAGCAGGATCACCTTGACCGAGTAGACGACCATCGCGGTCATCATCACGAGGTGCGGGCTCGACATGGCCACACGGCGCATGACGACGAGCCGCAGGCCGAAGAAGGCCACGACGATGGCCCCACCGAGCAGCGCTGAGAGGCCGGCGGAGGCACCCTGCCAGACGAGGGCGACCACGGAGCAGACGACGACCACGGCCGACGTCGGCACTGCAGCGCGTCGCAGGAGGATGCCGAAGGCCTCCCCTGCCGACGTGCCGGCGGCGCTGCTGCTCACGGGACTGCTGCTCTCTGTCGTCTGCGGGTCGTCCCTGGCGGGACCGGCTCACTGGCGGCTACCCAACCACACACGAGGGGGGCGGGGAGACTTCGTGAAAGCTATCACGAGCGGAGCGACGTCCTACACCGCGTCGTTGACGCCCGCGTCAGGTCCGCGAGGACTCGGGCCGGCTCGGGGTCGCGGTGGGGTGCTCCGTCGGTGGCTCCGCAGCCGGGGACGCGGCGGCGTCCGTCAGGGCCTCCGGCGCGGGCACGGGGGCCGGGGTCCGGTGCGAGCGGCGCCAGTACAGCGGCCCGAACGTGAAGGCGAGCACGACGCAGCCCGCACCGACGGCGACGAGCAGCGCCTGCGGCAGCGGCAGGAACGCGGACGCCGCGGCGCCGAAGCTCAGGAAGGCCGCCCACGAGTACATGACCAGCACGGCGACGCCGTGGGAGTGCCCCATCCGCATGAGCCGGTGGTGCAGGTGCTTCTTGTCGGGGTGCCAGAAGGCCGTGCCCGCGCGGGTGCGGCGCACCACCGCGAGCAGCATGTCGCCCAGCGGGACCAGCAGCACGGCGATGGGCAGCAGCAGCGGGAAGAAGGCCGGGACGATCCGCTCGGCCGCCACGACCTCCGGGTCCACGGTGCTGGTGGCGGCGATGGTCGCCGAGGCCAGCAGCAGGCCGAGCAGCATGGAGCCGGAGTCGCCCATGAAGATGCGCGCGGGGTGCGCGTTGTGCGGCAGGAAGCCCACGCAGCAGCCGACCGTGACCGCCGCGATGAGGGTGGCGAGCGAGGAGTAGTCGTCGGGGGCCGCGCCGCGCTGCAGGGCGTAGGAGTAGACGAAGAAGGCGATGGCGCCGATGCCCACGATGCCGGCCGCGAGGCCGTCGAGGCCGTCGATGAAGTTGACGGCGTTCACCGCGACGAGCACCACCAGGACGGTGATCAGCATCATCATCTGCGGGCTCAGCAGCGTGACGCCGGCGACCGGCAGCTGCAGGAGGCTCACGCCCTGCCAGCCCATGATCCCCGCGGCGAGCACCTGGCCCGCGAGCTTCGTCACCGCGTCGAGCTGGACGATGTCGTCGGCGATCCCGACCGCGCAGACGATCACGGCGCCCACGAGGACCCACAGCGGCCCGGGGCGCGTCTCGAAGACCCGGGAGAGGAACGGGGTCCGGCTCGCCACCAGCAGCGCGGCGCTCACGCCGAGCAGCATGGCCACGCCCCCCAGCCGCGGCACCGGGACGGAGTGCACGTCCCGGTCGCGCAGCGGCGTCATCGCACCGACCCGCTGCGCGAGGCGGCGGACGAGGGGCGTCGTCAGGTACGTCACCGCGGCGGCGACGACGATGACGAGCAGGTAGGCCCTCATCCGCCCGCGGCCCCGGACCCCGCCGGCTCCCCCGCGTCGCGGGCCGCCCGCTCCGGGGCGCCGTCCACCTGGGACACCGGCTCGCTCCGAGGCTCCTCGGCGGGGGGCTCCTCGGCCCCGGGCTCCTCGCGCCAGCCCTTCGGCACGGCCAGGCGCAGCTCCTCCTCCGTCAGCGCCCCGACGCGCAGCACGTGCAGCCCGCCGTCGGAGGCGTCGACGATCGTCGAGGGCAGGCCGCGCGGGCTCGGTCCCGCGTCGAGGAAGACCTTGACGGACGCGCCCAGCTGCTCGACGGCGTCCTCGATCGTCGTCGCCGCCGGGCGGCCCGAGAGGTTCGCGCTCGAGACGGCCATCGGGCCGGTGCGCCGCAGCAGCTCGAGAGCGACGGGGTGCAGCGGCATCCGCAGGGCGACCGTCCCGTGGGTGTCCCCGAGGTCCCAGTTCAGCGACGCCTGGGCGCGGCACACGATCGTCAGGGGCCCGGGCCAGAACGCGTCGACGAGCTCGCGGACCGCGAACGGGATCGCCGAGGCCAGGCCGTCGATGGTCCGCACGTCCGGCACGAGGACCGGCGGCGGCATGTCCCGGCCGCGGCCCTTCGCCTCCAGCAGCTTGCGCACCGCGGCCGGGGAGAACGCGTCGGCCCCGATGCCGTAGACGGTGTCGGTCGGCAGCACGACGACCTCACCGCGCTGGACGGCGCTGTGCGCGGCGGCCAGGCCGCGCTCGCGCTGCTGGGGGTCGGCGCACGCGAAGGGGGGTCTCACACGAGGCAGTGTCCCACCGTCCTCCCCAAGGCGGCCCGCACCCGCCGCCCCGGCGGGTCCACCGGGCCGGTCCGCGCCCGGACGGCCGTCAGCGGCGACGGGCGGTGGTCGAGCGGGGACGGCCCGTCAGGTCATGGTGACCCGCGACGTCGCGCCAGGAGGCGTCGCCGAACATCCGGCGGGCCCCGTGCTCCTGCACCTCGGCGTGCTCGACGACGACGAGACCACCGGGGCGCAGCAGGCGGGCCGCCGCCGCGACGACGCGCCGCGGCACCTCGAGGCCGTCGTCGCCACCGCCGTACAGGGCGACCTCCGGGTCGTGCTCGGCCACCTCGCGCTCCTGCGGCACCGCCCCCGGCGGGACGTAGGGCGGGTTGCTGACGACGACGTCCACCCGCGCGTCGAGGTCGCCGAAGGCCGTCGCGGCGTCGCCCAGGCGCAGGTCGAGCTCCACCCCGGTGTGCTCGGCGTTGCGCTGCGCCCACGCGTGCGCGAGGGGGTCGAGCTCGACCGCGTGCACGCTCGCCTGCGGCACCTCGGTCGCCACGGCCAGGGCGATCGCGCCGGAGCCGGTGCACAGGTCGACCACGACGGGCCGCCCGCCCGCGGCCGCGAGGCGCCCGGCCTCGTCGACCGCGAGCTGCGCGACACCCTCCGTCTCGGGGCGCGGAACGAAGACGCCGGGGCCGACGAGGAGCTCGAGGGCGCGGAACCCGGCCCGGCCCGTGAGGTGCTGCAGCGGGACCCGGTCCGCGCGCTGGTCCAGGAGGTCGGCGAACCGGCCCGCGTCGGGCGCCGGCCCGCCGAGGGCCGCCAGGACGCCGAGCCGCCCGCGGTCGACACCGAGCGCGTGGGCGAGCAGCACCTCGGCGTCGGCGCGCGGGCTCGGCACCCCGGCGGCGGCGAGCCGCCCGGTCGCCTCGGCCAGCAGTCCCCGCACCGTCGTCGTCCCGTCCACCCGGCGACCCTCCCACCGCGCGGGGTGCGGGCCCGCCACCGGTCCCGTCTCAGCCGGTGCCCGTGAGCACGGCGCCCACGACGACGGTCCCGATGACGGCGCCCGCGCCGAACCCCGTCCAGCGCAGGCCGCGGCGCCGCACGGGCCACGTCATCGACCCCCACCGCGCGAGGAGCAGCCCGCTCGCGAGCGCCCCCACGCCGACCGCCAGCACCCACACCGCCGGGGGCACGACCTGCCACGCGCCCATGCCGCGTGCGACCACGAGGACGGCGACCAGCGTGAGCACCTCGCTGAGGACCCGCAGGCGGTCCACGCGCTGCGAGGGCCTGCGGATCCGGCGGCGCAGGGCCAGGCTCAGCGCGAGCAGGGGCAGGACGACGACGAGGTACGCGGTGACGAGGACCGGCAGGGTCAGCCACGACCGCTCGGCGACCGGCTGACTCATGTCGACCCCGAGGAGGCCGAGGGCGACGGTCTGCGTCGACGCCGTCGAGGGGGCCGTCACGGCCGCCCACTCGCCCGATCCCGTGTCCAGCGCGACGGAGGAGACCCCGCCGCCGGTCTGCCCGTTGAAGAGCAGGAACGTCCGGCCGTCCCGCTCGAAGGTCAGCCACCCCCAGCCCGTCCGCAGCGCCTCCTGGCCCGCGTCGGCCCTCGGCTCGGTGGCCGCCAGACCGGGAGCCGTCCCGTCGGCGACGGCCGCCAGCAGGCGGCCGAGGTCCTCGGCGGTCGACCAGACGCCCGTCCCGGCGGGCGCGCCCCCGGTGGAGATCCAGGGGGTGGAGGCGGCGCCGTTCGCGGCCACCTCGTGGGCCGCGCCCGCGGGCGGCGCCGCGGGAGCGGCCACGGTGCTCGTCATGCCGAGCGGGTCGAGGACCCGCTCCCGCAGGAGGTCGGGGTAGGGGGTCCCGGCCCGCTGGGCCAGGGCGTGCCCCAGCACGGAGGCGCCCAGGTTCGAGTAGCGGTACTCCCCCGGCTCCTGGCGCAGCCGGGTGGTGGCCGCCTCCTCGAGCACCCCGTCGGGGGTCTGGCCGCCGTAGGGGTTGCCGTGCGTGACGTTCAGCAGGGCCCCGCGCGCGAGCCGGGGACCGGCGAGGGAGGGCAGCCCGGAGGTGTGGGTGGCCAGCTGGTCGAGGGTGATCGCGGCCACCTCGGCCGGCAGGTCCGCGTCGGGGTGCACCTCGCCGAGGGTCGTCGTCGGGGCGACCTCGCCGCGCGCGACGGCGTCGGCGAGCAGCAGGCCGGTCAGCGACTTCGTCACCGAGCCGATCTCCTGCGGCGTCGACGTGGTCATGGGCCGCTCGCGACCGTCGCGCGCGTCGGCCCGGCCGACCGCGGCGGCCGCGGTCACCTGCGACCCGGTACCGCGCACGGCGGCCAGGGCCTGGACGGGCACGCCGTCGGCGATCGAGCGCAGCTGCGCCGCGAGCTGCGGATCCCCCTGCTCGTCGGCGCTCAGCCGGGGCGGGGCGGGCGCGAGCAGCGCGGCGAGCGCGGCCACGACCGCGGCGGCGACCAGGCAGAGCATCCACGTGCGCCGCCTGGGCGGGGGCAGCCGCACCTCGGGCGCGGTCGACGACGCGGTGGTGTCGGTGGCGGGGGCGGCGGTCATGGCGGTCACCTCAGTCCGGCGGCGGCGAGCAGGGTCAGGAGCGGGACGACGCGGACGGCGGGCACGGCGTACAGGCCGCGTCCCGACGCCGTCAGCCAGCCCTCGGCGACGAGCTGGCGCAGGTGGTGGTAGAGCTGCCCGGACGTCCCGAGCCCCTCGGCGAGCTCCGCGACGGTGTGCTCGCCCGCGAGCACCCGGCGCAGCAGCTGCAGCCGCACGGGGTGGGCCAGCGCCGACAGGGAGCCGGCCACCTCGGTGATGTCGGCCTGGAGCAGCGAGCCGGTGTCGACGGTCTCCTGCCACTCGTAGTGCTCACCCGCCGGCAGGGTCACCGACCCCGTGAAGAGCACGGCGGAGCGGTCCTCCGCGCGGCGCCGCAGCTCCGTCAGCGCCCAGAAGTCGTCCCGCAGCCGAGGGTCCTCGGCGTCGGCCACCCGGGCCTCCAGCGCCGCGAGCCGCTTCTCGAGCAGCGCCCAGCGTTCGTCGTCCACGACATGCAGACTACGCCTTTCCGTAGTCTTGGCAACATCGGCGTAGTACGACGGACGTGCTCGATCCGACGAGGGCCGGCGTGGCCTCGTCCGGAGGTCGAGCGAGGTCAGGCGGAGGTCAGGCAGGCGTCCCGGCCGCCGCGAGCTGCGCGGCCTCGTCGGCGTCGATGCAGGACTGCACGACGGGGTCGAGGTCACCGTCGAGGACCGCGTCGAGGTTGTAGGCCTTGAACCCCGTGCGGTGGTCGGCGATGCGGTTCTCGCCGTAGTTGTAGGTGCGGATGCGCTCGGAGCGGTCCACCGTGCGGACCTGCGAGCGCCGCGCCGCGGACGCCTCGGCGTCCGCGGTCTCCTGCGCCGCGGCGTGCAGCCGGGCGCGCAGGATCCGCAGCGCCTGCTCCCGGTTCTGCAGCTGGGACTTCTCGTTCTGGCAGGACACGACGATGCCGGTCGGCAGGTGCGTGATGCGGACGGCGGAGTCGGTCGTGTTGACGCTCTGCCCGCCCGGCCCCGAGGACCGGAAGACGTCGACGCGCAGGTCGTTCGGGTCGACGGCGACCTCGACCTCCTCGACCTCCGGCAGCACCAGGACGCCGACCGCGGACGTGTGCACGCGGCCCTGCGACTCCGTGGCGGGCACGCGCTGGACGCGGTGGACCCCGCCCTCGTACTTGAGGCGGTGCCACACGCCCTCGGCAACGGCGCCGCGCGCCTTCACGGCGACCGCGACGTCCTTCAGGCCACCGAGGTCGCTCTCCGTGCTCTCGAGCAGCTGCGTCGCCCAGCCGTGCCGCTCGGCGTAGCGCAGGTACATCCGCAGCAGGTCGCGCGCGAACAGCGCGGACTCCTCGCCGCCCTCGCCCGCCTTGATCTCGAGGATCACGTCGCGCGAGTCGTCCGGGTCCCTCGGCAGCAGCAGCCGGCGCAGCCGCTCGGCGGCCTCGTCGGCGGCCGTCTGCAGCGCGGGCAGCTCGGCCGCGAAGCCCGCGTCCTCGGCGGCGAGCTCGGCCGCGGCCGCGGCGTCGTCGACCGCGGCGCTCCAGGTGCCGTGGGCGTCGACGACGGCGCCCAGCTCGGCGTAGCGCCGGCCCAGGGACCGCGCCAGGCCCGCGTCGGCGTGCACCGACGGGTCGGCCAGGCGCTGCTCCAGGTCGGCGTGCTCGGCGAGCAGGGGCTGGACGGACTCGAACACGGGGGCACTCCTGGAC
>NZ_JAAALN010000096.1 GCF_009906795.1 Kineococcus siccus
GGGTGACGCGGGCAGCGGCAGCGTGCTCGTGCTCGGGGTCTGCGCCGTCGCCTTCAGCCTGCTGCTGGCGGTGCTCGGGCTCGGCGCGGCGGTGACGGCCCGGCACCGGGCCGAGTCGGCGGCGGACCTGGCGGCGCTCGCGGGCGCCGACGTCGTGCTGGGTCGCGCCCCGGGGCAGCCGTGCGTGCGGGCCGGGGCCGTGCTCGCCGCCGCGGGGGCCGCGGTGGTCAGCTGCGCGGTGGCCGCGGACGGCTCCGTCGCCGTGACGGCCACCGTGGCCGTGGCGGGCCGGTTCGCGGGCCTGGGCGCGGCCCGCGCCTCGGCGCGCGCGGGACGTCAGCCGGCGGGGACGGGGCAGGCGTCGTGAGCCGCTGCGGGCCGGGGGGTCCCGAGCGCCTCCAGCACCACGTCGAGGACCGCGACCGCACCGGCCTTGTCGAGGGGTTCGTTGCCGTTGCCGCACTTGGGCGACTGCACGCAGGCCGGGCAGCCGCTCGCGCACGGGCACGCCCGCACGGCCTCCACCGTGGCCCGCAGCCACGCCCCGACCCGCTCGTGCCCGCGGTCGGAGAACCCGGCGCCACCGGGGACCGCGTCGTGGACGAACACCGTCGGCAGGCCGGTGTCGGGGTGCAGCGCCGTGGACAGCCCGCCGAGGTCCCAGCGGTCGCACGTCGCGAGCAGGGGCAGGAGGCCGATGGC
Organism: Kineococcus siccus; assembly: GCF_009906795.1. Lineage (GTDB taxonomy): Bacteria > Actinomycetota > Actinomycetes > Actinomycetales > Kineococcaceae > Kineococcus > Kineococcus siccus. Next base: position 703 of record NZ_JAAALN010000096.1, read on the forward strand.
GGCGTGCTCCGCGGCGTGCAGCGCCCCGGGCAGGCGGTGCGACGGGGGCCGCGGGTCGTCGGGCGCGCAGGAGGGCAGCAGCGCCTCGTCCGCCGTCGCGGGGTCGAGCGTCCACCACACGGCGCGGGTGCGCAGCCGGCGCTGCGGCAGGTCGAGGGGCTCCTCGCCCAGCACCTGCCCCGTCCCCACCCGGCGGCGCAGGAAGCCCGTGACCTGCGAGGTCACCTCGACGACCCCGCTGGACAGGGTGACCGGCCCCGCCCGGCGGGTCGTGTCGACCGCGAGGACCCGCACGTCGGAGTCGGAGCGCGCGTGGGTCGTGTGCTCGGGCGTCTCCGGGTGCACGACCGCGAGGGACTCCTCGAGGTCCAGCTCGTCCACGACGTAGCTCCGGCCCTGGTGCACGTGCACCGCGCCGCGGTGCACGGTGCTGTCGGCCGACGCGACGTCGACGGTCCCGAGCACGCGGGCCGTGCCGGCCTCGACGATCCGCACCGTCCCGCCCGCCCCGCGCAGGTCGGTGAGGTCGCACGCGCGGTCGCGGCGCGTCCAGTACCAGCCGGTCGCGCGGCGGCGGAGCATCCCGCGCTCCACCAGCAGCTCGGCCACCTCGGCCGCGGCCGGCCCGAACAGCGCCAGGTCCGGTTCGGTGAGGGGCAGCTCCTGCGCCGCCGCGCAGAGGTGCGGCGCGAGGACGTAGGGGTTGTCGGGGTCCAGCACCGCGGCCTCGACGGGCACCCCGAACAGGGCCTCGGGGTGGTTGACCAGGTAGGTGTCCAGCGGGTCGTCGCGGGAGACGAAGACCCCCAGGGCGGGCGAGCCCCGGCGCCCCGCCCGGCCCACCTGCTGCCAGAACGAGGCCCGCGTGCCGGGCCACCCGGCGACCAGCACGGCGTCCAGGCCCGCGACGTCGACGCCGAGCTCGAGGGCCCGCGTGGTCGCGAGGCCGCGGACGCGGCCCGTGCGCAGGTCGTCCTCGAGCTGACGCCGCTCCTCGGGCAGGTAGCCGCCGCGGTAGGCCGCGACCTGCGGCGCCAGCTCGGGGGAGACCTCCGCGAGGCGGCGGCGCGCCCCGGCCGCGACCGACTCGGCCCCCGTGCGGCTGCGGACGAAGGCGAGCGTCCGCACACCGCCGACGACGAGGTCCGCCAGCAGGTCGGCGGCCTCGGCCGTGGCCGTGCGCCGCTGCGGCCGGGCGTCCTCGACGGGCGGCTCTCCCGCCGCGTCGACGGCGCGCCACGGGTCCTCCGGGTCCGGGGGCGGGACCGCGGCGGCCGGCGGCAGTGTCCGCAGCGGGGGCTCCCAGAGCGCGACCGAGACCTCCGGGCGCTGCGAGGCGTCCTCGGTCACGGCGACGACGTCGAGGCCCGTCAGCCGGCGCGCGGTGGTGGCGGGGTCCGCCACGGTCGCGGAGGCGAGCACGAAGACGGGGTCCGCGCCGTAGCGGGCGGCGAGCCGCCGCAGCCGCCGCAGGACCGCGGAGGCGTGGCAGCCGAACACGCCCCGGTAGGTGTGGCACTCGTCGACCACGACGTAGCGCAGCCGCCGCAGGAAGCTCGACCAGTGCTCGTGCCCCGGCAGCACCGAGCGGTGCAGCATGTCGACGTTGGTCAGGACCAGCTGCGCGTGGGCGCGGATCCAGCGCCGGACCTCGGGCGGGGTGTCGCCGTCGTAGGTGGCGGCCTCGAGGCCCGGCAGGCCCAGCGCCCGCACGCGGACCTCCTGGTCCGCCGCCAGCGCCTTCGTGGGGGAGAGGTACAGCGCCGTGGCCCCCCGCCCGGTGGCCTCCGCGGTGCGGCGCAGCGTCGTCAGGACCGGCAGCTGGAAGGCCAGCGACTTGCCCGACGCCGTCCCGGCCGACAGCACGACCGACCGGCCCGCCCACACGTGCTCCGCGGCCACGGCCTGGTGACGCCACGGCCGGCCGCGCGTGCCCCGCTCGAGGGCGGCGACGACCTCGGGGTCCGCCCACGCGGGCCAGTCGACGCGGTCGCCGGGACGCGCGGGCAGCAGCTCGACGTGCCGGACCCGGTCGCGCCGCCGGCCGTCCGCCAGCACGCGCTGCAGGGCGGCGGCCACGGGGCCGCCGGGATCGCGCCCGGCGGTGCGCTCGGCGGTGCGCTCGGGCGTGGGCTCGGCGGGCCGCCGGGGCGCGGGCGTCCCGCTCGCCCCCGTCCCCGCCGCGCGCAGTCCACCCACGCCTTGATTGTCTCCCGCCGCGCACCGCGGGAGGCGCGACGCTCCGGTCGGCGGCGGCCGGGGCTGGGACTCCTGCGCCCCGTGGGGCCCGCGGGTCGCACGCAGTGCCCGGACGGCCCTGCGCCGTCGCCCCTTGAGCGCGCTCCTCACGCTCTGCGATGGTTGAATGCCAGAGGCGGGTGTGCCGTTCGGCATGCTCGACGCGAGCAGCGAGGAGGGGTCGTGGACCTGTCGGTGACGAGCCGCGAAGAGAGCGGCCGGACCATCGTCGAGGTGTCCGGTGAGATCGACGTCTACACCGCACCGACCTTGCGCGAGCGGCTCAACGAACTGGTCGGCGCAGGGCACCACCACCTGGTGGTCGACATGGAGGGCGTCGAGTTCCTCGACTCCACCGGTCTCGGCGTCCTGGTGGGCGGGCTCAAGCGCGTGCGCTCCCACGACGGCTCCCTGCACCTGGTGTGCCAGCGCGAGAAGATCCTCAAGGTCTTCCGCATCACCGGCCTGACGAAGGTGTTCCCCATCCACGACACCGTCGCCGACGCGATCGCGGCCTCGGCGTCCGTGGACGGGGCCGGCGCGGCGTCCTGAGCCCGTGCCCACCATCGCCCTCCGCTTCAGCCCCCTCGCCGAGCACGTCCGGACCGCGCGACTCGTCGCCGTGTCCGTGGCCCGGCGGGCGGGGTTCGAGGAGGGCCAGCTCGACGAGATCCGCATCGCCATCGGCGAGGCCTGTGCGCGGGCCGTCGGCCGGACCACGGTCGACGGCCTCGTCGACATGCACCTGTGCGACGACGGCGCCCGCCTCGAGGTGGTCGTCGTCGAGCGCGGTGCGGACGGGGCGGTCCTGCCCGTGACGGGCGTGGGCGAGGACCCCCTCGCGCTCGCGCTGCTGCAGGGCATGGCCGACGACGTCTCGGTCGCGGGCAGCACGGTGCCCGCCGACGGCCCGCGCGAAGGCGTGCGGATGGCCTGGTCGCTGCAGGAGGCCGCGCCGGTGACGACTCCCGGCTTCGGCTCCGCGCCGCAGCAGCGCCAGCGCACCTGATCCCGCGGGGGCGGCGTCCCCCGTCCGGCCCAGTGACCTCGACAGGGTGTCGTTCCCGAGCACCCTGCGTCCTCCTGCCCTAGGCTGTGACGACTTGGTGATCATGACGCCGGGAGCGTGCGCAGTCCCGGACGCCGGGTCACCCCACGTCGAGGAGGACGGATGCCCCTTCCTGCCCTGAGTGCCCTCCCCACCGCCCTCCCGGGCCTCACCACGCCGACGGACGGCGCAGGGCTGACCGGATCGGGACAGGCGGTCGTCGCCGCGGTCGCGGTCATCGCCGTCGCCTCCCTGGTCGTCGCCTTCGTGTTCCGCCGGCAGGTGCTCGTCCACGACGAGGGCACCGAGAAGATGCAGTCGATCGCCGCGGCCGTGCAGGCCGGGGCCGCGGCCTACCTGCGCCGGCAGTTCCGGACGCTGATCTGGTTCGCGGTCGCCGTGGTCCTGCTCCTGCTGGCCCTGCCCGCCGACGACTGGGTCCTGCGCGCCTCGCGCAGCGTCGCCTTCGTCGTCGGGGCCGTGTTCTCCGCGGCCATCGGCTACCTGGGCATGTCGCTGGCGGTGCGGGCCAACGTCCGCGTCGCGGCGGCCGCGCGCAGCGGCGCCGCGGGCCGCGAGACCGGCATGCGGATCGCGTTCCGCACCGGTGGCGTCGTCGGCATGGTCACGGTGGGCCTCGGCCTGCTGGGCGCGTCCGTCGCCGTCCTGGCCTTCGGCGACGACGCCCCGACCGTGCTGGAGGGCTTCGGCTTCGGCGCCGCCCTGCTGGCGATGTTCATGCGGGTCGGCGGCGGCATCTTCACCAAGGCGGCCGACGTCGGGGCCGACCTCGTCGGCAAGATCGAGCAGGGCATCCCCGAGGACGACCCCCGCAACCCCGCCACCATCGCCGACAACGTCGGCGACAACGTGGGGGACTGCGCGGGCATGGCCGCGGACCTGTTCGAGTCCTACGCCGTCACCATCGTCGCGGCCGTCATCCTGGGCCAGACCGCGATCGGCGAGGCGGGCCTCGTCCTGCCCCTGCTGATCCCCGCCATCGGCGCCATCACGGCCGCGCTCGGGGTCGTGCTCGTGCGCGCCAAGCCGGGCGTCTCCGGCCTGACGTCGATCCAGAACGGGTTCTACCTGTCCGCGGGCGTCGCGCTGGTCGGCACCGCCGTCGCGTGCTTCGCCTACCTGCCGTCGAGCTTCGGCGGGCTCACGGGCGGCAACCCCACGGTCACCGGCCTCGACGGCGACCCCCGCCTGGTCGCGCTGTGCGCGGTCGGCCTGGGCATCCTGCTCGCCATCACGATCCTGTGGATCACGGGCCACTACACCGGCACCGAGTCGCAGCCCACGAAGGACGTCGCCGACTCCTCGCTCACGGGGGCGGCGACCGTGGTCCTGTCGGGCATCGGCCTCGGGCTGGAGTCGGCCGTCTACACGACGCTCGTCATCGCGGGCGCCGTCTACCTCGCGTTCCTGCTCGCGGGCGGCATCCTCGCGCTGGGCATGTTCCTCATCGCCCTCGCGGGCTGCGGGCTGCTCACGACCGTCGGGGTCATCGTCGCGATGGACACCTTCGGTCCCGTCAGCGACAACGCGCAGGGCATCGCGGAGATGAGCGGCGACGTCGACGACGAGGGCGCCGCGGTCCTCACCGAGCTCGACGCGGTCGGCAACACGACGAAGGCCGTCACGAAGGGCATCGCGATCGCGACGGCCGTCCTGGCCGCCACGGCGCTGTTCGGCTCCTACCAGGACGCGGTCGTCGAGCGGCTGAACGCCGTGGCGTCGACCGCCGAGAACCTCTCGGCCTACACCCGCACGACGCTGGGCGACTTCTCGATCTCGACGCCGACGACCCTCGTCGGGGTGCTGCTCGGTGCGGCCGTGGTGTTCCTGTTCTCCGGCCTCGCCGTCAACGCGGTCGGCCGCTCGGCGGGGGCCGTGGTGCTCGAGGTGCGCCGCCAGTTCGCCGAGCACCCCGGGATCATGACGGGCGAGGAGCAGCCGGACCACGGCCGCGTCGTCGACCTGTGCACCCGGGACGCGCTGCGGGAGCTGGCGACGCCGGGCCTGCTCGCGGCGTTCGCGCCCATCGCGGTCGGGTTCGGCCTCGGGGTCGCGCCGCTCGCGGGGTTCCTGGGCGGGGCGATCGCGGCGGGCGTCCTCATGGCCGTGTTCCTGTCGAACGCGGGCGGCAGCTGGGACAACGCCAAGAAGATCGTCGAGGACGGCCTGCACGGCGGCAAGGGCTCCGACGCCCACGCGGCCACGGTCATCGGCGACACCGTCGGCGACCCGTTCAAGGACACGGCCGGCCCGGCGATCAACCCGCTGCTGAAGGTCATGAACCTCGTCGCGCTCCTCGTCGCGCCCGCGGTCGTGACCCTGAGCCTCGGCGAGGACGCCAACGCCCCGCTGCGCTACGGCATCGCGATCGTCAGCGTCGTGATCATCGTGGCCGCGATCCTCGTCAGCAACAACCGGCGCGTGGACATGGCCGCCCCCACCGGGGCGGCCGAGGTCCGCGCCGACGACGAGGTGGACAAGAAGGTCCTCTGACCCCGCCTCCGTGGTCGTGCCGGTGCCGCCGGCACGACCACGGAGCGGTCGACCACGGAGCGGTCGGGCGGGGGGCGGGCGTGCGGGAGGATGACCCACCGTGGACCCCGCCGACCTCCTCGCCCGGCTGCGCGAGGACCTGCAGCACGCCGACTACACCGTGGACCGCGTGCGGGCCGTGCTGGGCGACGTCGCCCACGAGGCGCTCGACCGGGAGCAGGCCGTCCCGGCGCTGCGCGTGACGGCCGCGAGCACCGACCCCGCCGCCGTCCTGCTGCGCTGCTTCACCCTCGGCCGGCCCGTCCCCCGCGCCCTCCTCGACGCCGCCCTGCCGCAGGTGGGCGCCGCGGGCGCCCGGGCGGTGGGTCTCGTCGAGACCGCCGGCGAGGGGCCCCGCGACGAGGTGCGCGCGCTGGTGGACCTGCGGCCCTACGCGGCCGTGGACGCCGCCGGGACCGCGCAGTGGTGGCTGGTCTCCGACCTCGGCGAGCTGGCGACGGGCGCGGCCCTGCGCACCGACCACGTCCTGGGCGTCGGCGGCGCCTCGCTGACCCTCGCGCAGTCGACGGTGCGCACGCCCGTCGGGCGGGTCCTCGACGTCGGCACGGGCTGCGGCGTGCAGGCCCTGCACGCCACCCGGCACGCGCGCCGCGTCGTCGCGACCGACACCTCCGAGCGGGCGCTGGACCTCGCGGCCGTCAACGCGGCGCTCAACGGCGTCGCGCTCGACCTGCGGCACGGTTCGCTGCTCGACCCGGTCCAGGCGGGCGAGGAGTTCGGCCTCGTGGTCTCCAACCCGCCGTTCGTCATCACCCCGCGGGAGGCGGGCGTGCCGACGTACACCTACCGCGACGGGGGTCTCGCGGGCGACGCCGTCGTCGCCGGGCTCGTGCGCGGGGTCGGGCGGGTGCTCGCCCCGGGCGGCGTCGCGCAGCTCCTGGGCAACTGGGAGCACCGCGACGGCGAGGGCTGGCGCGACCGGGTGGGGCAGTGGCTGGACGGCACGGACCTCGACGCCTGGGTCGTGCAGCGCGAGGTGACCGACCCCGCCGAGTACGCCGAGACGTGGATCCGCGACGGCGGGCAGCGGCCCGGCCCGGCCTTCGACGCGCTGTACGCCGCGTGGCTGGACGACTTCGAGGCGCGCGGCGTGACGGGGGTCGGGTTCGGCGTGGTCACGCTGCGCCGCCCCGCGGCCGGGCCCGGGAGCCTGCGGCGGCTGGAGGAGGTCACCGGGCCCGTGGGCCAGCCGCTCGGCGAGACGTTCGCGGCGGGGCTCGCGGCGCACGACTGGCTCGCCCGCACCGACGACGCCGCGCTGGCCGCGACCCGGCTGCGCGTCGCGGGCGACGTGAGCGACGAGCGGTTCCACACCCCGGGCGAGCCCGACCCGCGCGTGCTGCTGCTGCGCCAGGGCGGCGGGCTGCGGCGCACGGTCCAGGTCGGCACCGAGGTCGCCGCGCTCGTGGGCGCGTGCGACGGCGAGCTGGCCGTCGGGCAGGTCGTGGCGGGTCTCGCGGTGCTGCTGGACGTCGACCAGGCGGCGCTGCGGGCCGAGCTGCTGCCCCGCGTCCGGGAGCTCGTCGCGGACGGGCTGCTGGGCGTCGCCTGAGCCCGGGGGGCGGGGCGCACGCGCCACCGGCGCCGCACCGCGTGCGACATTGAAGCGGTGCGCCGTGCGACAGTGCGGGGCGGACGCACCGCGCGGGAGGACCCCGGCGGAGCACGGACGGGCAGCAACGGCAGGACCACCGGCACCGGCCGGTGGGGCGCGAGAGGGCGCGGAGAGGCAGGGCGTGCAGTGGCGGGCAAGTCGAGCGGGAACGGGGCCGGGACCAGCGACGGCCTGCGCCGGCTGGTGATCGTGGAGTCGCAGAAGAAGGCGACCCAGATCGGCGGCTTCCTGGGCGACGGCTACGACGTGCAGGCCAGCATCGGGCACATCCGCGACCTGCCCCAGCCGTCCCAGCTCCCGGACGACATGAAGAAGGGCCCCTTCGGCAAGTTCGCGGTCGACGTCGACAACGGCTTCGAGCCGTACTACGTCGTCGACGGGGACAAGCGCTCCAAGGTCAACGACCTCAAGCGCCGCCTGAAGGACGCCGACGAGCTGCTGCTCGCCACCGACGAGGACCGCGAGGGCGAGGCCATCGCGTGGCACCTCGTCGAGGCGCTCAACCCGAAGATCCCTTACCGCCGCATGGTCTTCCACGAGATCACCCGGGACGCGATCCAGCGCGCCGTGCGCGACACCCGGGAGATCGACGACCAGCTCGTCAACGCCCAGGAGACCCGCCGGATCCTCGACCGCCTGTACGGCTACGAGCTGTCGCCCGTGCTGTGGCGCAAGGTCCGCGCGGGTCTGTCCGCCGGCCGCGTGCAGTCGGTCGCGACGCGCCTCGTCGTCGAGCGCGAGCGGGAGCGCATGGCGTTCCGCACGGCGCAGTACTGGGACCTGCGGGGCGAGTTCGCCCCCAGCGAGGGCGGCAACGCCTTCCCCGCGCGCCTCGTCAGCGTCGACGGCTCGCGCGTCGCGACGGGCCGCGACTTCTCCGACGTCGGGCAGCTGAAGACCGCGGGCGTCACGCACCTCGACGAGGCCGCCGCGACCACGCTGCGCGCCGCGCTGGAGGGCGCGTCGTTCGCGGTGCGCTCGGTGGAGGACAAGCCGTACACGCGCCGCCCGGCGGCGCCGTTCATCACCTCCACGCTGCAGCAGGAGGCGTCGCGCAAGCTGCGTCTCGGTGCGCGGCAGGCGATGCGCGTCGCGCAGTCGCTGTACGAGGGCGGCTACATCACCTACATGCGGACCGACTCCACGACCCTGTCGGAGCAGGCGCTCACCGCCGCCCGCACGCAGGCCGCGGAGCTGTACGGCCCGGAGTTCGTGCCCGAGCGGCCCCGCGTCTACGCCAAGCAGTCGAAGAACGCGCAGGAGGCGCACGAGGCCATCCGCCCGTCGGGGGAGTCCTTCCGCACGCCGGCCCAGCTGGCCGGTGAGCTGCGCGGCGACGAGTTCCGCCTGTACGAGCTGATCTGGCGCCGCACGGTCGCCTCGCAGATGAACGACGCGCGCGGCACCACGGCCTCGATCCGCCTGGGCGCGAGCACGACCGACGGCCGGGACGCGGAGTTCTCCGCCAGCGGCACCGTCATCACGTTCCGCGGGTTCCTCGCGGCCTACGAGGAGGGCCGCGACGAGTCGCAGCACCGCGACGACGAGGCCTCCGACGCCGAGCGCCGGCTGCCGCAGCTGACCCGCGGGCAGGCCCTGGACGTCAACGCGCTCACCGCGGACGGCCACGAGACCTCCGCCCCGCCGCGCTACACCGAGGCGAGCCTCGTGAAGGCGCTGGAGGAGCGCGGGATCGGCCGGCCCTCGACGTACGCGGCGACCATCGCGACCATCCAGGACCGCGGGTACGTCACGGCGCGCGGCAACGCGCTCATCCCGACCTGGCTGGCGTTCGCGGTCATCCGGCTGCTCGAGGTGCACTTCCCGCGGCTGGTCGACTACGACTTCACGGCCGCCATGGAGTCCGACCTCGACGCCATCAGCCGGGGCGAGGAGGACCGCGTCCACTGGCTGACCCAGTGGTACTTCGGGGCCGACGGGCCCGGCGGGAACCGCGGCGGCGGCGCGGACGGCAGTGCCGTGGGCGGCGAGACCGGCCCGGACACCGACGGGTCCGGCGGCGCGGCGCGCGACCACGCGAGCGACGGCATCAAGGGCCTCGCCGACGACCTCGGCGCGATCGACGCCCGGGAGATCTCGACCATCGAGATCGGCGAGGGCATCGTGCTGCGCGTCGGGCGCTACGGCCCCTACCTCGAGGGCCCGGACGTCGAGAGCGGCGAGATGCTCAAGGCGAGCGTCCCCGAGGACATCGCGCCCGACGAGATGACCGTGGAGAAGGCGCGCGAGCTCCTCACGTCGCAGTCCGACGGCGACCGCGTGCTGGGCCAGGACCCGGAGACCGGCCGCACGGTCGTCGCGCGCGTCGGCCGCTACGGGCCCTACGTCACCGAGCTGATCGAGGACGACGCCCCGGCGCCCGTCGCGCTGGAGGAGACGGGCGCTCCCGCGAAGAAGACCGCGAAGCGGGCGACGAAGAAGGCCGCGAAGGCCAAGCCGCGCACGGGCTCGCTCTTCAAGGACATGCAGGTCGACACCGTGACGCTCGAGCAGGCGCTCAGGCTCCTCAGCCTGCCCCGCGTCGTGGGCGTCGACCCGGAGTCCGGCGACGAGATCACCGCGCAGAACGGCCGCTACGGGCCCTACCTCAAGAAGGGCACCGACTCCCGGTCGCTGACGAGCGAGGACCAGATCTTCGACGTCACGCTCGAGGAGGCGCTGGCCGTCTACGCGCAGCCCAAGATGCGCCGCGGGCAGGTCGCGAAGCCGCCGCTGAAGGAGCTCGGCGCCGACCCGGAGTCGGGCCAGCCGATCGTCGTCAAGGAGGGCCGCTTCGGGCCCTACGCGACCGACGGCACGACCAACGCGACGCTGCGCAAGGACGACGACCCCGAGACGCTCACGTTCGAGCGGGCCGTCGAGCTGCTCGCCGAGAAGCGCGCGAAGGGGCCGGCGCCCAAGAAGCGGGCGGCGGCGAAGAAGACGGCGACGAAGAAGACCGCGGTGAAGAAGACCGCGGCGAAGAAGACGGCGGCGAAGAAGACGGCTGCGGCCGAGCGGGGCTAGGGCCACCACCCACGACGACGGGGGCGCCGCGCACCCGAGTGCGCGGCGCCCCCGTCGTCGTGCGGGCGGTGCGGGTCAGCAGCCGCGGCTCAGCAGCGCGCCTCAGTAGCCGGGCGTGGTGGCGAGCACCTCGATCGAGGCGACGATCGGGTTGTCGACGCGGCGGGTGGCGGTGATCTCGACGCTGGAGGTGGGTGCGTCGACGTAGGCGTCGACGACGAGCTCGGCGTCGCGCCCCACGGTCGCGGCGATGTCGAGGCCGGTGCGCACGGGGGTGCCGTTGACGGCGACGTCGAAGACGCGCCGGCCCGCGGTGGCGAACGTCGGGTCCACGAGGTGCAGGCGCACGAGGTAGCGGCCGGGCGCCGCGACCGGCAGGCGGTAGCTGCTCCAGCCCCAGCGCGACGTCGTCAGCTCGGGGCGCAGGCCGGTGGCGGAGGCGTAGGACTGCCCGCCCGTGAACCCGCGGTCCGCGGCGTACCCCGCGGTGCCCGTGGCGGAGCCCGCGTCGACGCGGACCGCGCCCGTCGTCAGGGCCTGGACGTGGTCGGCGTAGTCGGCGCCGCCGGCGCAGGAGGAGGTGAAGGCGTCGACGGGGCCGGTCGCCCCGAACTCGGCGTTGCGGTAGCCGGCGCACGCGCCGCTGGCGGCCGAGACGGCCTTCGCGCCCGAGGGGGCGGTGCTGGTCACGGAGTACCAGGTGTCGTGGCCCTGGCCGTGCCCGGAGCAGGTGTCCCCGACGCGCGGGCGCACCGTCAGGCTGGTGCCGGTGGTGGTGCCCGCGACGGCGGTGTCCGGCAGGCCGGCGCAGGACGAGCCGGGCGTGGTGGCGTGCTCGACCACGGTGTGGGTCGTGCCGGCGGGCTGCCCGGCGGGCACGGTCCAGGACACGGTGACGGCGTCGTCGTGCGTGACGCGCCAGACCGGCTCGGCCGTGGCCTGGCGCGCGGTGACCGCCGTGACCGGCTGGACGGCGCCCGTGGCGCCGGCCGCGACGGGGACGGTGACCGTGCGGGTGCGGGTGTTGTTGCGCTCGTCGCTCTCGCGGATGCGGGCGACGTCGTCCACCACCGCGGTGACGACGTGGCGGCCGGCGGTGGCGGTCCACGTGGCGCCGCGCGGTCCGCCGTCGGCGCGCACGACGGCGGAGGCGCCGGGCGCCAGCGACGCGGTGCGGCTCGCGGACCAGGTGACGACGGTGCCGTCGACGGCGAAGGCGACGCCCTGCACGACGCCCGCGGGCGTGGCGGCCCGGCCGCGGTTGGTCAGGGTGGCCGCGAAGGTGACGGGGGCGCCGGGCGTGGCGGTGACGGCGGAGATGCCGCTGACGACGAGGTCGGGGAGGGCGACCGGGGCGGCGGTCGCGCCCGCGGCCCCGGCGAGGAGGCCGAGGCCCGTCAGCGCGGCGACGAGGGCGGAGCGGCGAGCGGTGGCGGTCATGGTTCCCCCCGGAACGTGGTGGTGGGTGCGGACGGTCGCGCGCGGCGGCGCGCTGATCGACCGTTGCGGGTGCCTCCCCCGAGGCGGTGGCCAGCCCGGTCTCCCGGTTGCTGACAGTGACAACGTTAGGGCTGGACGTGCTGCCGTGGGCGGGAAGTGGTCGTTTGGGCACGCTCTGTTGCTCCATGCGGGCCCTGCGTCACCCGTTCGGCCGAAGCAGGGGGCTGTCGGGACCGCCGACTACCCTGACGGCGTGAGCTCAGCCGGCCCCGCGGGCACCGACGCGCCCGCGGGCGGCCCGCCCGCCGCCGGGTTCCTCGTCGCGCTCGAGGGGGGCGACGGCTCGGGCAAGACGACGCAGCAGCGGCTGCTGGCCGGGTGGCTCGCCCAGCGGGGCCACGAGGTGGTCGCCACGCGCGAGCCCGGCGGCACCGCGACGGGCCTCGCGCTGCGCCAGGTGCTCCTCGCCCCCGCGCCGGGTGCCGCGCTCGCCCCGCGCGCCGAGGCCCTCCTGTTCGCCGCCGACCGCGCCCAGCACGTCGCCGAGGTCGTCCGCCCCGCGCTGGCGCGGGGCGCCGTCGTGGTGACCGACCGTTACGTCGACAGCTCGCTGGCCTACCAGGGCGCCGGGCGCGCCCTGCCCGCCGCGGAGGTGGAGGAGCTGTCGCGGTGGGCGACGGGCGGCCTCGTGCCCGGCCTCACGGTCGTCCTGGACGTCGACCCGGCCACGGCCGCGGGCCGCCGCGGCCGGGACGCGGGGCGCCCGGGCGAGGACCGCCTGGAGGCCGAGTCCCTCGCCTTCCACACCCGGGTGCGCGAGCAGTTCCTGGACCTCGCCGCCCGTGCGCCCGCCCGCTACCTCGTCCTGGACGCCGCGCGCCCCGCCGACGCCGTCCAGCACCGGCTCCGCGAGCACCTGGCGCCCCTGCTGCCGGTGCCGTCCGGGCCCGCGCGCGCCGTCGCGGGGCGCCCGTGAGCGCGGCCGGGCCGGGCGTCTGGGGCGACGTCGTCGGGCAGGGCCCCGCCGTGGCCGTGCTCGCCCGGGCGGCGGCCGCGGCGCGCCGCGGGGCGGTGGCCGGCACGCCCGGCGGCGCGTCGGGGATGACCCACGCCTGGCTGCTGACGGGCCCGCCGGGCTCCGGGCGCTCCGTCGCGGCCCGCGCCTTCGCCGCGGCCCTGGAGTGCACCGACCCCACCGTGGTCGGCTGCGGCACGTGCGCGGGCTGCCGGACCGCGGCGTCCGGCGCCCACGCCGACGTCACGGTGTTCAGCACCGAGCACACCTGGATCCGCCGCCAGGACGTGGAGCCGCTCATCGCGGTCGCCCAGCGGCGGCCCTCGGTCGGGCGCTGGCGCGTCATCGTCGTGGAGGACGCCGACCGCCTCAACGAGACGTCGGGCAACGTGCTGCTCAAGACGATCGAGGAGCCGCCGCCGCAGACGGTGTGGGTGCTCTGCGCCCCCGGGGTCGACGACGTCCTCGCGACCCTGCGCTCCCGCTCGCGGCACGTGCCGCTGCGCATCCCGCCCGCCGACGCGGTCGCCGAGCTGCTGGTGCGCCGCGACGGCATCGACCCGGCGATGGCGGCGTTCGCGGCCCGCGCGGCGCAGAGCCACGTCGGGCTGGCCCGGCGGCTGGCCCGCGACGAGGGCGCCCGGATCCGCCGCCGCGAGGTGCTGACGTTCGTCGAGCGGCTGCGCGGCGTGGGCGACGCGGTGGTCGCGGCCGGGGAGCTCGTCGAGATCACCGCCGAGGAGGCCAAGGCGTCGACGGCGGAGCGCGACGCCACCGAGCGCGCCGAGCTGCTGCGGGCGCTGGGCGCCGACGGCACCGCCACCCCGCCGCCCGCGGTGCGCGGTCAGGTCCGGCAGCTGGAGGAGGACCAGAAGCGGCGGGCCCGCCGCGCGCAGACCGACGTCCTCGACCGCGCGCTCGTGGACCTGCTCGGGTTCTTCCGCGACGTCCTCGTCGTGCAGCTCGGCGCCCCCGTCGAGCTCGTCAACGGCGACATGGCCGGGGGCGTGCGCGCGCTGGCCGGCGCCAGCACCCCCGAGGACACGCTGCGCCGCACCGACGCGGTGCAGCTGGCTCGCGAGCGGCTGCAGCAGAACGTGTCCCCCGTCCTGGCCGTCGAGGCGATGGCCCTGCAGCTGCGCCCCGGCGCGCGCTGAGGGCCGGCCCCGCGCCGGGGGCTCAGCCGACCGTCTGGACCTTGTCCGCCGCGATGCTGAGGATGACGCGGACCTGGTCGCGCCCGCCGTACCAGGGGTAGGGCCCGCCCGTGTAGCGCTGCGACAGCGCCTCGATGTGCTCGGTGCCGCCCTCGGTCGTCGTGGCCACGACGTGGCCACGCACCTCGTAGTAGCGGAACGGGTTCGCCGGGTCCGACACCGCGACGGAGACGCGCGGGTCGCGCTCGACGTTGCGCAGCTTCTGGAAGCCCTGGACCGTGTTGACCAGGACGTGCCTGCCGTCGGTGTCCACCCACGTCTGCGTGAGCTGCGGCGAGCCGTCGGGCATCGTCGTCGCGACGTAGCAGGGGCTGGCCTGGCGCAGCAGGGTCAGCAGATCCTCAGGCAGGTCCACGGTGATCTCCTCGGTCTCGGGGTCCCGATGATCCTCCCCGCGTCGCTCCCGGAGCGCGCGACGGAGCGTGCAGGTCGCGTCGCGGGCCCGTCACGTAGCCTGCCCGGACCATGTCGCGCACCCCCGCCCCGTCCCGGCGCCCGGCCCGCCGCGCGCCCCGCGCCGTCCTCGCCGCGCTCACGTCGCTGCTGCTGGTGACGGGCTGCTCGGCGCTCGGCGGCGGCTCCGGCCCCGAGCCGAGCCCCGTGGGCGCGCCCGCGGCGGTGCCGGGCGAGGCGGCGTCCGACCCGGCCCTGGCCCGGTTCTACGACCAGCGGCTGCAGTGGACGGGCTGCCAGGGCGGCTTCGAGTGCACCCGGCTGCAGGTCCCGGTGGACTACGCCGACCCCGCGGGGGCGACGACCACGCTCGCGCTCGTGCGGCTGGCGACCACCGCGACGGGCGAGGACCGCCTGGGCTCGCTCGTGCTGAACCCCGGCGGGCCGGGCGCCGGGAC
>NZ_JAAALN010000097.1 GCF_009906795.1 Kineococcus siccus
TCGGGGACCCGGGCGGCGTCACGGGGGGCGGCGTGACGGGAGGCGGCGTGACGGGAGGCGGCGTCACGGGCGGCGGTGTGACGGTGGGCGGTGGCGCGGACGACGGCGGCGCGGGTGTCCCGACCGGCGGAGGCGCGGCGGGCCCGGACGGGTCGGAGACCGCGGGCGGGATCAGCGGCGGGACCGTGGGCGTCTCGGCAGCGGGCGGGACGAGCCCCTGCCCCGGCAGCAGCGGGGACGGCGCCGCGCCCGGGGGCAGCAGCGCCGAGGGCGTCGGCGGTGCGCCGGGGGTGGACGCCCGGGGGCTCGCCGTGGCGCTGCGCGGTCGTCCCGGGCTCGTGGGGGCGCTGTCCTCGGCGGAGGTGCGCGGCCCCTCCGCGCTCGGCACCCCGAGCGCCTCGGTCGCGCGCGTCGACTGCGTGACCGGGGCCGGCTGCACGATCGCCACCGGGTTGGGCACGTCCTTCAGCCGGCCCTGCTGCACGGCGGCGATGGCGATGCCCGCCCCCGCGGTGGCGAGCACGAGCGCACCCACGACGACGGCCACCGGCCGCCGCGGCAGGGCGCGCAGCCCCGCGGGACCGTCCGCGGCGAGGGCGGCGGGCGCGACGGCCGGCACCACGGCGAGGGCCTCCGTCGCGGGCACCGGGTCGACGAAGGCCCGCAGCTCGTTGACCCA
Organism: Kineococcus siccus; assembly: GCF_009906795.1. Classification (GTDB taxonomy): domain Bacteria; phylum Actinomycetota; class Actinomycetes; order Actinomycetales; family Kineococcaceae; genus Kineococcus; species Kineococcus siccus. Next base: position 680 of record NZ_JAAALN010000097.1, read on the forward strand.
GACGGGCAGCCGGTCGGGCCGGTCGTGGGGGTCCGTGGCGACGGCCCGCAGCAGCAGGTCCGCCATGCCCGGGTGGGGGGCCGTGAAGGGCGCGGCGCCGAGCTGGCGGCGCACGAGCGCGAGGTCCGGCTCGCCGTCGTGACCCACGACGGGCGGCTGCCCCGTCAGGACGGTGATCGCGGTGGCGCCGAAGCCGAAGACGTCGCTCGCGGCCGACGGCAGGCCGCCCGCGCGGACCTCGGGAGCCGTGTACGGGGAGGCCGGGTCCCCGTGCAGCGGGCCCCGCCGCAGGCCGCTGAGGCTCGCGCCGGCCAGCCGCACGCCGTCCGCGGGCCAGAACCCGCCCAGCCGGACCGTGCGCGGGGAGATGTCGCCGTGCACGAGGGGCGGCACGGAGTCGGAGCCGCGGTGCAGCTCCTGCAGGACGCCGGCCGCGGTCGCCAGGACCGTGAGGCGCTCCTCGACCGGGGCGCCCGGGTCGTCGCGCAGCCAGTCCGCCACGGACCGGCCCGAGGCCTGCTCGAGCACGGCGTAGCTCCACGGGGCCTCGTCGGAGCGGGCCGTGCCGGGCTTGTGCGGTGCGGGACCGCGGAAGGTCGTGACGACGCCCGCGAGGCGGGCGTGCTTGACGCGCGTGAGGCCGGCGGCGCGCTCGCGCCACATCTCCTGCTCGGCGAGGTGGTCGTCGACGTCCTGACCCGCGCGCGGCTGGGGGCGCAGCGTCACGAGCGTGAACAGCGCGTCCCCGGCCCCGGCGTCGCGGTCCAGGACGTGCCAGCCCTCGTCCGACCCGTCGGCCCGGCCCAGGATCTCGTAGCGGTCCTCGTCGCCGACGGGCCCCGCGCAGTGCCGCACGATCGACGGGACGTCCGCAGCGCCGGTCACCCGGTCCTCGGGCCATCCCTCGGTCGTCACGATCGCTCCTCGGGGCCTCGGGGGTGCGCGAGCGCACCCTGGTCGGACGTCCATGATGCCGCATCCGGGGCAGGTCATCGCCCGTTCGCGGCAGTGGTTCTCCCGAGCGCCTTGCCAGTCCTGCGATGTCGGGGTAAGGGCACCTCGGGCGCGCCGCCGCCTCTGACGTCGTCGGCCGCCGCTGCGTTCCCTCAGGACCCACCCGTCACGGGCTGGTCGAAGACCGTCACGCGCGGCCGGGGGCCCTCGTGGGCCGCGACCTCGACGACGGCGTGCTGCCCCGTGCAGCCCTGCGCCAGCCGGGACGTGCCGACGTCCGTGGTCAGGACGTTGACGTTGCCGTGGCCGCACGTCACCCCGGCCTGCGCACCCGCGACGGGGTCGAACCACGCGCCCGTCGACATCTGCACCACGCCCTCCCGCAGCTCCGCGGACGGGACCAGCCCGGCGAGGCAGCTGCCGCGCCGGCTGCGCACGACGACGACCTGCCCGGCCACGAGGCCGCGCGCGGCGGCGTCGGCGGGGTGCATCCGCAGCGGTTCGCGCCCCGCGACCTTGGACGCCTGGGACGTGGCGCCGTGGTCCAGCTGGCTGTGCAGCCGGCTGGCCGGGTTGTTCGCGACGAGGTGCAGCGGGAAGGCCGCGTCGGGCTGCTCGTCGGCGGCCCGCCACACGGGGTGGCCGGGGCAGTCGTCGTAGCCGAAGCCCGCGACGACGTCGGAGTGCAGCTCGATCCTGCCGCTCGGCGTGCGCAGCGGGTGCCGCTGCGGGTCCGCGCGGAAGGACGCGAACAGCACCTTCTCCACGGGTTCGGGGGGCAGCGGCAGCTCGCCCGCGGCGACGAACTCCGCGTACGGCGGCGCCTCGACCCCGGCGCGGGCCGCGGGCCCCTCGCGCCACTGCTCGTAGAGGTGCTCCACCCACTCCGGCGCGGTGCGGCCCTCGGTGAACCGCTCCCCCACCCCCAGGCGGTCCGCGAGCGCCGCCAGCGCCGCGTAGTCGTCGCGGGCCTCGCCGAGCGGGGCGTGCACGCGCCCCATCGCGACGATCCGGTCGTCGTAGCGCGCGGCGCCGAGGTCGACGCGCTCCATCGTGGTCGTCGAGGGCAGGACCACGTCGGCGTGGCGGGCCGTGGACGTCCAGAACGGCTCGTGCACGACGACGGTGTCGGCGGCCGCGAACGCGCGCTGCAGGCGCTGCAGGTCCTGGTGGTGGTGGAACGGGTTGCCGCCCGCCCAGTGCACGAGCCGCAGCCGCGGGTAGGTCTCGGTGCGCCCGTCGACCTCGTACTCGGCGCCCGGGGCCAGCAGCGCGTCGGCGATGCGCGCGACGGGGATGCGCCGGCGCAGCGGGTCGCCGAACTGCGGCAGGGTCGGCAGCGCCAGGCTGCCCGCCCGGCGGCCCACGCCCCCCGTGGAGGCGTAGCCGTGGCCGAAACCGCCGCCCGGCAGGCCGATCTGGCCCAGCAGCGCGGCGAAGGCGATGGCCGCCCACAGGGGCTGCTCGCCGTAGCGCGCGCGGGGCACCGACCAGCTCAGCGTGACCATGGTGCGGCCGGCCGCGGCGCGCCGGGCCAGCGCCCGGATGCGCCCGGCGTCCACGCCCGTGAGGGCGGCCGCCCAGTCGGGGGTCTTCTCGACGCCGTCGTCCTCGCCGCGCAGGGAGGCCAGGAACTCCTCGGTGCCGGCGCAGCAGCGCCGCAGGAAGTCCTCGTCGTGCAGGCCCTCGGTGACCAGGACGTGCGACATCGCCAGCAGCAGCGCCGCGTCGGTGCCGGGCACGACGGCGAGCCAGTCGGCGTCGAGCTCGGCCGCGAGGTCGTCGCGCTGCGGCGACACGAGCACGAACTCCGCGCCCCGCGCGCGGGCGGCGCGCAGCCGCCCGGCCACCTCGTGCCGGCTGATGCCGCCGGAGGCGACCTGCGCGTTCTTCGCGGGCAGGCCGCCCACGGCCAGGACGAGGTCGGTGCTGGCCTCCACGACCGACCACGCGGTCGGGGAGATGAGCGGCTCGAGCGAGCCGACGACGTGCGGCAGGAGCACCTCGGCCGTGCCGTGGCTGTAGGTGTGGCTGGAGCGGGTGGCGCCGCCCAGGCAGTTGAGGAAGCGGTGCAGCTGGCTCTGGGCGTGGTGGAAGCGGCCGGCGCTGGCCCAGCCGTAGGAGCCCCCGAAGACGGCCGCGGGGCCGTCGGTGGCCAGGACGCGGCGGTACTCGGCGGCGACGCGGTCGAGCAGCTCGTCCCAGCCGACGGCGAGGAGCTCGTCGCGGCCGCGCCGCGCGTCCGGACCGGGACCGTCCTCCCACCAGCCGCGCCGCACGTGCGGGCGCAGCACGCGGGCCCGCCCGGTCGCGGCGACGGGCAGGTTGGCGAGGAGGGCCGAGGGGTCCGGGTCGTCGGGGTGCGGACGGACCCCGACGGTCCCGTCGGCCGCGCGCACCGCGGTGAAGGAGCCCCAGTGCGACGCGTGCGGGACGGTGCTCACGCCCCCAGGATCGGGCACGGGCGCGCCGGTCCGGCACCCGGTCGCGGAAGAACTCCGTCCGGGCGCTCAAGGTCGGGGCCCGACGTGCCGAAGAGGCCGCATGATCACGGCAGCGGCTGGTGACGACGGCCTCACCCGTCCGGCGCAGCGGCGCCCGGGCGCCCGCCCGCGGGGCGGCGCCGGGCGCGGCGTCCGGGGTGGCGGCCCGCGCCTGGCGGTCAGCACCGCGGTCGTCGTCGCCGCCCTCAGCGTGCTGATGACGGTCCTCGTCGACGCCCCGGCGCTCGGCGCGACCGTCTGGTGGCCCGCGGCCGGGGCGGCCCTGGCCCTCGCGGTGCGCCGGCCCGCCCGCCGCTGGTGGGTGGTCGGCGGCACGCTGCTCGGCACCGTCGTCGCCGGCCGCGTCCTCGGTGACGAGCCGTCGGCGACCGCGGTGTTCGCGAGCGCCCAGGCCCTGCAGTGCGGGGTCGGCGCCTCGATCGTGACCCTGCTGGCCGGCGGGGAGCCCCTGCGGCTGGCCCGGGGCCGCGACGCGTGGCGGCTCTGCGCGGGCGCCGTCGCGGGCATCCTGGCGGCCGCGCCGCTCGCGGAGACCATCGCGACACCGCCGCAGGTGCTGCAGTACGTCCCCACCCAGGCGCTCGGCGTGCTGCTGATCGGCCCGCTCCTGCTCCTGCCCTCCCCCCGGCCGGCGTCCGACGTGCGGCACGCCCGCCTCGCGGCGCTGGAGTGGTCCGGCGTCCTCGCGACGTCCGCGGGCGTCTCCGCGACGGTCTTCCTGTCCTCCGACCCGGGGCCCTGGTCCTTCGTCGTCGTCGTGCCGCTGCTGTGGGGGGCCGCGCGCCTCGGCGTGGGCCGCGCCCTGAGCGCCCTGCTCGTCGTCGGCGTGATCACCACGGCGGGGACGGTGACGACCCTCGGCCCCTACGCGCTGCTCGAGCCCAACCAGAGCCTGCGGGTGCTGCAGGCCCTGCTGTCGACCGCGGGCGCGGTCACGCTCGTCATGTCCCTCGTCGTGCGCTCGCGCGAGCGCGCGGTCGTCGTGGCCGGCCGGCGCGAGGAGCTGTTCCGCCGCACCTTCGACGACGCGCTGCTGGGGGTGGCGCTGCTGCGGCTGCGCGCCGACGGCTCTGCGACGGTCGCCCGCGTCAACGACCGGCTCGCCTCGATGCTGGGCACCGACGTGCCCGTGGGCTCGGACTGGTCCGAGCAGGTCGCCGACGTGCACCGCGACGCCTTCGTCGACGCCGTCGAGGGCCTCGTCGACGACGTCGCCGCCGGGGAGTCGGGGCACTGGCACGCGGAGCTGCAGCACGGCGACGGCCAGGTCTGGCTGGAGCTCGCGATGGCGGCCTGGCCGACCACGCCCGACGGTGCCCGCACGGGTGACGTCGCGGCCGTCGTGCAGGTCGCCGACGTCACGCAGCGCCGGCTCGTGCAGCGCCGGCTGCGCGACGCCGCGCTGCACGACCCGCTGACGGGCCTGCCGAACCGGACGCTGCTGGAGGACCGCCTGCGCCACGCGCTCGACGCGTCGTCGCGCTCGGGGCGGCACGTGGCGCTGCTGTACTGCGACCTCGACGACTTCAAGCCCGTCAACGACACGGGCGGCCACGCGGCCGGCGACCACGTCCTCATCGGCGTCGCCCAGCGCCTCTCCCACGCCGTGCGGCCGGGCGACACGGTCGCCCGCCTCGGTGGCGACGAGTTCGCCGTGGTGTGTCCCGACCTGCCGGACGAGGCCGCGGCGCAGGCCGTCGCCCAGCGCGTGGTCGACGCGATGGTGACGCCGTTCCCGGTGGCCGGCTGGACCTTCGACGTCGGCATCAGCGTCGGGCTGGCGATGGCCGAGCTCGGCGCGGACCCCCAGCGCGTGCTGCAGCAGGCCGACGCGGCCATGTACGCCGCCAAGGGCTCGGGCAAGGGCCGGGTCCGCTCGGCCGGGGTCCGGGTGCTGGACCTGCGCGAGCAGCCCCGCACGGGCAGCTGAGGGGTCCGGCTCAGAGGGCGGCGGCGAGCGCGAGCGCCGCCCCGGCCAGCAGCACGCAGGCCACGACGACGGGCACGCTGCGGTCCTTCGCGCCGAGGCGGGCGAGCAGGCCCTCGAGCAGGGAGCGCGCGCCCTCGCGGTGCGCGGCGACGACGCGCACGACGACGAGGGCCGGCAGGGACAGCACGACGACGTAGCCCAGCAGCGCGAGCAGGGCCGTGGTGGTCGTGACGTCGGCGCTGACGAGCCGCTCGACCGCGAGCAGGAACGGGAACGCGGTCGGCAGGTCGCTCAGCGCCCCCAGCACCCCCAGGCCCGCCGCGGCCGCCGGGGAGGCCCACCGCGTGAGGTCCGGGACCCGGCCCGGGCGCCGGCGCGCGCGGCGCACGGCGTGCACCAGCAGCAGGACCGCGAGCAGGACGAGACCCGCGCGCCGCACCGCCGGCAGGCCGCCCGCGACGGCCGCCTCGGCCGCCGCCGCCCCCAGGTACAGGGCGACGCCGAGCACGGCGAAGGCCGCCGCCGCCCCGGCCACGCACGCGAGCGCGGTCACGACGGGGCGGCGCGGGGCGGCGAGCAGGGCGGCGACGGCCAGCAGCAGCGCGGAGGTGTTGAGCGCGTCGAGCAGCGCCAGCCCGACGAGCGCCAGCGCCAAGCCGGTGCTCACGAGACGAGGCCGGTGCTCACGAGAGGAAGCCGGTGCTCACCCGAAGGTGTCGGGGTCCGGCCCGGTGCGCTCGTCGCGGTTGAGCCCGGAGATCGCGGCGACCTGCTCGTCGGTCAGGGCGAAGTCGAAGACCTCGATGTTGCTCTCGATGCGCGACGGCGTCACCGACTTCGGGATGACGATGTTGCCGAGCTGCACGTGCCAGCGCAGGACGACCTGCGCCGGGTCCTTGCCGAGCTCCTGCGCGATCGACGTGATGACGTCCTCGCCGAGCAGGCCGCCGCCCTTGGCCAGCGGGCTCCACGCCTCGGTGGCGATGCCGTGCTCGGCGTTGAACGCCCGCAGGTCGTCCTGCACGAGGTAGGGGTGCTGCTCGACCTGGTTGACGGACGGGACGACGCCCGTCTCGTCGAAGAGCTTGCGCAGGTGCGTCTTCTGGAAGTTCGAGACGCCGATGGAGCGGATGCGGCCCTCGCGCTGCAGCTCCTCGAACGTCTGCCACGTCTCGACGTAGTCGTCGGCCTGCTGCGGCCAGTGGATGAGGTAGAGGTCGAGGTACTCCAGCTGCAGCTTGGCCATGCTCTCGTCGAAGGCGCGCAGCGTCCTGTCGCGGCCGTGCTCGCCGTTGGCCAGCTTGGTGGTGACGAACACGTCCTCGTGGTCGAGGCCGCTGGCGCGCAGGGCGTCGCCGACGCCGGCCTCGTTGCCGTACCCGGCGGCCGTGTCGATGTGGCGGTACCCGGCGTTCAGGGCCGTGAGCACGACCTCGGCGGTCTGCTCCTGCGGGACCTGCCAGACCCCCAGGCCGAGCTGGGGGATCTGGATCCCGTCGTTGAGCTGAAGGTTCGGGACGTTCGGCACTGCTCCTCCTCGGGTGGACTGCCGCCAACGTAGGGCGGCCCGATCACGCCCGCCCGGCGGGGCCGCCCGGCCCCCTCAGAGCCCGAGCCGGTCGGCGAGCGCCTCGATGGTGGCGTCGGCGAAGGCGTCGGCCGGGTCGAAGGTGTGCGCGAGCTGGCCGAACAGCTCGCTGCTGATCAGCCCCAGGAGGGCCGTCCAGCACTGGGCCGCGACGACGACGAGGGCGGGCGGGACCGCGTCCGCGCCGGTCGCGGCACCGGCGCTCGCGACGCGGTCGGCGCCCTCGGCCAGGCGGGGGTCGAGCGGGGTCGCGGGTGCCGGGAGCCCCTGCAGCACGGCCAGCAGGGCCATCGGGGTGCGCGCACCCGCGGCCGTCGTCCGGTCGTCGCCGCGGTAGCCGGGCACGGGCGAACCGTGCACGAGGGCGTACTCGTGGGGGTGCGCGACCGCCCAGGCCCGCAGCGCCCGGCAGCCGCCCGTGAACCGCTCGCGCCGCGACCGGCCGGGGGCGGGGGCCGCGGCCGCCTCGACCGCGTCGGCCGCGTCGCCGTAGGCCTCGACGATCAGGGCCGTGAGCAGCTCGTCGCGCGTCGCGAAGTACCGGTAGAGCGCCGAGGACGCCAACCCGAGCTCGCGGGCGACCGCGCGCACCGACAGCGCCGCCGCCCCCGACGCGGCGAGCTGGCGGCGGGCGGCCTCGAGGATGTCGGCGGTGAGCTCGCGGCGCGCGCGTTCGCGGGCGGTGGGGACGGCAGGCACGTGGCCATCCTGACACAGGACAGATCGGCGCTCACGGACGAGAGCGGCGCTCTTGCGCGGACGGGACGGCGGGTGCATCCTGAGGGCATGACGAGATCAGTGCTCTCCGAGAAGACCACCGCTCACAGCAGCGCGGCCCCGCGCTACCTGGCGCCCGACCTGCTGACCCGGCGGGTGCTCAACCCGCTCGTGGCGGCGTCGACGCGCCTGGGCCTGCCGCTGGCCGGGTCCCGCGTCCTCGCGGTCCGCGGCCGCACCAGCGGCGAGTGGCGCACGACTCCGGTCAACCCCCTGACGATCGACGGGACGCGCTACCTGGTGGCCCCGCGCGGCCACACGCAGTGGGTGCGCAACCTGCGGGTCGCGGGCACCGGCGAGCTGCGCGCCGGCCGGCGGGCGGAGGCCTTCACCGCGGTGGAGGTCACCGACGCCGACAAGCCGGCGCTGCTGCGGGAGTACCTGCGCCGCTGGGCGTGGGAGGTCGGCATGTTCTTCGACGGCGTCGACGCCTCTGCGACCGACGCGGAGCTGCTGGCCGCGGCGCCGAAGCACCCGGTCTTCCGGATCACCTCCGCCGAGCGCGTGCGGCGCTGACCGCTCCCGGGTCCGGGTCCGGGTCCGGGTCCGGGTCCGGGTCCGGGTCCGGGTCACAGCGCACCCGCGAGACCGACGAGGGTGCCCTCCGGGTCGCGGACGTGCGCCACCACCAGACCGCTCGGGGACGTCACGGGGCCGAGCACGCGGGTCCCGCCCAGCCGCTCGGCCTCGGCGAGCGCGGCACCGACGTCGGGGACACCGACGTAGAAGACCGACTGCGCGCGGTGACCGGGGCCGCCACCGACCCCGCCCGGGACACCGACCCCCTCCGTCGTGCGACCCGGGTCGGTGAACCCGTACTCCCCCGGCGCGGACACCTCGGCCGCGACCGGACCGGACGTGTCGAAGGTCCACCCGAACAGCTCGCCGTAGAACGCGCGCAGGCCCGCCGGATCGACCCCCGTGACCTCGACGTGCACGACCGGTCGTGGGCTGTTCGGCATGGTGGCTCCTCCGGTGGTGCGAACGCTGACCCGGTGGTGACCTCTGGCGGCGCCCGCAGTCATCGGTCGGGGGCCGGTCGTCCTACTGTGCCGGGCATGTCCTCTCGCAGCACCCAGGTCCAGCTCGTCGCCCGCCCGCACGGCTGGCCCACCCACGACGACTTCCGCACCGTGACCGTCGACCTCCCGGACCTCGCCCCCGGCCAGGTCCGCGTGGCCAACGAGTTCCTCTCCGTGGACCCCTACATGCGCGGCCGGATGAACGAGGGCCGCAGCTACGTCCCGCCGTTCGCGCTGGGCGAGACCATGACCGGCGGCGCCGTGGGCCGCGTCGTGGAGTCCACCGCCGAGGACGTCCCCGTGGGTGCGCTCGTCTCCCACCTGCAGGGCTGGCGCACCCTCGCGCAGGGCGACGCCGACGGGTTCCGCGTCGTCCAGGACCTGCCGGGCATCCCCTCCTCCGCCCACCTCGGCATCCTCGGGATGACGGCGCTCACGGCCTACGTCGGGCTGCTCGACATCGCGGGGCTGAGGGGGGCGACACCGTGTTCGTCTCCGGCGCGGCCGGGGCCGTCGGCACCGCGGCCGGGCAGATCGCCCGGCTCAAGGGAGCCTCCCGCGTGATCGGCTCGGCCGGATCGGCGGAGAAGGTCGCGCTGCTCACGGAGAAGTACGGCTACGACGCAGCGTTCAACTACAAGGACGCCCCCGTGCGCGGGCAGCTGCCCACCGCGGCACCCGACGGCATCGACGTCTACTTCGACAACGTCGGAGGCGACCACCTCGAGGCCGCGCTCGACGCGTTCAAGGACGGTGGCCGCGCCGCGCTGTGCGGGGCCATCTCGGCCTACAACTCCACCGAGCGCACGCCCGGACCGGACAACCTGACGAACATGGTCACGCGCGGTCTCACCCTGCGCGGGTTCACGGTCGGCGGCTGGTTCCACCGGCTGCCCGACTTCGTCGCCGACATGACCGGCTGGCTGACCAGCGGCCAGGTCGTGTTCGACGAGACCGTCGTGGACGGCATCGACCACGCGGTCGACGGGTTCCTCGACCTCATGCGCGGGGCGAACACCGGCAAGATGGTCGTCCGGGTCGCGCAGGGCTGATCCCCGCCACCCGGCTGGCCGCCCTCCACCGGTCGTGACACCGTTGCCGGGAGCGCGCGGTCCGCGGGCTCCCGGACGAGGGGTGCCGTACCCGGTGGACGACAAGACGGCCCGTGGAGGTCGTCGTGCCGTGGATCGTCCTCGTCGTCTCCGGTGTCCTGGAGGCGGTGTGGGCCACCGCCCTGGACCGCTCGGAGGGGTTCCGCCGCGCGGGCCCGACCGTCGTCTTCCTCCTGGGCGTGGTCGCGAGCATGGCCGGGCTCTCCCTCGCCATGCGCGACCTTCCCGTCGGGACGGCCTACGCGGTGTGGGTGGGGGTCGGCGCCGTGGTGACCGTCGCGTACGCGATGGCCACGGGCGCCGAGGCGGTGTCCGTGCTGAAGGTCGTGTTCCTGGCGATGATCGTGGGCGGGGTCGTGGGCCTGAAGGTCACCGCGTGAACCACCCCGGGGACCACCCCGGCAACCCCGGCCGGCGCCCGCGGGCGCCGGCCGGGGGCGTCAGTGCAGCTGGTCCGTGCGCGCGGCCGCCGTGGGCTCGACGACCCTGACCTTCACCACGACCCCCACCGCGCTGGGACGCTCCGCCGGGAGGTCGACCTCGAGGGCCTCCCCCGTGCGGCGCGACGGCACCGGCCCCGCACCGAGCACGCTGACGTCCGTGATCGCCTGCGGCAGCAGACCCCCGGCCGTCCCGAACGCGCGGATGCGGGCGACGCCGTCCTCCGGCCACGCCAGCACGGTGGCGTAGAGGTACAGGCCCGTGACGTCGCGCCGGGTCGTGAACCGGACGTCGCGGGAGCCGTACTCGCGGGCCGTGGCGTCGACGAAGGAGCCGGCCGCGAACTCGGTCGGACCCTCGGAGGGGACGGTCCACGGCCTGGTCCCGTAGACGGCCTCGCCGTTGACGCACAGCCAGTCCCCCAGCCCGTGCAGCAGCTCGACCTCCGGTGCGGGGATCGTGCCGTCGGCCTTCGGGCCGATGTTGAGCAGGAGCACGCCGTTCTTGGCCACCACGTCGACCAGCTCGCCGACGAGCTCCGCGACGCCCTTGTACTCGTGGCCCTCGACGAAGCTCCAGGACGTGCGCGAGACCGACGTGTCGTTCTGCCACACCTGCGGGTGGATGCCCGGCATCGCGCCCCGCTCGATGTCGTAGACGGCGCTGCCGGGGGCGAACGAGCCCCACTTGTAGTTGATGACCACCTCGCGGCCCCAGCGCGCCGCCTCGTTGTAGTAGTAGGCCGCGAGCAGCCGCAGGTAGGGCTCGAACGCCGGCTGCTCGATCCACCAGTCGAACCACAGGACCTGCGGCCGGTACCCGTCGATGATCTCGACGGTGCGCAGCAGCCAGTCCTCGAGGTGCTGCTGGTTCGGCGCCGTCTCCTCGCGCATCGCGGGTCCGTAGAGGTCCGCGTGGGCGGGGTCGCGCACGTCGGAGTCGAACAGCATGCCGCCGTTCATGAACCACCAGTGCTCCGCGCGGTGCGAGGAGGCGCCGAGGACCATGTGCTGGTCGCGGACCGCGGAGCCCAGCTCCCCCAGCACGTCGCGGCCCGGGCCCATCTCCGTCGACTTCCAGCGCGAGCGCGCCGTGTCGTACATGGCGAAGCCGTCGTGGTGCTCGGCCACCGGCACGACGAACTGGGCACCCGCGCGGCGGAAGGTCGACGCCCACTGCTGGGCGTCGAAGTGCTCGGCCGTGAACCGCGGCACGAAGTCCTTGTAGCCGAACTCCGCGTGCGGCCCGTAGGTCGCGACGTGGTGCTCGAACTCGGGCGTGCCCTCCTTGTACATGGTCCGCGCGTACCACTCGTTGCCGAAGGCCGGCACCGAGTAGACGCCCCAGTGGATGAAGATGCCGAACTTCGCGTCGGCGTACCAGCGGGGCGACTCGTAGGTCTGCAGCGAGGACCACTCGGGCTGGAACGGCCCGGCGGTCGCGACCGCGCGCACGCGCGCGAGCTCGGCGTCGTCGGCCGACACGGGGCGGCTCACCGCAGGTCCAGCGCGACGACGACCGGACCGGCGACCTCGGCGGCCGGGACGTCCACGACGATGCGGTCACCCTCGGCGCGAGCCACGACGGGCGTGCCGTCCAGCAGCCGCGCGGAGGCGACGTCGAGGCGCGCGGGGTCCGCCGTGAGCGTGGTCTCCCCCGCCGCGTCGACGACCGCGTGGGCGGTGTCGCCGGCGCGCGTCCACCGCACCCAGGGTTCCTCGCCCGCCGAGGCGATCGCCCCCTCCAGCACCGTGGTGCCGTGCACCGCGGCGGCGTGCCGCTCCATCCAGTCCGCGATGCCCTCCAGGCACTGCCGCTGCAGCTCCGGGATCCGCCCGCGGCTGTCGGGGCCGACGTTGAGCAGGAAGTTCCCGCCGCGCGAGACGACGTCCAGCAGGTGGCGCACCGCGGCCGGGCCGTCCATGTAGTGCGAGGCGTCCTCGACCTGGTTGTAGCCGAAGGAGTAGCCGACGCCGCGGCAGTTCTCCCAGGCGCTGTCGTCCTCGTTGTCGCGCCCCTGCTGGTACTCGCTCGTGCGGAAGTCCCAGTGGGTGGCGCCGAAGCGGTCGTTGACCACGCCCTCGGGGTTCGCGGCGTAGAACCGGTCCAGCACGTGGGTGAAGCTGCGCGGGCCGTCGGGCTTGCCCGCGTCCGGCCACTCGATGTCGCCCCACAGCACGTCGGGCGCGTAGCGCTCGACCAGGTCGACCACGTGGCGGTTGGCGTAGTCGGTGTAGGCCTCGTCCACCGGGCGCCGCGCCGAGAAGTCCATGTCGTCGAGGGCCGGGAAGTCGCTGGCGTGCCAGTCCAGCCCGCCCGAGTAGTAGACGCCGAAGCGCAGCCCCGCGCCCCGGGCGGCCGTCGCGAACTCGCCCACGAGGTCGCGGCGCGGGCCGCGGGCCACGGTGTTGCGCCCGTCGGTGCCCGGTGCGTCCCACAGCGTGATGCCGTCGTGGTGCTTGGTCGTCGGGACGACGTAGCGGGCGCCCGCGCGGCGGAACAGCGCGACGACCGCGTCGGCGTCGAAGTCCTCGGCGGTCCACGCGTCCAGGAAGTCGTCGTAGGGCGCGCCGCCGTGGACCTCCTGCTGGTGCTGCTGCGCCGGGCTGCCCTCGATCCGGATGGTGTTGGCGTACCACTCGGCGTAGGGGTTGTGCGCGAACCAGGTCCTGGCGTCGATCGTGCCCAGCTCGCCGATCGGCTCGGCCCAGGCGGGCACCGAGTAGGCGCCCCAGTGCACGAAGATCCCGAACTTGGCGTCGCGGAACCAGGCCGGCACCTCCCGCTCGAAGCGGTGGTAGTTCTCGGGGCGGACGTTCTGGGGGTGGGCCACGCGGGTGTCCTCCGTACGGGGTCGGCGGGCGCCCGTGGGCGCACCCGGGGAGCCCCGAGGTCCCGGCGGCACGCCTCGTCGCTGCTCCGCGGACCTCGTCGTCGCAGTCACCGTCACAGACGTCAGACGTCTTGTCAACGACTGCCGGGCACCGTCGCCCCGCCCGGCCCCCGGCTCCGCCATGATGACCCCGTGGACCTCGGACCCTTCATCGACCTCATGCCCAAGTGCGAGCTGCACCTGCACCTGGAGGGGACGCTGGAACCGGAGCTGAAGCTCGCCCTGGCGCAGCGCAACGGCGTCGACATCGGGCAGTCCAGCGTCGAGGAGGTGCGCGCGACCTACGTGTTCGACTCCCTCGCCTCCTTCCTCGGCGTCTACTACCCGGCGATGGACGTGCTGGTCACCGAGGAGGACTTCCACGACCTCGCGCTGGCCTACCTGCGCAAGGCCGCGTCGCAGAACGTGCGGCACGCCGAGATGTTCTTCGACCCGCAGGTGCACGTCGGCCGCGGTGTCGCCTTCGAGACCGTCGTGCGGGGCTACCACCGGGCCGTCGTCGAGGCGCACGCCGAGCTCGGCATCAGCTCGGCGCTCATCCTCTGCTTCGTGCGCGACCTCCCGGTCGCGAGCGCCGAGGAGACGCTGCGGGCGGCCCTGCCGTTCCGCGACCTCATCGTGGGGGTGGGCCTGGACTCCGACGAGCGGGGGAACCCGCCCGCCAAGTTCGCCGCGGTCTTCGCGGCGGCCCGCGAGGCGGGGTTCCGCGTGACGATGCACTGCGACATCGACCAGGAGGACACGGTCGAGCACCTGCGGCAGGCGCTGGAGGACCTGGGCACCGAACGCCTCGACCACGGCACCAACGTGGTCGAGGACCCCCGGCTCCTGGCGCTGGTCCGCGAGCGGGGCATCGGCCTGACGTGCTGCCCGGTGTCCAACTCGTTCGTCACCGACGACTCCAAGGCCCCGGTCATCGCCGAGCTGCTGCGCTCGGGCGTGAAGGTGACGGTGAACTCCGACGACCCCGCCTACTTCGGCGGGTACGTCAACGAGAACGCCCGGGCCCTGGCCGAGGCCGCGGACCTCACGCCCGACGAGCTGGTGCAGCTGCAGCGCAACGCCTTCGAGATCGCCTGGATCGGCGACGCGCAGCGCGAGGAGCTGCTCGCCGAGCTGGACGCCTACGCGGCCCTGTCGGTGCCGCCGACCGCCTGAGACCCTCGACGGGCCGTCAGGCGGCCGCGCGGGCGAGCCCCAGGTGCACGGGGTCGCCCGCGAGGGCCTGCTTCGCGGCCCGGCTCGCGTCGTCGGCGAGCACCTCGGTCAGGTCGTCGACGAGACCCTGCACGGCCACGCGCGCGACGTCGCGCGGGTCGTTCTTCGGGGCCTGGACGTGCGCGACCATGTCGGTGTCGGTGTAGCCGAGGTGCAGGCCCGTGACGAGGGTCCCGGCCGGCGCGAGCGCGGCCCGCAGGCCGTTGGTGACCGACCACGCCGCGGCCTTGGAGGCGCTGTAGCCGTTGCCCAGGGTCGCCCACGAGAGCGCCGAGTGCACGTTCAGCAGGGCCCCGCCGCCGTGCGCCGCGAGGACCGGCGCGAAGGCGCGCGAGACCGCGAGCAGGCCGAGGACGTTGACCTCGAACTCGTCGCGCACGTCCGCGAGGTCCCCCGTCACCAGGTCGGTGGAGCGGTCGACGCCCGCGTTGTTCACGACGACGGAGACGTCACCCAGGCGCCGCGCGAGCTCGGCGACCTGCCGGGGGTCGGTCACCTCGAGCTCGACGGGGACGAGCCGGGGGTCGTCCCCGTCG
>NZ_JAAALN010000098.1 GCF_009906795.1 Kineococcus siccus
GCGCAGCTCCTCGACGGTCGCCTCCGCCCCGGCCGCACTCCCGACGGAGGCCCCGCTGCCCACCGCGAGCACACCCGTCCCGAGCACACCCCTCCCGAGCACACCCGGACCGACGACCTCCCCCGACGCCGCGCAGCGCGCGGCCGCCTGCGCGGGGATCGGCTGATGGCCACCGTGACGCCCGTCTACCCGGCGACGCGGCGCAACACCGAGCTGGCGCTGCTGGTGATGGCCGTCCTGGTCGCCACGGGCGCGTGGGCGGTCGTGGGGCTGACGGAGGACGGCACGCTCCCCCCGGGGCTGGCGCTCTACGGCGGGGGTCTGGGCGGGCTCGCCGTCGTGCTGCACCTCGTCCTGCGCTGGAAGGCGCAGTACGCCGACCCGGTGCTGCTGCCGGTGGCGACGCTGCTCAACGGCCTCGGCCTCGTCGTCATCCACCGCCTCGACCTGTCGTCCTCGCGGGCCGACCAGGCGCCCCGCCAGCTGCTGTGGTCGGCGATCGGGATCCTCGCGGCGGGTGCCGTGCTGTGGGTCCTGCGCGACCACCGGGTGCTGCGCCGCTACACGTTCACCGCGATGGTCGCGGGGCTCGTCCTGCTGCTGCTGCCCCTGCTGCCCGGCCTCGGGCGCACCATCAACGGCGCCCGGATCTGGATCGGCGTCGGCCCGCTGTCCTTCCAGCCGGGCGAGCTGGCCAAGATCGTGCTGGCGGTGTTCTTCGCGGGGTACCTCGTCGTGCACCGCGACGCGCTGTCTCTGACCGGCCCGAAGCTGCTGTTCCTGCGGCTGCCGCGGGCCCGCGACCTCGGGCCGATCCTCGTGGCCTGGCTCGCGAGCGTCGGGATCCTCGTCCTGCAGCGCGACCTCGGCACGTCGCTGCTGTTCTTCGGCCTGTTCGTCGCGGTGCTCTACGTCGCGACCGAGCGGGTCAGCTGGATCCTGCTCGGCCTGGCGCTGTTCCTGGCCGGCGCGGCGCTCGCGGCGTCGACGTTCGGGCACGTGCAGCAGCGCATCGACATCTGGCTGCACCCCTTCGCGGCGTCCAACGCCGACGACAGCTACCAGCTCGTGCAGGGCCTGTACGGCATGGCCAACGGGGGCCTGCTGGGCACCGGGCTGGACCGCGGCCGGCCCGACATCGTGCCGTTCGCGAACTCCGACTTCATCTACTCCTCGATCGGCGAGGAGCTCGGGCTCGTCGGGCTGTTCGCCGTCCTGCTGCTGTACGGCGTCCTCGTCGAGCGCGGGCTGCGCACGGCCATCGCGGTGCGCGACGGGTTCGGCAAGCTGCTCGCCGCGGGCCTCGCGTTCTCGGTGACCCTGCAGGTGTTCGTCGTCGTCGGCGGCGTGACGCGGGTGATCCCCCTGACGGGCCTGACGATGCCGTTCCTCGCCGCGGGTGGTTCCTCGCTGGTGTCCAACTGGATCGTCGTGGGCCTGCTGCTGCGCATCTCCGACCTCGCGCGGCGCCCCGCCCCCGAGGTCCGCAACGGGCCCGAGTCGGGCGACACCGGGGTCACGCAGGCGGTGCGGGTCCCGTGAACCGTCCCCTGCGCCGGCTCTCCGCCGTCGTCGCCGTCCTGTTCGCCGCGCTGTTCGCGTCGACGACCTGGATCCAGTACTTCCAGGCCGACGCGCTGAACAACCGCCCCGGCAACAGCCGGCAGCTCTACGCCGAGCTGGGCCGCGACCGCGGCTCCCTCATCGTGGCGGGGCAGGCCGTCGCGTCGAGCGTGCCGGTCGACGACCCGTACGTCTTCCAGCGGCAGTACGCGGCCGGGCCCGTGTACGCGCCCGTGACCGGCTACTACTCGATCCGCTACGGCACGTCCATGCTCGAGCGCGCGGAGAACGACGTGCTCGCGGGCACCTCCGACCGGCTGTTCTACCGCCAGCTGTCGGACCTGCTGACGGGCGAGAAGCCGCGCGGCGCCTCGGTCGACCTCACGCTGGACCCGGCCGTGCAGCAGGCCGCGTGGGACGCGCTGGACGGCCGCAAGGGCTCCGTCGTGGCGCTGGACCCGCGCACGGGCGACGTGCTGGCCATGGTGAGCAGCCCGAGCTACGACCCGAACGCGCTCGCGAGCCACGACGGCGAGGCCGTGTCGAAGCAGTGGAACGCGCTGCTGGCCGACCCCGACGACCCGCTGACCAACCGGGCCATCGGCGGCGACCTGTACCCGCCGGGGTCGACGTTCAAGCTGGTCACGGCCGCGGCGGCCCTGGAGAGCGGGAAGTACGAGGAGTCGACGCTGCTGGACGGCCCCGCCGAGCTCGACCTGCCGCAGACGACCTCGACCCTGGGCAACGACGAGGGCACGGCGTGCGGGCCGAACGACCAGGTGTCGCTGATCGACGCCCTGCGCATCTCGTGCAACACCGCGTTCGCCTCGCTCGGCATGACGCTGGGCGCGGACGCGCTGCGGACGCAGGCCGAGAAGTTCGGCTTCGGCCAGGACCTGTCGGTGCCGATGCGCGTCACCCCCAGCACGTTCCCGGCCGACCCGAACGCGCCGCAGCTCGCGCAGTCCGCGATCGGGCAGTTCGACGTCCGGGTGACGCCCCTGCAGGTGGCCATGTACTCGGCCGCCATCGCCAACGGCGGCGTCCTCATGAAGCCGAACCTCGTCCGCGACGTCCGGGCGGGCGACGACCTCTCCGTCGTCGAGACGCCCGCGCCGCAGGAGCTGGGCCGCGCGGTCAGCGCGAGCACGGCCGCGACCCTGACCGACATGATGAAGGCCGTCGTCGCCCGGGGGACCGGCACGCGCGCCCAGATCGACGGGGTCGAGGTGGCGGGCAAGACGGGGACCGCGCAGCACGGTGCGGGGCTCCCGCCGTACGCGTGGTTCACGTCCTTCGCGACCAAGGGCGACCGGCAGGTCGCGGTCGCGGTCGTGATCGAGGACGGTGGCACGGTGGACAGCGCTTACGGGGGACGGCTCGCCGCCCCGGTGGCCAAGCAAGTGATGGAGGCGGCGCTCGGTGGTTGACGCAGACGGTGGACAGGCGGGAGCGGGCGTGCGGCGGCTGCTCGGCGGGCGCTACGAGGTGGGCAGCCTCCTCGGCCGCGGCGGCATGGCCGAGGTGCACGTGGCCCGCGACACCCGGCTCGGGCGCACCGTGGCCGTGAAGCTGCTGCGCGCGGACCTGGCGCGCGACCCGTCCTTCCAGGCGCGCTTCCGGCGCGAGGCCCAGTCCGCGGCGTCGCTGAACCACCCCTCCGTGGTCGCGGTGTACGACACGGGCGCCGACCCCTCGCCGCAGGCCGGCGGCGGCAGCGTCGACCTGCCCTACATCGTCATGGAGTACGTCGAGGGCCGGACCCTGCGCGACGTGCTCAAGGCCGACCACCCGCTCGCGCTGAGCGAGTCGCTGAAGATCACCGAGGGCGTGCTCGCGGCCCTGGAGTACAGCCACCGGATGGGCATCGTCCACCGCGACATCAAGCCCGCCAACGTCATGATCACGCCGGCGGGCGAGGTCAAGGTCATGGACTTCGGCATCGCCCGCGCGGTCTCGGACTCCTCGGCGACGCTGACCCAGACCTCGGCGGTCATGGGGACCGCGCAGTACCTCTCGCCCGAGCAGGCGCGCGGTGAGCAGGTCGACGCGCGCAGCGACCTGTACTCCGCGGGCTGCCTGCTCTACGAGGTGCTCACGGGCCGCCCGCCGTTCGTGGGCGACGCCCCCGTCGCGGTCGCCTACCAGCACGTCAGCGAGCAGCCCCGCCCGCCGAGCGCGCTCGAGCCGGGCATCCCCCCGGCCGTGGACCACGTCGTGCTGATGGCGCTGTCCAAGGACCGCGAGCACCGCTACCAGTCGGCCGCGGACTTCGCCGACGACCTGCGCCGCGCCGTCGAGGGCCGGCCCCTGCGCGGGGCCACCGTCGGGGCGCTGCCCCCGGCCGCCCCCACCGAGGCGACCCGGGTCGTCCCGACGGTCGCGGCGGGCGCCGCGGCGGCCACCGCCACGGGCACGCTGCCCCGCGTCGACGACGACCCGGACGTCCCGGAGCGCCGCCGGCGCTGGCCGTGGGTCCTCCTCGTCCTCGTCCTCCTGCTGGGGGTGGGCGCCGCGGCGTGGGCCATCTCGCAGCAGGACCCCGGCCGCGGGTCGGCGACGCCGTCCGCGTCGCCCACGGCCGCGCCCGTCCCCGACGTCGTCGGCCGGACGCAGCAGGAGGCCGAGGCCGCCCTGCAGGGGGTCGGGCTCAGCTCGACCGTGGTCCAGGCCGCCAGCGAGGACCAGCCCCTCGGGGTCGTCATCTCCACCGACCCGACGGCCGGCACCCCGGCGCTGTTCAGCGCGCCGGTCACGCTGACGGTCTCCAGCGGCCCGGCCGCGGTGACCGTCCCGGACCTCACGGGGAGCACGCAGGCGCAGGCGCGTGAGGAGCTGTCCCAGGCCGGGCTGACCGTGGGGCCCGTCGAGACGACCGACGAGAACCCGCAGGCCGACCGCGGCACGGTCGTGCGCACCGACCCCGGCGCCGACGCCTCCGCCGCGCCCGGGACGCCCGTCACGCTGTACGTCGCGAGCGGGCAGGTGACGGTGCCCGAGCTGGTCGGGCAGGCCGTGGACGCGGCCCGCGCCCAGCTCAACGAGCTGGGCCTGCAGGCCAACGTCACCAGCGAGGAGTCATCCGACGCCTCGCCGGGCCAGGTGCTGAGCCAGAGCGTGAGCGGCAACGCCAAGGTGGACGTCGGCACCCCCGTCGACCTCGTGGTCGCGTCCGCCCCCGCGTCGCCGTCGCCCAGCCCCAGCTCGCCGACCTCCAGCCCGTCGCCCAGCGGCTCGCCGTCGGACTCGCCCAGCCCGTCGGAGTCCCCCACGGGCCAGGCGGCCGGCGGCGGGAACGGCGGCGGCAACGGGAACGGGAACGGGAACGGGAACGGGCGCGGCGGCGGCAACGGCGACGACTGATGCGCCCCGCGCGGGTCCTGCACCTCTCCGACACCCACCTGCTCGCGGCGGGTGCGCTGCACCAGGGCCTCGTGGACACCACGGCGGTCCTGCGGCACACCCTCGCGGGGCTCGGGGGCGTCGGGCCGCTGGACGCCGTCGTCGTCTCGGGCGACGTGTCCGACGACGGCAGCGCCGAGTCGTACCTGACGGCGCAGGACCTCGTCGAGGGCTTCGCCGTCGAGCACGGCGCGCGCGTCGTGTGGGCCGTCGGCAACCACGACGTCCGGCTGCCCTTCGCCGAGGTGCTGCTCGCCGCGCCCGCCGAGGGCCCGCTGGACGCCGTGCACGACGTCGACGGCCTGCGCGTCGTGGTCCTGGACTCCTCGGTGCCCGGCGCGGGGTACGGCGAGCTGCGTCCCGCCCAGCTGGAGGGCCTGCGCGGCGCGCTCGCGCAGCCCGCGCCCCGCGGGACGGTCGTCGTCGTGCACCACCCGCCGCTGCCCGCGCCGACGGTCCTGCACGACGCCCTGCGCCTGCAGGACCCCGGCGCCCTCCTCGACGCGCTGCGGGGCACCGACGTCCGCGCCGTCCTGTCGGGGCACTACCACCACCCCTGCGTCGCCACCCTCGGCGGCGTCACCGTGGTCGTGGCGCCGGGGGTGGCCAACCGCAACGACGTCCTCGTCGCGGCGCCCCGGGAGCGCGCCGTGCGCGGCAGCGGCGCGTGCCTGGTCGAGATCGGGCCCGACGCGGTCCGCGCGACCGTCCTCGCGGTGCCCGCACCGGGCGACGGCGAGGAGCTGTTCGTGCTCGCCCCGGACGTCGTCGAGCGCATCGCGCGCGAGGCGGGCGTCCCCCGCCCCTGACCCCGACGCCCGGTGGCGCGGGCCGGTCAGCGCAGGCGCAGGACCAGCACGGCCGTGTCGTCGTCGCCGGCCACCGCCTCGGTGTCGTCGAGCACGACGTCGCTGAGCTCCTCGGCGGTGCTCCCCGCGTGCCGGGCGACGACCGCGACCAGCCGCGCGATGCCGTCGTCGAGGTCCTCGTCGCGGCGCTCGACGAGGCCGTCGGTGTAGAAGACCACCGACGACCCCGGACCCAGGGCGACGAGGTGGTCGCGCCGGGACGCCTGCGGGTCGTGGCCCAGCAGCAGGTCGGGGGTCCCGTCCAGGACCGTGACCTCACCGTCGGGCCGCACCAGCAGCGGTGGCGGGTGGCCCGCGTTGGCCCACCGCAGGCAGCGGCGGACCTCGCCGTCGCGTTCGTGCTCCTCCAGGCGCGCGACGACCGCGGTCGCGAGCGTGTCGACCTCGAGGCCGACCATGGCCGCGTCGAGCCGGTTGAGCAGGTGGGCGGGGGAGTCGTCGCTGTCGAAGGCGATGCCGCGCAGCAGGCTGCGGACCTGTCCCATGACGGCGGCCGCGGCCCGGTCGTGGCCGGTGATGTCGCCGACCGCGAGCAGCGTCGCGCCGCCCGCCGTCACGAACGCGTCGTACCAGTCGCCGCCGACGCGCGCGCCGATCGCCGCGGGGCGGTAGCGGACGGCCACGTCGAGGTGGTCGCCCAGCGCCGGGCGCGTGAGCATGCTGCGCTGCAGCGCCTCCGAGAAGCGCTCGACGGCCTCCGCCGCGGCCCGCTGCGCCGTGGCGACCTGGAGGCGCTTCAGCGTCTGCGCGAGCTGGGCCGCGAGCCCGTCCATGAGGTCGAGCTCGTCGTCGCTGAAGTCGTGCTCCTCGCGCCACGAGACGCCCAGGCTGCCCAGCCGCTCGTCCTGGACGACCAGCGGGAGGAAGGCCCACGCGCGGCGGTGGGTGGCGGCGTAGACGCCCGCCATCTGGCCCGTGAACGCGAGACCCGAGGCGACCGTGGGCAGCAGGACGCGCTGCCCGGTGACCGCGGCCCGGGCGCCCGGCATCGGGCTGTCGTGCGGGAGGTGGCCGTAGGTGAGCTGCACGTGCTCGCCCAGGGACTCGCTGACCGACACCCGCCAGCCGCCGTCGTCGTCACGGCTGATCACGGCGCCGCCGTCGGAGCCGAGCAGGGCGGGGGTGCGGCCCACGACGATGCGCTCGAGGTCCTCGACGGTCTCGGCCGAGGTCAGCGCGAGCGCCGCGGCGGCCAGGCCGGTCACCCTCCGCGCCGCGAGGTCGCGCGCCTCCTGCGTGACGTGCAGCTCCTGCGCGCGCTGGAACAGCTCGACCTCGACCTGCTGCGCGCGCTCCTGCCACGCGGCGTCGCGGTCGACCCCCGCGAGCAGCCCCTCGCGCTCGCGGACGAAGTCGGTGACGTCCTCCACGCGCTGGACGAGCAGGACGGTCCGGCCCGCGGCGTCGAGGACGGGGGCGCTGACGAAGGACCACCAGCGCTCGGCGACCTTCCCCGTCTCGGCGTCGGCGAGGTCGTACTTCTGCAGGGCCATCGCGTCGGGTTCGCCGGTCGCGAGCGCCCGGCGGAAGGACGTCTCGACGGGGTTGGCGCCGTCGGCGGCCAGCGTCACCGGCGACGGCGGGAAGACCTCGAAGACCGGGCGCCCGACGATGTCCGCCAGCCGCCGGCCGACCATGCCCAGGTAGGCCGGGTTGGCGTGCACGACGAGGAGCCCGGAGTCCATCACGAGGTAGGCCGTCGGCAGGGCGTCGACGACGCGCCAGCCGTCGAGCACCGCCGCGAGCGCGGCGGACGGGGGCGTGCGGGCTGCTGACGACACGTGCCCTCCGACGGGTTCGCGGTGGCGACTCACCCGCACGGCCGACGAGTGGTGACCCACAGCATGTCACGGCTACTAGCTGTCATCGCAGTGATCTTCTAGAACGCTCATCCTCCTCCCGACGGCGCCGCACGCGGCCGGCGTTCAAGTCCGCGACCGAACCGGCCGATGCCTGGTCGTCCACCCGCGTCGAACCACCGGCGCGGCCGTGGTGAGGGAGGAGTGCCCGTGAGCCCGCTGGTGCGCCGGCCCGCCGCGCGTCCGGAGCCCTGGACGCCCGCCCTGCTCGCCGCGCTCGCCGGGGCACTCGTCCTCGTGGTCACGGCGACGACCCTGCTCCCCGGCCTGCGCCCGGCCGTGCCGCTCGCCCTCGCGACCGCCGTGCCGGTCGTCATGCTCGTCGGGGTCCGGCGCCACCGCCCGCCCACGCTCGGTCCGTGGCGCCTGGCCACCGCGGCCCTGGCCGCCTGGGCCGTCGCCGCCGTCGCCGGCACGCTCGGGGGCGAGCCCTGGGCCGTGCCCGCCGCCGCGCTCGTGAGCCTCAGCCAGGTGCTGGCGGTGGGCATCGTCCGGGCCTGGTACCTCGTGAGCCAGGACCCGCCCGGGACCGACCGCGCCGGTGTGCTCGACGGGCTGCTGGCCGCGGCCGTCGTCGCGCTGGTCGCCACGCGACTGGTGTCGTCGGTGCTCGCCGGGCTGCCGGTGTCGACGCTGCTCAGCGCCGCCTCGCCCCTGCTCGACGTGGTGATCCTGTCGTTCATGCTGCAGTTCGCGATCGCGCGCGCCCGGTACGGGACCTCGTCGGTGCTCATGCTCGCGGGCGGTTTCGCGATGGTCGCCTACGACCTGCTGTGCACCCTGTCCGGCGCCCGCGTGCCCGCCGCGGACGTCACGCTGTCCGGGGTGGGCCCCGTGGGCCCGGTCCTGTTCGCCCTGGCCGCGCTGCACCCGTCGATGCGGCAGACGTTCGAGGCCGCCCGGGTCGCCCAGCGCCACCGCGCCTCGCGGCAGCTGCTCGGGCTGCTGCCGCTGGCGCTGGTCCCGGCGTGCCTGGCCGCGCTGAACGACCGGCTGCCCGGCCTGGTGCAGCCCACCTGGCAGTTCCAGCTCGCCGGGGCCGTCGTCGGGGCCCTGGCGCTGCTGCGGGGCTTCGCCGCCCTGCGCACGACCGAGCGGCACGCCGCGCGCGACGCGCTCACGGGCCTCCTGAACCGCCGCGGCCTCGCCGACGCCTTCGCGGGCCTGTCCGCCGGGGGCTCGCGCGCGACGGTGCTGTGCGTCGTCGACGTCGACGACTTCAAGCGCGTCAACGACTCCCTCGGCCACGAGGCCGGCGACGAGCTGGTCGTGGCGCTCGCGCAGCGGCTGACCCGCACCGCCGGACCGGCGGGCGTCGTCGCGCGGCTCGGGGGGGACGAGTTCGTCGTCGTGGTGCGGGCCGACGCGGCCGGCCCCGACCCGGCGACCGTGGCCGCGCTCGTGTGCGCGGAACCCTTCGTCGTCGCGGGCCGCCCGCTCGACGTCCGGGTCAGCGCGGGCGTGGCCCCGGGGCGGCCGGGCCGCACCCTGTCGGAGTCCCTCGCGGACGCGGACGTCGCGATGTACGCCGCCAAGGCCGGCGGCAAGGGCCGCACGGCCGAGTTCCACGAATCCCTGCGGCGGCAGGTCCTGGGCCGGCTGGTCATCGCGGACGAGCTGCGGCGGCTGCTCGGCGGGACGCCGGACGCCGGGGTGGGGACGCTGGAGGTGCACTACCAGCCGCTCGTGGACACCGCGACGGGCCGGGCCGACGCGTGTGAGGCCCTCGTGCGCTGGCAGCACCCCGTCCAGGGCCGGATCCTGCCCGACGAGTTCCTCGCCGTCGCGGAGGAGGAGGGCCTCGGCGCCCACCTGGACCTGCTCGTGCTGCGCACCGCCCTCGCGCAGCTGCGCCGGTGGGAGGAGGACGGCCTGCACCTGGACAGCGTCAGCGTGAACCTGGGCCGCTCCGCCACGTGCTCGCCCCTGCTGGCCCGCGACGTGCTCGACGCCTGCGCCGCAGCCGGTGTGGCCCCGCGGCGGCTGCAGCTGGAGATCACCGAGCACGACCGGATCCCCACCGAGGAGGGCATCCGCGGGCAGTTCGCCCGGCTGACGGCCGCCGGCGTCCGCGTGGCGCTCGACGACTTCGGCACCGGGTACGCGTCCCTGGAGTACCTCCTGCGCTTCCCCATCACGACGCTCAAGCTCGACCGCTCCCTCACCGCCGCCCTGCTCACCGACGCGGCCTCGCCGCTGGTCAGCGGCGTGCTGGGTCTCGCGTCGGGGCTCGGGATCGGGGTGCTGGCCGAGGGCGTCGAGACGACGGTGCAGCGCGACCGCCTGCAGGACCTGGGCATCACGCGCGGTCAGGGCTGGCTGTACGCCGCGGCGCTGCCCGCCGAGGAGTTCGCGCGGCACGTGCGCGGCGGGGACCGGGCCGCCGCGGCGCCGGCCACGACCGCGCTGGCGACCCCCGGACCCGTGTAGAGTTCCTCCCGGCATCGAGCGTCAGCGACAAGCCCTGGCTTGCTGACCAGCAACCCTCCCCCGCGGCGGGGTGCTCCAGGTGAAAGCCCGGTGGGACGAACCCGTCCCACAAGCGTGAGTGACCGGGACGGCGTCCCGGCCCTGCTGCACCGGAGGAACACCCTGTGTCCAGTCCGACTCCCCCTGCCCTGCCGAGCAAGCCGCGCCGCAACCGACTCCCCGTCCTGGTCGCGGCCCTCGTGGCCGTGGTGGTCGTGGGCGTCGCCGCCGTGGTGTGGCGCACCACGGGCGACGACGCTACGGCGACCGCAGCGTCCACGCGGACCGTGAAGATCGGTGTCACCGACAAGGCCGAGCCCTACTGGACGACCTACGTCGACCTGGCGCAGCGGCGGCTGGGCGTCGACGTCGAGCTCGTGAACTTCTCCGACTACAGCCTGCCGAACCCGGCGCTGGAGCAGGGCGAGCTCGACCTGAACCAGTTCCAGCACGTGCAGTACCTGGCGAACTACAACGTCACCTCGGGCGACGACCTCCAGCCCATCGGCGCCACGGCCGTGTACCCGCTGCCGCTGTACTCCACGACGGTGGAGGACCCCGCGGCGCTGCCCGCCGGGGCGAAGGTGGCCATCCCCAACGACGCCATCAACCAGGCCCGCGCGCTGCTCGTGCTGCAGGCCGCGAAGCTCGTGACGCTGAAGGACGGCGGGACCGCGTTCTCGACGACCCGGGACGTCACTGACGCGACCGTGGAGGTCGTGGCGCTCGACGCGTCGCAGACTGCGAACGCCCTGCAGAGCGGGTCCGTCGCGGCCGCCGTCGTGAACAACAACTACGCCACCAGCGCCAAGCTCCCGGCCTCGGACGCGATCTTCTCCGACGACCCGAACGGGCCGGCCGCCGCGCCGTACGTCAACGTGTTCGCGGCCCGCGCGGCCGACGCCGCGGACCCGACGTACCTGGAGCTCGCCGCGCTGATCCACGACCCGGCCGTCGAGGCGGAGTTCCGCAAGAGCTACCCCAACGGGGTCGTGAGCACCACGGACGCCGCGGCGCTGCAGGCGGAGCTGACCACCGTCGAGGAGGACGCGAAGGCGGCGGGCAGCTGAGGTGGCGGACTCCATCGTCCGCCTCGGCCACGTCAGCAAGCACTACGCCCGGCCCGGCGCGAAGACCGTCACGGCCGTCGACGACGTCGACCTCGACGTGACCGAGGGCGAGGTCCTCGCGGTCATCGGCTACTCCGGCGCGGGCAAGTCCACGCTCGTCCGGCTCGTCAACGCCCTCGAGCGGCCGACCTCCGGCACGGTGACGGTGGCGGGTCAGGACCTCACGACGCTGTCCGAGCGCGACCTGCGCCTCGCCCGCCGGAAGATCGGCATGATCTTCCAGCAGTTCAACCTGTTCCGGTCCCGCACCGTGGCCGGGAACGTCGCCTACCCGCTGAAGGTGGCGGGCGTCGCGAAGGCCGACCGCGACGCCCGCGTCGCGGAGCTGCTCGACTTCGTCGGACTGCTGGACCGGGCGCACGCGCACCCGGAGCAGCTGTCCGGCGGGCAGAAGCAGCGCGTCGGCATCGCCCGCGCGCTCGCGACGAACCCGCCGCTGCTGCTGGCCGACGAGGCGACGAGCGCTCTCGACCCGGAGACCACGGCCGAGGTGCTCTCGCTGCTGCGCCGCGTGAACCGGGAGCTCGGCGTCACGGTCATGGTCATCACCCACGAGATGGACGCCGTCCGCCAGGTCGCCGACCGCGTCGCCGTCATGGACGCGGGCCGGGTCGTCGAGCACGGGGACGTCTACGACGTGTTCTCGACCCCGCGCACGGCGGCGGCGAAGCGGTTCGTGCGCAGCGCCCTGCACGACCGCCCCGACGCGGAGACGCTGCGACGGCTGCGCGCCCGCCACCCCGGCCGCCTGGTGTCGGTGTCCGTGACCGACGAACCCGGTCTCCAGCGGCGGATCGACGCCGCGTTCGCCGACGCCGGCGTCCGGACGGAACTCGTGCACGGCGGCGTCGCGGAACTGCGTGAGCGGCGCATCGGCTCGCTCACCTACGAGACGACCGGCTCGCCGGCCGCCGTCGACGCGGCGCTCGACGCTCTGCGGCGCCACGGGATCCGTACCGAGGAGGAGGTCTGACGTGGACGGCTTCCTCGCCACCGTCGACGTGTACCGCACCGCGATCGCCCAGACCCTGTTCATGTCCCTGGTCTCGATGGTCGTGTCGGGCGTCCTCGGCCTCGCGCTCGGGATCGCCCTGTACGCGACCCGGCCCGGGAACCTCCTGGGCCACCGGGTGGTGTTCGGGGTCCTGGGCCTGCTCGTCAACGTGGTGCGGCCCATCCCCTTCGTCATCTTCCTCGCCGCGGTCACCCCCCTGCAGCTCGCGGTCGTCGGGACGACGGTGGGGACGAACGCCGTCACGTTCGCGATCGCCCTCGCGGCGGCGTTCGCGGTCTCGCGCATCGTCGAGCAGAGCCTGGTCTCGGTCGACCCGGGCGTGGTCGAGGCGGCCCGCGCGGCGGGGGCGTCCCGGCTCGGCATCCTCCTCGGCGTCGTCGTGCCCGAGGGGCTGGGGCCGCTCGTGCTCGGCTACACGTTCGTGTTCGTCGGCATCGTCGACATGTCCGCGCAGGCGGGGCTCGTCGGCGGCGGCGGGCTGGGCGACTACGCCATCACCTACGGCGCCCAGCGCTACGACTACGGGATCGTCTACGTCAGCGTCGCCACGATCATCGTGATCGTGCAGGTCGGGCAGCTCGTGGGCAACCGGATCGCCCGCGGGGTGCTGCGCCGCTGAGGCGCAGTGCTCACGGGCCGGTGAGGAACTCCGCCACCGGCAGGGCGCGGCCGACGATCCGCACGTCGCCGAGGGTGGCGCGCAGGGTCCGGTGCAGGGTCCCGGCGTGCTCGACGCCACCGACGAGCCACGGCCGCCCGGCCGTGGCGAGGCCGCGGTTGGCCGTGACGGGGTTGCGCACGACGGGGCAGCCGTCGACGAACAGGGTCGTCCGCCGGCCGTCGTTGACGGCGGCCAGGTGCCACCAGCGCTCCGGCGGCAGCTCGTGGCTCCAGTTCGTCACCGACGTGCGCGAGGACGTCGGGTAGGCGCACCACTGGGCCTCGCGCGAGGGCGAGAGGCTCAGCGTCGCGGGCGGCTCGTCCGGGTCGCCGTCGCCGCGCCCGGCCGCGGCCGCCGTCCCGCCGCGCGAGACGATCCCCGCCCACCCGTCGTCCTCGCCGAAGTCCGCCGGGAGGCGCACGAACGCCTCGACCGTGTAGCCGTCGGGGAACTCCTCGGCCGCCAGCGGGGCGCCGTCGACCGTGCGCAGGCCGTCGCCGCGCAGCTCCAGCCCGCCGTGGGTGGGCGCGTCGCGGTGGTGGTCCGCGCAGCGCACGAGCGCGCCGGCGGTGCCCCGCAGCGGGACGAGGTCGTTGCCGCGGCCGCTCGCGTCGGGGACCACGGCGTCGCGCGCGAGCGCCGTCCCGGGCTCCCCCGCGAAGCGCCAGTGGGCCAGCGTCCCGGGGACGAGGACGTCGGCGGCCGGGCGGGCCGCCCGGGCGGGCACGGGCGCGAACCCGGCGAACCGCGTGGCGACGTCGAGCGGGAAGGAGAACCGGTCGGCGTCGCCCGTGCGCTCGACCTCCTGCGCCGCGAGCGCGTTGCGCTGCGCCGGTGCCTGCGCGAGCACGTGGGGGGAGAACGTCTCGACGTCCACGGTGCCGCGCGCGACGTCGACGCGGTACAGGCGCAGCATCCCCGACCCGCCCCCGTAGCGGTGCTGGTGGTTCACGACGTGCAGGTGCACGTCGTGGCCGGCGTCGTTGCGCCGCACCGTCCTCCCCGACGGCCAGGAGTGCCCGTTGAGGGTGAGGAACACCTGGTCGTGGGGGCGGACGAGGTCGTCCCAGAGCTCCTCGCCGTGCGCGCTGAACGTGGCGCGCCCGCTGCCGTCGTCGGCCTGCACGAGCTCGTGGGTCGTCAGGACGACGGGCACGGCCGGGTGCTCCGCGAGGACCCGCCGGACCGTGTCCCGCGCGGCGGCGGTGGTGCGCCAGTCCAGGGCCAGGACGATCCAGGGCCGGCCCGCGGCCCGCAGCCGGTGCACCGTGGAGTACCCGTCGGGCGAGGCGGCCAGCAGCGTCCCGCCGGCCCGCCCGCGCCCACCGAAGTGCCGCAGCCAGGGCGTCGGCCCGCGCCGGTCGTCGCTCGCACCGTCGACGTCGTGGTTGCCCGCCAGCACGCTCCAGGGGGCGCCGGCGCGGTCCAGGACGTCGAACTCGGCCGCGGCGCAGGCCACCTCGGCCTCGGCGCCGTTCTGGGTGACGTCGCCCAGGTGGGCGAGGAACACGGTGTTGTGCTCCGCCTGGGTGGCGAGGACGTGGCGCAGCGACGCCCGCAGCGCCTCGGGGTGCAGGGCCTCGCCGTCGAACAGGTACTGCGTGTCCGCCAGCACGGCGATCGTGAAGCGGGGGCTCTCCTCGTCCGGCGACCACCGCGGGACGCCCGTCGGCGTCACACGTCGCCGCTGCGGCGCAGCAGGAGCAGGACGACCCAGCCCAGCGGGACCCGCGCCCAGAACGTCACGAGCCGGTGCAGCAGCGCGGCCGAGAGCGCGGTGGTGGGTTCCACCCCCACGGTCACGAGACCCGCCACCAGGGCGGCCTCGGCGGCCCCGATCCCCCCCGGGACGGGGACGGCGCCCGCGACGGCCGAGCTGCCGACGACGACCAGCACGAGCAGGGACAGCGGGGCCGAACCCCCGAACGCCTGGGCGGCGCAGCCGAGCGTCGTGGCGAACCCCAGCGTGGTGACGAGGTGGCCGACGACGGCGGCCGTCAGCCGGCCGGGGTGGGACAGCGTCGCGCGCAGCGGGGGCCACGACGCCCGCAGCGGGACGAGGACGCGGCGCACCAGCCAGGCCCGGGCCGTCGGCCAGAACCGCCCGACGAGGGCCAGCACGGCCAGCACGGCCGCGAGCCCGGCGGGGACCTGCCACGGCACCAGGCCGCCGATCTCGCGCACCTGCCCGTCGGTCAGCAGCAGCCCCGCGACGAGGACGAGGGTGACGAGCCCGGCCGAGGACTGCACCACGCCGACCGTCGTGACGGCGGCCGCGACCGGGACGCCGCGCCGGTGCAGGTAGCGCATGTTCAGCGCGACCCCGCCCGCGCTGGCCGGGGTCACGAGGTTCACGAACGACGTCGCGAGCTGCACCGCGACGGTGCGCAGGACGGGCAGCCGCCCCGGCGTGAGGGCGATGAGCGAGGTGACGTTGCCGAGCACGGGCAGGGTCGAGGCGAGCACCGCGAGGGCCACCCAGGAGCCGTCCGCCGAGCGCAGCCGCTCGCCGAGGTCCGCGGCCTCCAGCCGCCGCGAGAGGACGACCACGGCCGCGACGGTGGCGACGGCCAGCACGACGCGCCCCACGGTCCTCCGGCGCACGGTCAAGCCCCCGACGGTACCGGCAGCCTCAGTCCCCGCCGCCGCCGCCGCCGCCGTCCCCC
>NZ_JAAALN010000099.1 GCF_009906795.1 Kineococcus siccus
CCTGGGACGTGGGAGCGTCAGGCGACCGCCGACACCCACCACCACGCACCGCGGGACCCGCGCGGGGCGGGGGCGGGCGGGGTCGTGGTCTCCACGTCGGCAACCCTACTGCGCCCCGGACCCCCCGCCGCAAGGGCCGCGGCGGGCGGGGTGGCGGCAGGGCCGGACGGGTGACGCCGGGCCCGCGGAGGACGGTCGGGCGGCCCGCGTGCCGATACCGGTGGTTCCGCTGCAACCACTCGGCGGGACGGGCAGGGGCTGGTGAGGACGTGCGGGACGTGGGGACGACAACGGGGGTCCGTCGGGTCGGGGGGCGCGTCGCGCCCGTGCGCGTGCTCTCGCGCCTGCTGTCGCGGCGGGTCACGTCGCGGGTCGCCACGGCGGGTCTCGTCCTGGTGCTGGTCGTCCTGACCGCCTTCTCCGTCACGGCGGCCGTGAGCAACGCCCGGGCCACCGACAAGGCCCAGCGCAGCGCCGCGGTGGCGCACTGGGCCGAGCAGGCCGGGCGCTCCCTGCTGGCGCAGGAGGACGCCGCGGACACCCTCGTCGCCGAGGGCGGCGCGGACGCGCAGGCCGAGTACGACGAGGCCGCCGCCGCCACCCGCACGGCGCTGCAGGAGCTCGGCCGGGCGGCGGGGGCCGCGCAGGCCGAGCGCGTCGCCGGCTGGCTGGCCCTGCACGCGCGCTACGAGGTCGCCGTGGCGGGTCTGCTGGCCGTCTCGACGCAGGCCCCGGCCGCCGCGGAGGAGTACGAGGAGGACTTCGTCGACCCGCACTACGAGGCGATCGAGGACGTCGTCCAGCGCGCGGTCGAGGACCAGCGCACGGAGGCCGGCGCCGCCCTGGCCGACGTGGCCCGCTCGCAGCGCCTGCTGCTGCTCGCGACCCCCGCGGTCTTCGGGGCCGGGCTCGCCCTGCTCGGCGTCTTCCTCGGCGTGCTGACGCGCAGCCGCCTCCAGGTCAGCGCCCAGGCCGCGGAGAACGAGCACCAGGCGCTGCACGACGCGCTCACGGGCCTGCCGAACCGCACGCGCCTGCGCCAGGTGGGGGAGCGGGCGCTGCGCGCGGCCGCCGTCGACGGGCCGGGCCGCGACCGTGCCGTGGCGCTGCTGCTCATCGACCTCGACCGGTTCAAGGAGATCAACGACACGCTCGGCCACGCCTACGGCGACGTGGTGCTCGTCGCGGTGGCGCAGCGCCTGAGCGCGGTCGTGCCGGCCGGCGCCACCACCGCCCGGCTGAGCGGTGACGAGTTCGCGCTGCTGCTGCCCGCCTGCGCCGGCGAGGACGCCGCGCTGGAGACCGCGCAGCGCGTGCACGCCGCGCTCCAGCGGCCCGTGCAGGTGGAGGGCGTCCTGCTCAGCGTGGAGGCCAGCGTCGGGGTCGTCGTCGCGAGCCCCGGGCAGGACGACGTCGGGAAGCTGCTGCAGCACGCGGACATCGCGATGTACGCGGCCAAGGAGCGCGGTTCCGGCGTCTGCCTGTACGGACCGGAGTTCGACGTCCACAACGCCGAGCGGCTGAACCTGCTGGGCGAACTCCGCCGCGCCGTGGAGGAGGGGGAGCTGGTGCTGCACTACCAGCCCAAGGTGTCCCTGTCCGGGGAGCCGGTGGACGCGGTCGAGGCCCTCGTCCGCTGGCAGCACCCGCAGCGCGGGCTGCTGGCCCCCGACGTGTTCATCCCGCTGGCCGAGCGGACCGCGCTGGTCCACCCGCTGACCCGCCACGTCGTCGACGCCGCGCTGCAGCAGTGCGCGCGCTGGCGCGCGGCGGGACGCGTGGTGCGCGTCGCGGTGAACGTCTCGGCGCGCAACCTGTGCGACGACTCCCTCGCGCCGGACGTGGCCGCGATGCTCCGGCGCTGGGGGGTGCCGGCCTCGTGCCTGGAGCTGGAGATGACGGAGAGCGCGATCCTGGCCGACCCGGCCCGGGCGCGCAGCGTCCTGCAGGACCTCGCGGACCTGGGCGTCACCCTCGCGATCGACGACTTCGGGGCCGGGTACACGTCGCTGGGGCTCGTGAAGGACCTCCCGGTGCACACCCTGAAGATCGACCGGTCGTTCGTGTCGGCGATGGGCGCCGACGGTGCCGACGCCTTCATCGTCCGCTCGCTCGTCGACCTCGGGCACCACCTCGGCCTCAGCATCGTCGCGGAGGGCGTGGAGGACCGGTGCACGGCCGACCTCCTCGTCGCCCTCGGCTGCGACGTCGCCCAGGGCTACCTCTACAGCCGGCCGCTGCCGGCTGCGCAGCTGGAGGCCTGGCTGGACACGGCCGGGCTGGACGCGCAGCGCCCCCTCGTCCCGGCCACCCCGAGCCGACCGCGCCGGGAGTCACTACCGTCGGCACCGTGACCGGCACCGACACCCCGCAGCAGCCCACGATCTTCGTGATGTACGGGGCCACGGGCGACCTCGCCCGCCGCCTCGTGCTGCCCGCCTTCTTCGAGCTGGCGCGCCAGGGCCTGCTGCCCGAGCAGTGGCGCCTCGTCGGCTCCAGCCGCGGCCAGCTGACCCACGAGGAGTTCCGCGGGCACGTGCGCGAGGCGCTCGAGGAGTTCGGGCCGCAGCCCGGCGACGGGCCGTGGGACGACTTCAGCGCCCGGCTGCTGTTCGCCGGCGGGGGTTTCGCGTCCTCCGACCCGGGTCACCTCCCCGAGGTGCTCGCGCAGGCGCGCGGCGAGGTCGGCGGCGACGGCCGGCTCGTGCACTACCTCGCCGTCCCGCCCGGGGTGTTCCTCGACCTGACCCGGGCCATGGCCGAGCACGGGCTCGTCGAGGGGGCGCGGGTCGTCTACGAGAAGCCCTACGGCACCTCCCTGTCCTCCTTCGAGGAGCTGGACGCCGAGGTGCAGCGCGTCTTCGGCGAGGACCAGGTCTACCGGATCGACCACTTCCTGGCCTTCGAGGCCGTGCAGGACGTCGTGCACGCGCGGCTGGCGAACCCCTGGCTCGCGGCGCTGTGGAACCGCGAGCACGTGGCCCAGGTCCAGATCGACATCGCGGAGACGCTCGACGTCGCGCAGCGCGCCTCGTTCTACGACGCCACGGGCGCGTTCCTCGACATGATCGTCACCCACCTGTTCCAGATGGCCGCCACCGTGGCCATGGAGCCGCCGGCCGACCTCGAGCCCGGAACGCTGCAGGCCGCCCGGGACGCTGCGCTGCAGCACTTCCGGGCGCTCGATCCCGCTGAGGTGGTCCTCGGGCAGTTCGAGGGGTACCGCGAGATCGACGGCGTGGGCGACGACTCGAGCACCGACACGCTCGCCGCGGCGCGGTTGTGGATCGACGACGACCGCTGGCGCGGCGTGCCGTTCCTGCTGCGCAGCGGCAAGAAGATGGCCGCCGACGAGCAGCGCATCACCCTGGTCCTGCGGCCCGTCGCCGACGGCCCGCGCGCCGGGGAGCAGGCCGGCGGGGTCCCCGCCGCGGTGAGCTTCGACCTGCTGGCCGACCGGGTCGAGGTCTCGCTCGTGCTGCGCCGCCCGGGCGTCGAGGGCGGCACGGCCGTGGGGACCGCGGCCGTGGACCTGCGCGGCCTCGACGGTGCGACCCCGGCCCTGCCCTACGTCCACCTCATCCACCACGTCCTCGCGGGGGACCGCTCGCTGTTCACGGGCGTCGGGGGCCTGCGTGCGGCGTGGACCGCCGTCGAGGGGTTCTCGGCGCACCGGCCCGCCGTGCTGCCCTACCGCGAGGGCAGCTGGGGCCCCGACGACGTCGACCGGCTCGCGGAGCCCGGGGCCTGGTTCCTCGGGTGACGCCGCCCGCCGGCGTCGTGGTGCGGCCCGCGGTCGACGCCGACGCGGGGGAGCTGCTGACCGTGCAGCGGGCCGCGTTCGTCGCCGAGGCGCAGCGCTACGGCGACCCGTCGCTGCCGCCGCTGCGCGAGGACGTCGCGGCGGTCCGCGCGGCGATCACGGCCGACGACGTCGTGTGCCTCGTCGCGCTGCGCGGCACCCGCCTGGTCGGCACCGTCCGGTTGCACGTCGAGGGCTCGCTCGGTCACGTCGGCCGCCTCGCGGTCGCGCCGGACCAGGAGCGGCTCGGCATCGGGACGCACCTGCTCGCCGCCGTCGAGGCCGCTGCGCCGCAGGAGGTCACGGAGTTCCGCCTGTTCACGGGCGGCGACAGCGCCGCGACCGTCGCCCGCTACGAGCGGGCCGGCTACCACCGCACGCGCACGAGCGTCGACGACCGCGGGGTCCCGCTGGCGCACCTGGCGAAGGTGCGCTGAGCCCGCCGGTCCGCCTACGCGGCCAGCAGCACGACCGGCCGCACGAGGAGCTGCCCGGGGACGCCCCACCGGCCGTGGTGCAGCGCGCGCACCACGGCGCGCGGCGGGCAGCGCCGGGAGAGGACGACTCCGGCGAGCACGACGGAGACCGCCGAGCAGGCCACGACCGAGGGCTGGTGCGTCGCGAGGCCGTAGGCCGTCCAGGTGGCCGCCGACACCTGGGTGAGCAGGAAGGT
This sequence comes from Kineococcus siccus, assembly GCF_009906795.1. GTDB lineage: Bacteria > Actinomycetota > Actinomycetes > Actinomycetales > Kineococcaceae > Kineococcus > Kineococcus siccus. The sequence goes on from NZ_JAAALN010000099.1 coordinate 4,476, forward strand.
GGCGGGGGCCAGCCCCGTGAGGGGTTCGCGGCGCAGCACCGTGCGCACCTGCGGCAGCATCTTCACGAGCGTCACGGCGGTCGCCGCGACGCCGACCAGCCCGGCTCCGCCCAGCACCGCCGCGGCCGCCACCACGGCCGCCCACACGGCGCAGGCCCACCACGTCCGCGACAGCCGCAGCCGGAGCCGGCGCGCACACAGGACCGCGGTGGTCACCGCGCACGCGACGCCGGGCACGTTGGCGAGGAGCTGGGCGGGGTCGAGCAGCAGGACGCCGTAGGTCAGCCACGTGCCCGAGGACAGCACGCCCAGGACGGCCGAGGGGTAGGAGAGCCCGGTGGCGTCGGGGCTGCGCAGCAGCCGGAGGACCTGCGGGACACCGGTGACGACGCCGAGCGCGGCGGCCACGAGACCGAGGAGGGGGACGAGGGAGAGGGCGGGCACGTGCCTCTGTCTCGTCCCCCCGCACGGGGTCCCTTGAGCCCGGGCCCGTGCGTGAGACCCGGGTCACACGTCGGCCCACCCGCCGTGCACGGGCGGCCGGGCCCCGACAGACTCAGGGGCCCGACCGACTCGGGCCCTCGCACACTGGTGGCGCGACCGACCCGGCGCCGCCCCGCCCCCGGACCGACCCGCGAGGAGACGCCCGTGACCGTCCTGGCCGCCTACCTGCCCGAGAAGGGTGGCCGGGCGACGCTGCAGCTCGGAGCCGTCCTGGCCCGCGGGCTCGGCGTGAAGCTCGCCGTGGCCACCGTCGTCCCGAAGCCGTGGGACGCCGACGCCTCGGCCCGCCCCGACGAGGGGTTCCGGTCGTGGTCGCAGCAGCTGGCGACCACGGCCGCCGACTCCGCGCGCGCCCACCTGGCGCAGGTCGCGCCCGACGTGGGCGTCGAGGTGCACCACCGCGTGGGCCGCTCGGTCTCCGCTGCGCTGGTGGACCTCGCGGCCGACCTGGGGGCGGCCACCCTCGTCCTCGGCTCCTCCGCCGACGGCCAGCTCGGGCAGGTCGTCGTCGGCTCGACCGCGGACCGGTTGCTGCACTCCTCACCCGTGCCGCTGGCGCTCGCGCCCCGCGGCTACCGCGAACCGGCCGCGCCGCCCGCGGGCGGTGGCTCGCGGCTCGGGCGCGTCACCTTCGCCGCGTCGGGGCGCCGCGACGCCGACGGGGTCGTCCGGGCGCAGGCGCTCGCGGCCGGCCTGCGGGTGCCGCTGCGCGTCGTCTCGCTCGCCGTGCGCGGGCGCACCACCGTGCCCGCGGCCAACGGCCCGGGCGCCGAGGACGAGGTGCTGGCGGCCTGGAGTCGCTGCGCGCCGCGGGGCTCCTGGGCGCCGACGTCCCCGCCGAGGTGGTGGCCGGTCGCGGCTGGCGGGAGGCCGTGGACGCCGTGGAGTGGGTGGCCGGTGACCTGCTCGTCGTCGGCACCCGGCCCGCGGGTCCCGTGGCGCGCGTGTTCCTCGGTTCCCGCGCCACGAAGATCCTCCGGCACTCCCCGGTGCCCGTCGTCGTGTTGCCCGGCTGAGGCCGGTGGGTCCGGGGCGGCTCAGCGGGCGAGGACCGTCCCGGGCAGGTGCCGGACGGGTTCCGTCGTGTCGCGCACGAGGGCCCGCAGCTCCTCCAGCGACCCCGTGAGGTCGCCGTGCGCGCGGGCCTGGACCAGGACGTTGCCCAGCGCCGTGGCCTCCACGGGACCCGCGACGACGGGCAGCCCGCACGCGTCGGCGGTCAGCCGGCACAGCAGCTCGTTGCGGGCACCGCCGCCGACGAGGTGGACGACGTCGACGTGGTGCCCGGACAGCCGCACGGCGTCGGCCACGGCGCGCGCGAACGCCTGCGCCAGGCTGTCCAGGACGCAGCGCACCACCTCCGCGGGCTCCTGCGGCGGGCGGGCGCCGGTCTCCGCGGCCGCGGCGCGGACGCGGGCGACCATCGGCCCGGGCGGCAGGAACCGCGGGTCGTCGATGTCGACCACGGGCCCGCCGGGCGGCACCGCGGCCGCGGCCGCGAGCAGCGCCGCGAGGTCCTGCGGACCCTGCTCGCCCGACCACTCCGCGACGCACTGCTGCAGCACCCACAGGCCCATGACGTTGCGCAGGTAGCGGATCCGCCCGTCCACGCCGCGCTCGTTGGTGAAGTTCGCCGTGAAGGAGTCCGCGGTCAGCACCGGGTCGGCGAGTTCCACGCCGACCAGGCCCCAGGTGCCGCAGGCGATGTAGGCGAACCGCTCGTCGCGGGCCGGCACGGCCACGACGGCCGAGGCCGTGTCGTGCGAGCCGACCGCGACGAGCTGCAGCCCCGCCGGCAACCCCGTCTCGGCGAGGACGTCCGGGCGCAGGCCGCCCAGCACCGTCCCCGGGTCGTGGACCGGCGGCAGCAGCGAGGCGGGGACCCCGGCGAGCGCCACGAGGTCGTCGGCCCACCGGCCCGTGCGCACGTCGGCGAGACCGGTGGTGGAGGCGTTGGTGGCCTCCGCCCCGAGGACCCCGGACAGCCAGAACCCCAGCAGGTCGGGGATCAGCAGCAGCCGGTCCGCGACGCCGAGCAGCGGCCCGCGCCCCTCCGCGATGAGCTGGTACACGGTCGTGAACGGCAGGTGCTGCAGCCCGTTGCGCCGGTACAGCTCCGCGGCCGGCATCCGCGCGAACACCGTCTCGGCGACCCCGTCGGTGCGCGGGTCGCGGTAGTGCCGCGGCGTGCCGAGCAGGCTGCCGTCGGCGGCCAGCAGGCCGTAGTCGACGGCCCACGTGTCCACGCCCACCGAGACCGCGGCGGCGCCCCGCGGGTGCCGGGCCACCGCGCCGAGGCCCGTGAGGACCTCGCGCCACAGCCCGACGGCGTCGGTGTGCAGCCGGCCGGCGACGGGCACCGCCCCGTTGCCGAAGCGGTGCACCTCCTCCAGCGCCAGGTGGCGCCCCGAGGAACTGCCGGACCCGGCCTGGGCGGCCGAGCCGAGCATCACCCGGCCGCTGGAGGCGCCGAGGTCCACCGCGACGTGGACGGACATGTCGTCCCCCGCCCCGCGCGCTAGCGCAGGAACGCGGCGGCGACGCCCGCGTCCACGGGGATGTGCAGGCCGGTCGTGTGCGAGAGCTCCCCGGCGGTCAGCACGACGACCGCGTTCGCGACGTGCTCGGGCAGCACCTCGCGCTTGAGCAGGGTCCGCTGCGCGTAGTACGCGCCGAGCTCCTCCTCCGGCACGCCGTACACCTTGGCGCGCTGAGCGCCCCAGCCACCGGCGAAGATGCCGGACCCGCGCACGACGCCGTCGGGGTTGATGCCGTTGACCCTGATGCCGTGCCCGCCCAGCTCCGCGGCCAGCAGCCGCACCTGGTGGGCCTGGTCGGCCTTCACCGCGGAGTAGGCGATGTTGTTCGGCCCCGCGAACACGGAGTTCTTCGAGGAGATGTAGACGACGTCCCCGCCGAGGCCCTGGGCGATGAGGACGCGCGCGGCGGCCTGCGAGACGAGGAACGACCCCTTGGCCATCACGTCGTGCTGCAGGTCCCAGTCCTTCTCCGTCGTCTCCAGCAGCGGCTTGGAGATCGACAGCCCCGCGTTGTTCACGACCAGGTCGAGGCCGCCGAAGGCGAGCAGGGCCTCGTCGACGGCGGCGGCGACCGCGGCGGCGTCGGCGACGTCCGCGGCCACACCCACCGCGATGTCGGCGCCCCGCGGGCCGGCGATCTCCGCCGCGGCGGCCTGCGCCTTCGCCAGGTCGAGGTCGGCGACGACGACGCACGCGCCCTCCGCGGCCAGGCGCGTCGCGATCGCCTTGCCGATGCCGGAGGCGGCGCCCGTGACCAGGGCGATGCGGGTGGCCAGCGGCTTCGGCGCCGGCATCCGGGCGAGCTTGGCCTCCTCCAGCGCCCAGTACTCGATGCGGAACTTCTCCGCCTCGTCGATGGGGGCGTAGGTCGAGACGCCCTCGGCGCCGCGCATCACGTTGACGGCGTTGACGTAGAACTCCCCGGCGACGCGGGCGGTCTGGCCGTCCTTGCCGTAGGTGAACATCCCCACGCCGGGGACGAGGACCACGAGCGGGTCCGCGCCGCGGATCGCGGGGGAGTCCGGCGTCGCGTGCCGGTCGTAGTAGGCCTGGTAGTCCGCGCGGTAGGCCTCGTGCAGTTCGGCCAGGCGGGCCGTGCACTCCTCGACCGTCGCGGTGGGCGGCAGGTCGAGCAGCAGCGGCTTGACCTTGGTGCGCAGGAAGTGGTCCGGGCAGGACGTGCCGAGCGCCGCGAGGCGCGGGTGCTCGGCGCGGGAGAGGAAGTCGAGCACGACCGTGGCGTCGGTGAAGTGCCCGACCTGCGGCCGGTCGTGCGAGGCGATCCCCCGCAGGACGGGCGCCAGGGCCGCGGCCCGCGCCCGCCGCTGCTCGGGCGGCAGCGCCTCGTAGCCGGGCAGGACGGGGCCGAAGGGCTCGGCCTCGGAGTGGTCGGTGAGGAACGCCTCGGCGGTCTCGATGATCCAGCGGGAGTTCGCCTCGGCCTCGGCGCTCGTCGCGCCCCACGCGGTGATGCCGTGCCCGCCGAGGACGCAGCCCCGGGCCGCGGGGTTCTCCCGCTGGATCGCGGCGATGTCCAGACCCAGCTGGAACCCGGGGCGGCGCCAGGGCACCCACACCACCGCATCGCCGTAGACGCGGCGGGTGAGCTCCTCGCCGTCGGCGGCGCAGGCGATCGCGATGCCCGCGTCGGGGTGCAGGTGGTCGACGTGCGCGGCGTCGACGAGGGCGTGCATGGCCGTGTCGATCGACGGGGCCGCACCCCCCTTGCCGTGCAGGCAGTAGTCGAACGCGGCGACCATCTCGTCCTCGCGCTCCACCCCTCCGTCAGGGCCCGCGTACACCCCGCGCAGGGCGCGCACGCGGTCCAGGCGCAGGACGGCGAGGCCCGCCTCGGTCAGCGTGCCCAGGTCGCCGCCGGAGCCCTTGACCCACAGCAGCTCGACGTCCTCACCCGTCACGGGGTCGGGTGCCGTGCCCTTGGCCGAGGTGTTGCCGCCGGCGTAGTTGGTGAACCGCGGGTCCGCGCCGAGCGCGTGCGAGCGCGCCAGCAGCTGCTCGACCACGGGCCCGTCGGCCGAGGACCCCGCGACGACGTCCCCCATCACGCTCCCCAGCCGGCCTGGCGGCCACCGACGCGGTCGGCCGCGGTCCGCTCCGCGTACCCGGAGGCGAGGTAGGCCGCCATCGGGTCCGGCGCCAGCCCCGTCTCCTCGCGCAGCTGCGCGAGCAGCGGGCGCACGTCGGTCGCGTAGGCGTCCATCAGGACGTCGTTGGCGGCCAGCACGTTCCCGGCCCGCTGCGCCTCGCGCAGCGCGTCGCGGTCGACGAGCAGGGCCTTCGCCGTCGCCTGCTGGACGTTGGTCACCGAGCGGATCTGGCCGGGGATCTTCTCCTCGACGTTGTGGCACTGGTCGAGCATGAAGTTCACGCCGGACTCGGGCCGCAGGGCGTCGGACCGCACGATCTCGTACATGATGCGGAACAGCTGGAACGGGTCCGCCGCACCGGCCATGAGGTCGTCGTCGGCGTAGAACCGCGAGTTGAAGTCGAAGGCGCCGAGGCGGCCGGCGCGGAGCAGCTGCACCACGATGAACTCGATGTTGGTGCCGGGTGCGTGGTGGCCCGTGTCGAGGACCACGTTCGCCCGGTCGCCCAGGGCCATGCAGTGCAGCAGCGACGTGCCCCAGTCGGGGATGTCGGTGTGGTAGAAGGCCGGCTCGAAGAACTTGTACTCCAGGACCATCCGCATGTCCTCGTCCAGCAGCGCGTAGACCTGCTGCAGCGACTCGGCGAGGCGGTCCTGGCGGTCGCGGAGGTCGTCCTGGCCCGGGTAGTTCGTGCCGTCGGGCAGCCAGAGCTTGAGCTCCTTCGACCCCGTCGCGCGCATCACGTCGACGCACTCGGCGTGGTGGGCGACGGCCCTGGCCCGCACGGCCGGGTCGGGGTGCGTGAGCGAGCCGAACTTGTACTCGTCGTCCTGGAAGAGGTTGGAGTTGACCATCCCGATCGAGACGCCGACGTCGGCCGCGTGCGCGGCGAGCTCGCCGTAGTCGTCCACCCGGTCCCACGGGACGTGCAGCGACACCCGCGGCGCGATCCCGGTGTACCGGTGCACCTGCGCCGCGTCGCTGACCTTCTCGAACGGGTCGCGCGGGGTCCCGGGCGTGCCGAACACCTTGAACCGCGTCCCGGAGTTGCCGAACGCCCACGAGGGCAGCTCGATGGTCTGCCGGCGCAGAGCCGTCAGCACCGCTTCCTGGGATGTCATGGGGACCTCACTCCGTCGGGGGCTGCGCTCACGGTAGCGACAGGTTGACACGTTTCACAACGCTTCGCCGCTCGCCCGCCGACACCCGTTGACCCGCGCTCGGTGCGGCTCCTAGGGTCGGGAGGTCGCCTCGTGAAACGTCTCAAGCCCCGTCGCCCCGGCGCCGTCCCCGGCCGGGCACCCACGCACGGAGGAACCATGCCCAGCTGGCAGGCCACGATGATCGCCGCCGACGCCGACCACGACGGGGCGCCGCTCCTGCGGCGCCGCTTCACCCTCGACGAGGGCCACGGCGAGGTGCGGCGCGCGGTCCTGCACGTCACGGCCCGCGGCGTGGTGGAGGCGCACCTGGACGGCCGGCCCGTGTCCGAGGACGTGCTCAGCCCCGGCTGGAGCAGCTACGAGTGGCGGCTGCGCTACCGCACGCACGACGTGACGGCCGCGCTGTCGGGCGGCGGCGAGCACGTGCTGGGGCTCGCGCTCGGCAACGGCTGGTCGCGCGGGCGGCTCGGCTGGAGCGGTCGCGGGGCCTTCTACGGCGACGACCTCGGCGGCTTCGCGCAGCTCGAGGTCGAGTTCGCCGACGGCGCCACGCAGGTCGTCGTGACGGACACCGCGTGGGAGTCGCACGCCTCGGCGGTGACCGCCAACGACCTCTACGACGGCCAGAGCACCGACGCGCGGCGCCACGACCCGTCGTGGGCCTCCCCGGCGGGCAGCCGCGACGGGTGGGGCGGGGTGCGGGCGCTCGAGTTCGACACCTCGGTGCTGACCGAGCACGTCGGCCCGCCCGTGCGGCGGCAGGAGGCGCTGCCCGCGAAGGAGGTCTGGACGTCGCCGTCGGGGCGGACGCTCGTCGACTTCGGGCAGAACCTCGTGGGCTGGCTCCGGTTCACGGTGCAGGGCGAGGCGGGCTCGGTCATCACCCTGCGCCACGCCGAGGTGCTCGAGCACGGCGAGCTGGGGGTTCGTCCCCTGCGGTCGGCGAAGGCGACCGACACGTTCACGCTGTCGGGCGGCGTCGACGTGTTCGAGCCCACGCTCACCTTCCACGGGTTCCGCTACGCCGAGGTCGAGGGCTGGCCCGGGGAGCTGCGGGCCGGGGACCTCGAGGCGGTCGTCGTGCACTCGCAGCTGCGGCGCACGGGGGAGTTCGCGTGCTCCGACGACCTGCTGGAGCAGCTGCACCGCAACGTCGTCTGGGGGACGCGGGGGAACGTCCTGGACGTCCCGACCGATTGCCCCCAGCGCGACGAGCGGCTCGGCTGGACGGGGGACCTGGCGGCCTTCGCGCCGACCGCGGCCTACCTCTTCGACGTCCAGGACTTCCTGCGCGACTGGCTGCGCGACCTCGACGCCGAGCAGCGCGCGCACGACGGCCTCGTCCCGTTCGTCGTCCCCGACGTGCTCAAGTTCATGGAGCACCCGCCTGAGTTCTCCGGCGCGGACAGCACCGCGCTGTGGTCCGACGCCGCCGTCTGGGTGCCGTGGGCGCTGCACCAGGCCTACGGCGACGACGAGCTGCTCGCGGAGAACTACCCGGCCATGACGGCGCACGTCGACCGGGTCGCGACGCTGCTGTCCCCGACGGGGTTGTGGGACACGGGTTTCCAGTTCGGGGACTGGCTCGACCCCGACGCCCCGCCGGACGCCCCGGCCGCCGCCAAGGCCGACACGGGCGTCGTGGCGACCGCCTGCCTGCACCGCTCCGCGACGACGACAGCGCAGGCCGCCCGCCTGCTCGGCCGCACCGAGGACGCCTCGCGGTTCGAGGAGCTCGCGCGGCGCGTGCACACGGCCTTCGGTGAGCACTACGTCGACGCCGACGGCCGGGTCACGAGCGACTGCGCGACGGTCTACGCGCTCGCGATCGAGTTCGGACTGCTCGGGGGAGCGCAGCGGGAGTGGGCCGGGAACCGGCTCGCCGAGCTCGCCGAGCAGGCGGGCCACCGCGTCTCGACGGGGTTCGCGGGAACCCCGTTCGTCACCGGCGCCCTGTCCAGCACGGGCCACCTCGACGTGGCCTACCGGTTGCTGATGGAGCGCGAGTGCCCGTCGTGGCTGTACCCCGTGACGATGGGCGCCACCACGGTGTGGGAGCGCTGGGACTCGATGCTGCCGGACGGGTCGATCAACCCGGGCCAGATGACGAGCTTCAACCACTACGCCCTGGGCGCGGTCGCGGACTGGATGCACCGCACGATCGCGGGTCTCGCCCCTCTGGAGCCCGGGTACGCGCGCTCGCTCGTCGCCCCGCAGCCCGGGGGCGGCCTCACCTGGGCGCGCGGGTCGCTCGACACGCCGCACGGCACGCTGGCCGTGCACTGGCGCCTCGAGGACGGCGACCTCGCGGTCGACGTCACCGTGCCCGCGGGCACCACCGCCGTCCTGCGGTTGCCGGGACGGGCCGAGGAGGAGCTGGCGGCCGGCGAGCACCACCGCGGTCCCGCCTGATCCCACTCCCGCCCCCGAGACGCACCACTCGTACTGTCCCCGCACGCTCGACGAGGAGATCCCGTGCCCATCGGCGCCCGTTCCACCACGGGGTGGAAGGCGACCACGTCCGTCGCCATGTCGAACTACATCGAAGCCGGTTCGATCATCGCGATCGCGGTGAGCCTGACCGCCTGGCAGGAGCGCTTCGGGGTGAGCGACGCAGCGGTCGGCGTGCTGGCGGCGGTCTCGGCCAACGCCTTCGGCGCGGCGGTGGGGGCGGCGGTCGGTGGACCGCTGTGCGACCGGCTCGGCCGGAAGTTCATCTACACCTACGACCTCGTCCTGTACATGGTCGGCGTGCTGCTCGCGGCCTTCGCCGTCAGCTACTCGATGCTCCTCGTCGCTTTCGTCCTCACGGGCATCGCCGTCGGCGCGGGAGTCCCGGCGTCGTGGACCTACATCGCGGAGGAGGCGCCGGCGGACGCGCGCGCCCGGCACGTGGGCACCGCCCAGCTGGCCTGGTCGCTGGGGCCGGTCATCGGGTTCTCCCTCGCGGTGGCGCTCGGTCCCCTCGGGCTGCTGGGGAACCGGATCATCTTCCTGCACCTCTTCGTCGTCGCCGCCGTCACCTGGTGGGTGCGCCAGGGGCTGTCGGAGTCGGCGATCTGGAAGGACGACCGGGCCGCGTCCGCCGCCGGTTCCCTGCGGGCCTCGGGGAGCGGGCTGCGGGGGTTGTTCTCCCGTCGCGCCAACGTCAGCGCGCTGCTCTTCCTCCTGGGCGTCTACGCGTTCTGGGGGATCGTCGCCGGCCAGGCGGGCATCTTCATGCCCCGCGTCTACGCGGCGGCCGGCGTCACGAGCAGCACCGAGCAGAACCTGCTGCAGGTGCTCGTCTGGGTGTGCACGGTGCTGGCGACGGCCTTCGGGTTCATGAGGTACGGCGACCGCGTCAGCCGGCGTGCCCTGTACGCGCTGGGCGCGGGGATGGGCGTCGTGGCCTGGGTCCTGCTCGTGTTCGCCGACGGGTCGCTGCCCACCCTGCTGGGCTACGCCGTCGTGTGGGGCCTCGCGGCGGGGATCGGTGCGCAGGCGTTCTACAGCGTGTGGACCTCGGAGCTGTTCGCCACGCCCTACCGCGCGAGCGCCCAGGGGGTGCTGTTCTTCGTGGCCCGCTGCGCGGTGGGGCTCGTCAGCTACGGGTTCCCGGTCCTGCTGACGCAGCGCGGTGTCCCGTTCGTCGGCACCATCATGATCGGCCTGCTCGTCGTCTCCTTCGTCGTCGGCACCGCGTTCGCCCCGCGGACCCAGGGCCGGACGCTGCAGGAGATCGAGGCCGGCCGCTACGGCGAGGTCCTCGACCCGGCCGCTCCGGTCCCGCGGTGAGCCGCGGCGGGGTGGGACGCTGAGCACGTGGCGACCGTCAAGGAGGTGGCCCGGCGGGCGGGGGTCTCGCTGGGCACGGTCAGCAACGTCCTGAACCGCCCCGAGGTCGTGTCGGAGCAGCTGCGGACGCGGGTGCAGCAGGCGATCGACGAGCTCGGCTTCGTCCGCAACGAGTCGGCGCGGCAGCTGCGGGCCGGGGTCAGCCGGACCATCGCGATGGTCGTGCTCGACGTCGCCAACCCCTTCTTCACCGACGTGATCGCCGGGGCCGAGGAGCTCGCGGAGCAGCACGACGCGCTGGTCGTCATGTGCAACAGCGCCAACTCCGCCGAGCGGGAGGCGCGCCACCTGCACCGCCTCGACCAGCAGCGGGTGCTGGGGGTGCTGCTGACCCCCGTGAGCGGCGCCCCGACGGCCGCGCTGCGCGACGTGCGGGCCCACGGGACGCCCCTCGTCCTCGTCGACCGCGTCGCCGCGGTCCCCGAGCACCCGTCCGTGGCGGTCGACGACGTCCTCGGCGGGCGGCTCGCGGGGGAGCACCTGCTCGGGGCCGGGCACCGGCGCATCGCGTTCGTCGGCGTCCCGCCCGGGCTGCGGCAGGTCGACGACCGTCGCGACGGCCTCCGGTCCGCGGCCGGGGGCGACGTGGTGGACGTGCACTCGAGCGGGATGTCGGTGCGGGCCGGGTCCCAGGCCGCGGCGCGGCTGCTCGGGGACCCGCCGGCCACGCGCGCCACCGCGGTCTTCTGCGCCAACGACCTGCTGGCCCTCGGCGTGCTCAACGAGTGCGTCCGGCGGGGGGTGCGCGTGCCCGACGACCTCGCGATCGTCGGCTACGACGACATCGGCTTCGCCGCGACGGCCAGCGTCCCGCTCACCTCGGTGCGCCAGCCCCGGCAGCTGCTGGGCCGCACGGCCGTGGAGCTGCTGCTCGCCCAGGTCGAGGGCCGGCCCGCGCAGCAGGTGGTGTTCGAGCCCGAGCTCGTCGTGCGCCGCTCGACGTCGCGGCGCTCGCGCGCGCCCGCGCTCACCGTGCCGGCCGATCGCGGGGGCGGAGCGGGCGGCAC
>NZ_JAAALN010000009.1 GCF_009906795.1 Kineococcus siccus
GGCGGGCGGGTACAGGTTCCCCATGACGATCCAGGACAGCTCCCCGGACCAGCGCGCCGTCGGCACCGTCGTCGTGGCGGGCGTCGGCGGGGTCATCGGCCGCCACGTCGCGATCGAGCACGCCCGCCTCGGCCACCGCGTCGTCGGGCTGTCGCGTCGCGCCCCCGGCGACCTGCCGGACGGCGTCGAGCACCGCGCGGTCGACCTCTCCGACCCCGCGCCCGACGCGCTCGGAGGCGTCGGCGACGTGACGCACCTGGTGTTCGCGGCCTACGTCGAGGCCGGGCCGCCGGCCGAGCTCGTCGCCCCGAACGTGGCCCTGCTGCAGGGCGCCCTCGACCTCGCGCAGGCCGGCGGGCACCTGGAGCACGTCACCCTCTACCAGGGCGGCAAGGCGTACGGCGCGCACCTGGGCGGCTTCCGGACGCCCGCCAAGGAGAGCGACCCGCGGCTGCTCGCGCCGAACTTCTACTACGCGCAGGAGGACGTGCTGCGCGAGCGCGGGGCCCGGGACTCCTTCGCCGTGACGATGCTGCGCCCCGAGGCCGTGCTGGGCTACGCCACCGGCAACCCCATGAACCTGCTGATGGCGATCGCGGTCTACGGGAGCGTCTGCGCCGCAGCCGGTCTCCCCCTGTCGTTCCCCGGCAGCCGCGCGGCGTACGAGGCGCTCTACCAGTCCACGGACGCGGAGCTCCTCGCCCGCGCCACGGTGTGGGCCGGCCGCAGCCCGCACGCCGACGGTCAGGTGTTCAACGTCACCAACGGCGACCAGTACCGGTGGGCGAACCTGTGGCCCCTGCTGGCCGAGGACTTCGGGGTCGACGTCGGCCACCCGCTGACCGCGCCGCTCGTGGACACGATGTCGGACAAGGAACCCGTGTGGCGCCGGCTCGTCGAGCGGTACGGACTGCGCCCGACGCCGTTCGCGGACCTCGTGCAGTGGCCGTTCGCCGACTTCATCTGGAACTCCGGGTTCGACAACGTCAGCTCCACCGTGAAGCTGCGCCAGGCCGGGTTCGGCGACTGCCTCGACTCCGAGGACCGCTACCGCGAACTGCTCGCCCGGTTGCGGGAGAACCGCGTCATCCCCCCGCGCGGCGCCCGCGCCTGAGCGACCACGACGAGGTCGCCCGGCCGGGTCGCCCCGGCCGGGCGGGACGTCAGAAGCGGAAGCCGGACACGAGCTGCTGCAGCCCGGCCGCCGTGCGCGAGACCTCCGCCGCGGTCGCGGCGGTGTGCGTGGCGCCCGAGGTGGTCTGCGCCGCCGCGCCGGCGATCCCGGCGATGTTGCGCGAGATCTCCTGACTGCCCGTGGACACTTCGGTGACGTTGCGGACCATCTCCGCCGTGGTGGCCGACTGCTCCTCCACGGCGGCGGCGATCGTCGACTGCAGGCCGTCGATGCGCTCGATGACGTCGGCGATGCCCGCCACGGCCGCGGCCGCGTCGGTGGCGTCGGCCTGCGTCGCGTTGACGCGCGCCACGATGTCCTCGGTGGCGCGGGCGGTCTGCTGGGCGAGTTCCTTGACCTCCCCCGCGACGACCGCGAACCCCTTGCCGGCGTCCCCGGCCCGCGCAGCCTCGATGGTCGCGTTGAGGGCGAGCAGGTTCGTCTGCTCGGCGATCGAGGTGATGAGCTTGACGACGTCGCCGATCTCGCGGCTGGAGGAGCCGAGGCGGGCGATCGTGTCCCCCGCGGTCTGCGCGGAGTGCACCGCGGTGGCCGCCGTGGCCGACGCCTCGGAGGTCGACGTGGCGATCTCGCGGATCGCGGACGTCATCTCCTCCCCTGCGGCGGCGACCGTGCCGATGTTCGCGGCGATCTCCTCGGTGGCGGCCGAGACGACCTGCGACTGGGCCGAGGACTCCTCGGCGCCGGCGGACAGCCGGGTCGCGACGGTGGTCAGCTCCTCGGACGAGGCGGCGAGGGTGGTCGCGCTGCCCGCGATGGTCCGCAGCAGGTCGGACAGCCGCTCGACGGTCGCGTTGGTCGCGGTGGCCAGCTGACCCACCTCGTCACGGCTGACGTGGTGCACGCGCTGGTCCAGGCGGCCGTCCGCCATGCCCTGGACGACCTGCACGGTCTCCGCGAGCGGACGGGCGATCGAGCGGGAGACGGCGACGGCGAGCAGCACGGCCGCGGCGACCGCCGCCCCCCCGAGGGCGAGCAGCGCGACGACCGACTCCCGGTAGCGGGCCGCCCCGTCGGCCGAGATGGCCTGGGCGGCCGCGGACTCCGTCGCGGTCATGTCGGCGAGCGAGGCGACGAGTTCCTTCGACACGGCGTTGGCGACCTTCGCGCGCTGCGCGTAGAAGCCCGCCACGTCCCCGGCCCGGGCGAACGGCAGCATGGTCTCGCGGCCCGTCCGGTACGTGGCGAGCGCGTCGACGAACACCTGCCGCTGGGCCGGCGTGGTGCCGGGGTTCGTCGTGAGGTACTCGGCCCAGGCCGCGTCCACGACGGCGTCGTCCGCGGCGAGCGTCTCGGTGGCCTTCGCCCGCTCCTCGGCGTTCGGCGACATGGCGATGTTCGCCAGGTCCAGGCGGAGCTGGATGAAGGAGGCCCGCACCTGCCCGATGGACGTCACGGACGCGACACCGGAGGTCGTCATGGTGTCCAGGGCGGCCTGCGACTGCCCCAGCCGCACCACCCCCAGCCCGATGACCGCGGCCAGCAGGACGCAGACGATGCCGAAGCTGGCGAACAGCTTGGAGGCGACCCGGAGGTCGCGCAGCCGGGAGGTCATGGGAAGGCCGTCCTGTCGGGGAGGGTGGCGTCGTCGCCTCGGGTTCCATCGGCCGGCGCGGGCGCTGGGTGAAGCTCCGGGCCAGGCCGACGGCGCCCGGACGTGTGACGGGCAGCGGATCGGGTAGCCGGACGGGTGACCACCCCGACCCCAGGAGGAACCGTGTCCGAGCAGTCCGAGCAGACGTCCCAGCCGGCCCAGCAGCAGCGGCCGCCGGGTGAGACAACGCAGATGACGCCGAAGCCCGACCACGGCGAGGACAGCTACCGCGGCAGCGGCAAGATGACCGGCAAGGCCGCCGTCATCACGGGGGCCGACTCCGGCATCGGCCGGGCCGTCGCGATCGCCTACGCCCGCGAGGGCGCCGACGTGCTCATCAGCTACCTGTCCGAGGACGAGGACGCCCGCGAGACCGCGTCGTGGGTCGAGAAGGCCGGCCGCAAGGCCGTGCTCGTCCCCGGCGACGTCTCGGACCCCGCGCACTGCCGCTCCATCATCGGCAAGGCGGTCGAGGAGTTCGGCCGCGTCGACGTGCTCGTGAGCAACGCCGCGTTCCAGATGAGCCACGACTCCCTCGAGGAGATCCCCGACGAGGAGTGGGACTTCACCCTCGCCACCAACCTCAGCGCGTTCTTCCACCTCAGCAAGGCCGCCGTGCCGCACATGCGGCCCGGCTCGGCCATCATCGGCTCCAGCTCCGTGAACTCGGACATGCCCAAGCCGACGCTGATCCCGTACTCGGTCACCAAGGCCGGCATCGCCAACATGTGCGCCTCGATGGCCCAGCTGCTGGGGGAGAAGGGCATCCGCGTGAACAGCGTGGCGCCGGGTCCCGTCTGGACGCCGCTGATCCCCTCGACGATGCCCGAGGAGCAGGTCGAGACCTTCGGCCAGCAGGTGCCGCTGGCCCGTCCCGGTCAGCCCGCGGAACTCGCCCCCGTGTACGTCCTCCTCGGCTCGGACGACGGCAGCTACGTGTCCGGCGCCCGCGTCGCGGTCACGGGCGGCAACCCGATCCTGTGATCTGGTACCCGCTGCGGCTCGGCAGCACGGCCCGGACGGGCGACCGGGGAGGTCGTGCGATCGCGGACGTGCTGGGCCGCAGCGGGCTGCCCGACGGCCCCGTCCTAGACTCCACCGAGGTGGGCGACCCGGACGGAGCGGTGGTCAGCGAGGGCGCGCTGGCCGGGCGGACGCTGCAGAGCCTCGTCGAGGAGGATCCCGCGGCTCTCGTGGGGCCCGGCTGGTGCGGCGAGCGCTTCCCGCTCGCGGTCACCTTCGTCGACGGCAGCGCCGCCCTGCCCGTCCACGTCCGCCCCGCCCCCGCGACCCGCACCGCCGGGCCAGCCGGCCCCACGGGCACCTGGCACGTCCTGGCGGCGGCCTCCGGGGCCACGGCGTGGTGCGGGGTCCGCGACGGCACGGGGGCGGAGGAGCTACGCCGCGGCCTGCTCGCCGACGACGTGGGCTCGGTCCTGGAGCCCCTGCCGGTCAGCGCGGGCGACACGGTGCTCGTCCCCGGCGGGGCCCCGCACTGCTTCGGTCCCGGCACGCTGCTCTACGAGGTGCAGCCGGGGTCCGGCCCTCCGCAGGCCGGCGTCCCGCGCGGGGGCCGGCGCGGTCTGCCCGGCGACGACCGGGAACGCCGCGCGAACGTCGACGCGCTCGTGCGGGACACCCGGCTCGACGCCCGGGCCGTGGTCCGGGGGGCGCTCGCCGCGGTCGACGAGGACGGCGTCCGCCGCCTCGAGTGCTGCGACGGTCCGTCGGTCGGGTTGCAGCGCTGGCGCTCCGGCGCTCCCGTCACGGTCCTGCGCCGGTTCCGCTCGGTGCAGGTGCTCAGCAACCTCGGCGACCCCGTCCGCGTGCGCACGTCGACGTGGGACGGCGTCCTCGGCCGGGCCCGCAGCCTCGTCCTGCCCGCCGCGCTGGGGCGGGTCCACCTGCAGGGCACGCTGGACCTGCTCATCGGCCACCTGCCCACGGCGGGAGCCTCCCCGCCCACGGGCTCGCGCTCGCCCGGCCGGGAGGCGGTGGGCCCGCGGGCGTCGCCGCGGTGACGGTGCGGACAGGTTTGACCGCCGGTCCGCGCCCGGCGAGGGTGGCTCCGGCGCCCCCGGGCGCCGCCCGACGCCGACCCGCCCGACCCAGCGAGGACCGATGAGCCCCGAAGCCCCCCGCGCGACGCCCCGCGGCCCCGTCGACGCCACGCGGGTCCCCCGCTACGGCGGTCCCCCGACGTTCGCCCGGCTGCCGCGGCTGGACGAGGTCTCGCGCGCCGACGTCACCGTGGTCGGGCTGCCGTTCGACACGGGCGTCAGCTACCGGCCCGGCGCGCGCTTCGGCCCGGGGCACATCCGCGCGGCCTCGAAGCTGCTGCGCCCCTACAACCCGGCCCTCTCGACGGCGCCGTTCGGCACCCAGCAGGTCGCCGACGCGGGCGACCTCGGGCTGAACCCCTTCGACATCACCGAGGCGCTCGCCACGACCGAGGCCGGGCTGCGCGGGCTCGCCGAGGACGGGTCCACGCTGCTGGCCCTGGGCGGCGACCACACGCTCGCGCTGCCCGCCCTGCGGGCGCTGGCCTCGCAGCACGGGCCGCTCGCGGTCGTGCACTTCGACGCCCACCTCGACACGTGGGACACCTACTTCGGGGCGCCCTACACGCACGGCACCCCGTTCCGCCGCGCCAGCGAGGAGGGGCTCGTCGACCTCGAGCGCAGCGTCCACCTCGGCACGCGCGGGCCCCTCTACAGCGAGCAGGACCTCGAGGACGACGCGCTCCTGGGGTTCTCCGTCATCCGCGCCGACGACTACGAGACCGACGGGACCGCACGGGCCGTGGAGCGCATGCGGCGCCGGCTCGAGGGGGCGCCCGTCTACGTCTCCGTGGACATCGACGTCCTCGACCCCGCGCACGCCCCCGGCACGGGCACGCCCGAGGCGGGCGGCCTCACGAGCCGCGAACTGCTGCACACCCTGCGCGGGCTGGTCGGCGCGAACGTCGTCGGGGCGGACATCGTCGAGGTGGCCCCCGCCTACGACCACGCGGAGATCACCGGCATCGCCGCGGCCCACGTCGCCTACGAGATCCTCTCGGTGCTGGCGCTGAACAGCGCGGCCGCCCGCTCGTGACGCTGCCCACGGGAACGCCCGCGCAGGGGCACGGACCGGCACCGATCACGATGCTGGTGCCCGACTTCCCGTTCCCCTACGACGACTACCTCGCCTCCCCCGCGGGCCTCGGCAGCGTCCCGCCGCACCGGCTCGGCACCGAGGTGGCCGTCGTGGGCGCCGGCATGTCCGGGCTGGTCGCCGCCCACGAGCTGATGAAGCTGGGTCTGCGGCCGGTCGTGTACGAGGCCGGCGAGATCGGCGGGCGGCTGCGCTCGGCCGCGTTCCCGGGCGTCCCCGACGCGGTGGCCGACCTGGGCGGCATGCGGTTCCCCAGGTCGGGCCGGGCGTTCTTCCACTACGTCGAGGAGCTCGGCCTGCGGACCAGCCCCTTCCCCAACCCCCTGGCGCCGCAGACGCCCAGCACGGTCATCGAGCTCGGCGGCCGCGCCCACTACGCCGAGACGGCGGCGGACCTGCCGCCGCTGTTCGGCGAGGTGGCGCAGGCGTGGCGCGACGCGCTGACCGAGGGCGCCGAGCTGGAGGCCATGCAGCAGGCGATCCGCGACCGCGACCTGCCGCGCATCAAGGAGATCTGGAACCGGACGGTCCCGCGGCTGGACGAGGTCACGTTCTACGGCTTCGTGTCGGCGTCGAAGGCGTTCTCGCAGCTGCCCTTCGGGCACCGCGAGACGTTCGGCCAGGTGGGTTTCGGCACGGGCGGCTGGGACACGGACTTCCCGAACTCGATGCTCGAGATCCTCCGCGTCATCCACACCGACGCCGACGACCAGCACCAGCGGATCCTCGGCGGGGCGCAGAGCGTCCCGCTGGCGCTGTGGCGCCACGCCCCCGCCGACGTCGCGCACTGGCCGGCGGGGACGTCGCTGGAGTCGCTGCACGGCGGTTCGCCGCGGCCCGGGGTGCGGCGCATCCGCCGCGGCGACGACGGCCGGCTGCTGGTGCTGGACCGCTGGGGCACCGAACGCCCCTACGAGGCCGTCATCACCACGTGCCAGTCGTGGCTGCTGTCCGCGGGGATCGACACCGACGAGGCGCTGTTCTCCCACGACCTGTGGATGGCGATGGAGCGCTCGCACTACATGCAGTCCTCCAAGACGTTCGTCCTCGTCGACCGGCCGTTCTGGCGCGACGTCGACCCGGACACCGGGCGGCACGTGATGAGCACGACGCTGACGGACCGGATGACCCGCGGCACCTACCTGCTCGACGGCGGCGACGGCGTCGACGACCCGGCGGCGGCCGACCGCCCCGCCGTGCTCTGCCTGAGCTACACCTGGAACGACGACGCGCTGAAGTGGCTGGCCCTGCCGACCGACGAGCGGGTGCGGCTCATGCTGCACTCGCTCGCGCAGATCTACCCCGGCCTCGACATCGCCTCCCACGTCCTGGGGGAACCCATCACGATCTCGTGGGAGCGCGAACCGCACTTCATGGGGGCGTTCCGCGGGAACCTGCCCGGGCACTACCGCTACCAGCAGCGGCTGTTCTCCCACTTCGTCCAGGACGGCCTGCCGGCGGCGCAGCGCGGCATCTTCCTCGCGGGCGACGACATCTCCTTCACCCCGGGCTGGGCCGAGGGCGCCGTGACGACGGGGCTGAACGCCGTCTGGGGCGTGGTGCACCAGCTGGGCGGCGCGAGCGCCCCGGGCAACCCCGGCCCCGGTGACCGCTTCGCCGAGCTGGCGCCCGTGGTCCTGCCCGACTCCCCCTGACGGGGGCCGGTCCCCGCAGGCCGGTCCGCTCAGGTCAGGCCGAGCCGCACCGCGACGTCCTCGACGAGCCCGGCGAGGTCGCGGGAGCCGTCGACCGGCACGTGCGCCAGCCCCAGCGCCCGCACCCGCTCGTGCAGCCGCTCGGTGAACAGGCGGTCGCGCTCGAGGAGGTTCGCCAGCGCGCGGGGCGGGTCGCTCGTCCTGCCGGCGACCGTCCACAGCCCGCCGCGGGCCTCGAACGCGGTGCGGCGGAACGTCGGGGTGGGCAGGAGCCACACGGCCCTGCCGGGGCGCGCCAGCAGCGGCTGGACGAGGTCGGGCAGCAGCCGGAAGCCCTCGACGAGGACGGGACGGTCCGCCGGCAGGGCCAGGAGGTCCTCGACGAGGAGCCCGAACCCCTCACCGCGGAACCAGGGGAAGTCCTCCAGCATCGCGGCGGGCGTCCGGCCCAGCCACCGCTCGTCGGGCCCGGCGGCCAGGAAGCGCTGCAGCGCAGGCGTCCGGTCCGGGCGGGCGCGCCGGGCGTGGTCCGCCATCGCGGCGTCGGTGTCGAGGACCCGGAGGTCGCACCGCTGCGCCAGCGCCCGCGTCACCGTGGACTTGCCCGCGCCGCTGCCACCGCCGATCCACCGGACGTGGGCGAGCCGCTCGCGCACCTCGTCCACCGTCACCCCGGAGACCTCCACGCCGTCGAGCATGACCCACGGGTGGCCCGCCGGGCGCGGAGCGGGTCAGGAAGGCGACCACCCCAGCGCCGGCCCGAGGTGCGCGGCGGTGTCGGTGAGGATCTGCACGTAGTCCTCGTGCGCGAAGCCGAACGGCAGGGCGAAGACGACCTCGTCGACCTCGCGGTACCCCGCGTGCTGCTGCAACCGCTCCGCGATCTGCTCCGACGGGCCGAGGAGGTCGGGCGCGAAGAGCAGGCGGCCGGGTCCCTGCGGCCGGACGGTGCGCGGCGTGCGCGCGTCGACGTAGGCGGTGTACTTCGCCCGCTGGGCCGGCGTCGCGGAGTCGGTGGGGACGACCACGAGCCCCTGCGACGTGCGGGCCGCCGCCGGGTCCGGGTGGGCCGCGCGGTAGGCCTGCAGCTGCGCCGCCTGCAGGCGGGCGAAGTCGTACTCGGCCGGGTCGTCCGGGTCGGCCGCGGTCTCGGCGCCCTCGTAGCGCACGACGCTGGACGTCAGCAGGTTCAGGCCCTGCTCGCCGGCCCAGGTGGCCGAGCGCACGCTCACCCCGCCGTACCAGAGGCGGTCGGCGAGCCCGGGCGAGTGCGGCGTGACCACGTCGGTGAACACCTCGATGCCCTGCGTCCCCGCGAACCGGCTGGCGGGGTCGCCGCGCAGGAAGCGGTGCAGGCGCAGCACGCGCTCGTAGCCGAAGTCCTCCTGGTCCGCCGTGTCGGGGTACAGCGCGTCCCGGACGTCGTCGAACCGCATCGGCGGGCCGACGCTGACGCCCGGTTCGACCCGCCCACCGGACAGCACGTCGACGGTGGCGAGGTCCTCGGCCAGGCGCAGCGGGTTCTCCCAGCCCAGCGGCGTCACCGCCGTGCCGAGGTGGATGCGGGACGTGCGCTGGCTCGCGGCGGCCATGATGGCGACGGGCGAGGAGATGCCCGGCTGGAAGTGCCGGTGCCGCAGCCAGGCGCTGTCGAAGCCCAGCCGCTCCCCCAGCTCGATGACCGCGAGGGTGCTCTCGTGGCCCGGGCCGGGGTCGTCCAGGTCGAAGGAGCCGATGGTGAGGAAACCCATCCGCCGCAGCGCGGCACCGGCGACCGGCACGTGTCCTCCTCGGGGCCCGGGGCGAGCGGGCGCACCGCCCGGGCCACCATCGTGCCGGACGCCGGCGCCGCGCGGCGGGCCGGCCGTCAGGCGGCGCGGTCCGCCTGCGCGAGGACCACGTCGCCGCGCTCGACCGCGGCCCGCTCGGCGCCGCGGTCGAGGCCGCGGCCCAGCAGCAGGTAGAGGACACCCGGGACGACGAGGCCCACGACGACCGCGACGTCGACCCCGCCCAGCGCCGCGGCGACCGGCCCCGTGAACGCGCCGGGCACCGCGATGAAGGGGATCTCGAGCGCGAGCCCGACCGCGTACGCCGTCAGTCCCCGCCCGCCCCAGCGGCCGTAGACGCCGTCGGGGGTGAACAGGTCGGGGATCGCGTAGTGGCCGCGGCGGACGAAGAAGTAGTCGACGAGGTTCACCGCCGTCCACGGCGCGAGCAGGTAGAGCATCAGCAGCAGCGCGGTGTTCAGCGCGTCGCTCGCGTCGCTCAGGCCCACGCCGACGACCGTCCACACCACCGCGAGCACGAGGATCGCGCCGACGCGGACGGCCCGCGTCCGCGGGACGCGACGGACCGCGTCCACGGCCGTGACGAGGGAGAGCATGCCGCTGTAGGCGTTCAGGCCCATGGTCGCGACCAGGGCCAGCACCGCGAGGACCGCCAGGACGCTGCCGAGCGCCGGGACGACGGCGTTGCCCGCGTCGTGCAGGCCCACGAGGCCGTCGGTCGCGCCGAGCCGCGAACCGAGCCAGGCCCCGAGGGGGATCAGCCAGGCCGGCGACGCGGCCGCCCCCCAGAACACCGACAGGACGATCGCGGCCGGCCGGGTGTCCTCGGGCAGGTAGCGGGAGTAGTCGGAGACGTAGGGCGCGTAGGTGATGTTGTAGCTGGCGGCCGCCGTGAACATGACCACGAAACCGCTCAGCGTGACCCCGCCGGGGTCGGGCGCGTCGCTGCCGCCGGCCGTCCCGGCGAGGATCCCCACCGTCAGGACGACCCAGAAGGGCAGCGACACCCAGAACAGGACCGTGAACGCGCGGTGCAGCCAGTCGTGCCCGAACACCGCCAGCGCCGTCGCGACGACGCTGATGGTGATGCCGACCGCGACGGCGTTCCAGCCGAAGATGCCGTTCAGGCCGGCGGAGATGATGACGGTGTCGACGACGTTGAACGCGACGAAGGTGACGAGGGTGCCGACCAGAGGCACGAGCACGCCGCTGTAGCCGAACTGCGCGCGCGACTGCACCATCTGCGGCAGGCCGAGGCGCGCACCCTGCGTCGCGTGGAAGGCCATGAAGAAGGTGCCGAAGAGGATCCCCGAGATCCCCGCGACGGCGGTCCAGCCGAGCGAGAGACCCACGGCCGGGCCCAGCAGGCCGATGGCGACCGTGAACGGCTGGAAGTTCCCGAGGAACCAGAACGGGCCCTGCCGCCAGACGCGGCCGTGCCGCTCGGCGCGGGGCACCCAGTCCAGCGACCTGACCTCCACCGCCGGGCGAGGGGTGGACGGTGGTGCGCTCACGCTGGCTCCCGGTGCTCGACGGACGGTCCCGCCGACCGCCCCCGCCACGGTGGCGTCGCGTCACGGCGCGGTCAACACCTGGGGTGGAGACGTCATGCGGTGGTAACACGGGCCGTCCGACCGGGTGTGCGGTGGCGCGCCCGGTCCGCCCGGTGACTCAGCCGTCGACCAGGACGTCCTCGTCGGCGGTGGCGGCGCGCAGGACGGCCGGGCCCGGTGCGGCGCCCGCCGGCACCCGCACCCGCCAGCTGATGGCGTACCCCTCGTCCCCGCCCGCAGCGTCAGCCGTCCCGAGGGTCCAGGTGGTGCCGTCCTGCTCGAGCACGAGGTCCACCCCGCGCATCGGCACGACGGGCGGGGGCCCGTCGCACCCCCACCCGCCGGTGGTGTCGTCGCACCCGTCGGCGAAACCCCGCCCCGACACCTCGATGTCGCCGTCCGAGGTCAGGACCGGCGACGCCGACCCCGTGGGCGACGGTGCTCGACCGGGTCGGCTCTGCTCGACCTGCAGCTCCTGCGGGCCCGCGCAGCTGGCCGAGGCGGACGGGACGGGGAGGACGACGAGGAGGCAGCAGCAGGTCAGAGCCCCCGCCACGGTCAGCGCTCGACCACGGCCGCGGCACCGCAGCGTTCGCACCCGCTCCTGGTCGATCGCCATCCCGCACGCTCTCACGCGCCGGCCTGCACCGCGTCGTGGTCACGACCACCGGGGCCGTGTCCGTCGTGGCGCACGCGTCGCGCCGACCACGACGACGACGGAACCTGCCACCCCGGCGGCGACGAGCACCGAACCGCTCAGAGCGCCGGAGACCCGGTCGGGCCACGGAAGGTGCTCGGAGACGGTGAAACCGCCTCGCACGAACGGCTCGAGGAGGGCCCCGACGGGCACGGTGAGACGAGCCGGCAGCCCCAGGGGTCCCCGGCTCCGAGCGACGGCCCCGACCACGCCCAGCGGCCCGCCCGCGACGGCGGCGATCGCGAACCACGCGGCGTTCTCCGCCCAGATGGCCGGCGCGTACACGCCGAGCAGTCGACCGGCCCCGTAGTGCACGACCAGCGCCGTGAGCGAGGCCACGACTCCCATCAGGGAGCCGTGCAGCGGCCTCCGGGCGAGCCAGCCGGACAGGACCGCCAGCCCGGCCCACACCACGCCCGCGTTGAGCACCTCGCTGACGCTCCGGAACGCCGTCAGCAGCCCGATCCCCTCCCCCGGCAGCCGGCTCGTGACCGCGGCGATCGAGGCGAGCGACACCAGGGCCAGGACGACCGCGGCGGAGAGGGCCGGCCACCACCTCGCGCCCGCCACGCCCGGAGCCTGTGGGGGGCCGAGCGGTGCGGGTCGTCCTCGACGGACGGGGCGTTCCGCCGGGGTGGGCACGTCTCCGACTGTGCCGCAGAGCAACGCCCGGGGGCAGGGCGACCCGCCAGCAGGCACCACCAGCGCACGACCTCTTCACCCAGAGCCTCTCGCCCGTGACGTCACCCCCTCGCCGGCGCTGAGACGACGCCCCTCGGACTCGGCGCGTCGTCCCCGTCGGGTGACGAGGAGCGGGAGCGCGTGGAGGGCACCGGCGCGGTCAGGCACCCGTGCCGACGCTCGAGCGCCTCCGGACGCCGGGAGTTCGAGGAGCGTCGCGAGGCGGTCCCGCGGTCACGGTCGCGAGCCCGTTGACGGCGGTCGAGCCGGGACGTGCCCCGTCGATCTGCACGTGGACCGCCACCGGCCGGGCCGTGGCGTCGTGCGTGGGGAACCAGGTGCGACCGGAGCGCACCAGCACTAGGAGGCCGTCGTCGTCGCCCACCGCCGCGAAGTCGGCCGACGGTGCGTCACCGAAGAGCTGCAGGCCGAAGGTGCGGGCCAGCCGTGCCGCGGCCACCGGCACGTCCGGGACCGCCAGCCCGACCTCGCTGACCCCCAGCAGTGCGTCGGGGCCGAACACGCTGGCCCCCAGCCGGTGCGGTCGCCGCCGTCGGGCGATCAGTTCGAGCACCATCCCGTCCGGGGCGCGGAAGTACAGCGACTGCGAGTTCCACGACGGTGCTCCCTCGAGGAGCGTCCGCCCGGCGTGCGGCAGGACGCGGACCCGGTCGCGCAGCCAGTCGTGGGCGCGCCGGCCGGCGTCGCCGGGCACGGTGATCGCCAGGTGCTGCGACGAGGGGTCCGCGGAGGCGTCCTCGACCAGCACCAGCGTCGTCGCGCCGAGCCGCACGGTCGTCGCGCACGGACCACCGGTGCCGCACCCCGCGGCGGTGTCCGCCCGGGCGCCGAGCACGTCGACGTAGAAGGCGGCAGCGGCCACCGGGTCGGGCACGGGCAGCTGGACGTGGGTGATGCGCATGCCGGCACTCCACCTGCTCAAGCTCCCTTGAGGTCAAGCCCTCACCGAGGGATGCTCGGGCCTGTGCCGGACGACCTGCTGAGCATCGGTGCCGTCGCCTCCCGGGCCGGCGTCTCGGTGCCCGCGGTCCGGTACTACGAGGAGCGCGGCCTGATCACGTCCGCGCGGGACGCCGGTGGCCGGCGGCGGTTCCCCCGGTCGGTGCTGCGCCGGCTCGCCGTGATCGCGGCCGGTCAGCGCATCGGGCTGTCGCTGGCCGAGATCGCCGGGGCCCTGTCGAGCCTGCCCTCGGACCGTGCCCCCTCGACGTCGGACTGGGCCCGCGTCGGCGAGCGCTGGCAAGGGCTGCTCGACGCCCGCCTGCGGGAACTCCAGGCGCTGCAGTCGTCCCTGACCGCGTGCATCGGGTGCGGCTGCCTCTCCCTCGAGCGGTGCGGCCTGGTCAACCCCGCCGACGAGGCAGCCGCCGAGGGACCGGGCTCCCGCTGGCTGCGCGGCGCCCGCCGGACGGCCGCGTCGCCCGACGGCTGAGCGCCCGCGGTTGGAGGCGACGGCCGGCTCGTGGACGGCGCCGCCGCCTCCTTGCCCCGCGGGTAGGTCGCCGGGGACACTGAGTCGTGCGCACCACGATCCGGGACTTCGCGACGGAGTTGGCCTTCAGCCTGCTGCTGGTCCTCGTCGCCGAGGTCGTCGTCCGGCAGTTCGCGTGGGACCGCCTGTGGGCCCTCGTGGCGGTCTTCTCGATCGGGCACGCCGCGAGAGCGGTGGTGACGCGGCGGCGGCGCGTGCTCCGTGCCCGTGGTGGCGAGACCGCGGCCCTGCCTCGCTGACGGGTGGTGCGCGGCACTCCCGCCCCGGCACGGTGCGAGGCGCACCCGCGCGGCGGGCATCAGCTCCGGCCTGGTCGCCGGCACCGGACGGATCGGTGAGCGGGCCCCGACGGGCGAGCAGACCTCGATCGACGTCCCCGACCCGCCGACGTCGCTCCGGCTGACCGTGGTGGCGGGTCGGACGGCCGACGCAGGCGTCGCGCACCGCGCGGCCACCGACCGGCGTCAGTCGCGGGGAGGGGCACCCCCCTCGTCGCGGGCCCGCTTGCGCGGCCAGAGCCCGATCCACACCACCGACGCGATGGCGGCACCTGCGATCATCGACGGGACGTCCATGTCTGAGTCTCTCAAAGCGGTCCGGGACCGAACCGACCTGGTCATCGCCGACGTCGGCCGGCCCGCGAGGTGACACGTAGGCCCGGACCGCCGACGTGCCTGGCCGCGAACGGCGCCCCGTGGAACGACGGACGCCCGCGCACGAGAGGTGCGCGGGCGTCCGGGTCGTGCAGGTCAGTCGCGGGTGAGCTTGCGGTACGTCACCCGGTGCGGGCGGGCCGCGTCGGGGCCCAGCCGCTCCACCTTGTTCGCCTCGTAGCCCGCGAAGTTGCCCTCGAACCAGTACCAGTTCGCGGGGTCCTCCTCGGTGCCCTCGTAGGCGAGGATGTGCGTCGCCACCCGGTCCAGGAACCAGCGGTCGTGGCTGACGACCACGGCGCAGCCGGGGAACTCCAGCAGCGCGTTCTCCAGCGAACCCAGCGTCTCGACGTCGAGGTCGTTGGTGGGCTCGTCGAGCAGGAGGACGTTGCCGCCCTCCTTCAGCGTCAGGGCCAGGTTCAGCCGGTTGCGCTCACCGCCGGAGAGGACGTTGGTGGGCTTCTGCTGGTCCGGGCCCTTGAAGCCGAAGGCCGACACGTAGGCGCGCGAGGGCATCTCCTGGTTGCCGACCTGGATGAAGTCCAGGCCGTCGGAGACGGTCTCCCACAGCGTCTTGGTGCCGTCGAGGCCGCCGCGGTTCTGGTCGACGTAGGACAGCCTGACCGTCTCGCCGATCTGCAGCTTGCCGCTGTCGAGGGGCTCGAGGCCGACGATCGTCTTGAACAGCGTCGTCTTGCCGACGCCGTTCGGGCCGATGACCCCGACGATGCCGTTGCGCGGCAGCGAGAACGAGAGGCCGTCGATGAGGGTGCGGTCGCCGAACCCCTTCTTCAGGTCCTTGGCCTCGATCACCACGTTGCCCAGCCGGGGGCCCGCGGGGATCTGGATCTCCTCGAAGTCGAGCTTGCGCGTGCGCTCGGCCTCCGCGGCCATCTCCTCGTAGCGGTTCAGCCGCGCCTTGGACTTCGTCTGGCGGCCCTTGGCGTTCGAGCGGACCCACTCCAGCTCGTCCTTCAGCCGCTTCTGCAGCTTCTGGTCCTTCTTGCCCTGCACGTCCAGACGCGCGGCCTTCTTCTCCAGGTAGGTGGAGTAGTTGCCCTCGTAGGGGTAGGCGCGACCGCGGTCCAGCTCGAGGATCCACTGGGCGACGTTGTCGAGGAAGTACCGGTCGTGGGTCACGGCCAGGACGGCACCCGCGTACTTGGCGAGGTGCTGCTCGAGCCACGTCACGCTCTCGGCGTCGAGGTGGTTGGTCGGCTCGTCCAGCAGCAGCAGGTCGGGCGCCTCGAGCAGGAGCTTGCACAGCGCGACGCGGCGCTTCTCACCGCCGGAGAGGACGGAGACGTCGGCGTCGCCCGGCGGGCAGCGCAGCGCGTCCATCGCCTGCTCGAGCTGGGAGTCCATGTCCCACGCGTTGGCGTGGTCCAGCACCTCCTGCAGCTCACCCATCTCGTTCATGAGCTCGTCGGTGTAGGCGGTCGCCATCTCCTCGGCGATCGCGTTGTACCGGTCCATCTTGACCTTGAGCTCGCCGAGGCCGTCCTGGACGTTCTGGAGCACGGTCTTGGACTCGTCGAGCTTGGGCTCCTGGGCCAGCATGCCGACGGTGTACCCCGGCGACAGCCGCGCCTCACCGTTGGACGGCTGGTCGATGCCCGCCATGATCTTCAGCACGCTCGACTTGCCGGCCCCGTTGGGCCCGACGACGCCGATCTTGGCCCCCGGGTAGAAGGACATCGAGACGTCGTCGAGGATCACCTTGTCACCGTGAGCCTTGCGCGCCTTGTGCATCACATAGATGAATTCCGCCACGGACCCCAGGCTAGTCGAGTCCCAGCCGGGCGCGGTCCAGCGCTCGGTAGGGTGCCCTCGGACAGGCCCTCGTAGCTCAGCGGACAGAGCACCGGACTTCTAATCCGACGGTCGCAGGTTCGAATCCTGCCGGGGGCACTCCTACGTCACCGCGGGCCCCGCGTCCTGCCCGTGCAGCGTGCTGACGTCCGTGTTGGCGCCGCAGACGACGACGGCCACCCGCGCGCCCGGCGCCGGCGTCCACGCGCCGCTGGTGAGCGCAGCCCACGCGGTCGCCGCGCCGTGCTCGGCGGCGATGCGGTAGTCCCGCCACAGCGCGGCGCGCGCCGCGGTGATCGCCGCGTCGTCGACCAGGACGCTCACGGGATCGACGCGCCGGGCGACGCCGAAGGCGACCTGCCCGAGGCGGCGCGCCCCGAGCGCGTCCGCGGCGACGCCCGACACGGCGACGTCGACGGGGCGGCCGGCCCGCAGGGCCTCGTGCAGGGTCGGGGCGGTCACCGGCTCCACGGCCACCACCTGCGCGCGTCCCGCCAGCGCCGCGGCCACGCCCGCGAAGAGGCCGCCGCCCCCGACGGCCACGACGACGACGTCGAGGTCGGCGACGTCCTCGGCCAGCTCCTCGGCGAGGACGCCCGCCCCGGCGGCGACGTCCGGCTGGTCGTAGGCGTGGCAGAACAGCGCGCCCGTGCTCACGACGTGCTCCAGGGCCGCGTCGTAGGCCTCGGCGTACTCCGCGCCCACCTGGTGCACGCGGGCGCCGAGGCGCCGCAGCCCGTCCACCTTCACGCGCGGCGCCGTGGCGGGGACGAACACCGTCGCCGGCACGCCGAGCGAGGCGGCCGCCCAGGCGTTGGCCAGCCCGGCGTTGCCGCCCGAGGCCGCGACGACACCCACCGCCGGGTCCAGCTCGCCGCGCTCCTCGGCCGCCAGCTGGCGGTTCAGTGCGCCGCGCGCCTTGAAGGTCCCGGTGTGCTGGAGGTGCTCGCACTTCAGCCAGACCCCGGCGTCCGCGCTCCCCGGCTGCTCGCCGAGGAGCACGGGCGTGCGGCGCACCCGGCCGGCGGTCCGGGCCCGCGCGGCGAGCACGTCGTCGCGCGTGATCGTCGTGGTCCCGCCCGCGGCGGCGGTGCTCACGCCTGCGGGCCCGAGCGCAGCTCCTCCGCCGCGGGATCGGCGGGGCACAGCAGCAGCGACATGCCCGCGTAGGGCGCCAGCCAGACGCCGAAGCTCTGCAGGTCGTCGACCCAGCCGATCTCGGCGCCCGACGTCGTGTCGAGCACGGGCACGCGGGGCGTGAACGTCTCCGAGCGCACGGTCCCCTCGATGGTCTCGCCGCCGAAGTTGAGCACCGTGACCTGCAGGGCCTCGCGCCCGTCGTGGTCGGCCGGGTCCAGCGCGTGCACCATGACGAGCATGGCCGGGTGGGCGACCTGGGGGATGTCCACCTGGCGCGCGGAGGCGATGCGGTGGCGCGAGCGGACCTCGAGCACGTCCGCGAGGCGGCGCACGAAGGACGTCTCCGACGCGAGCTGCTCGGGGATCGTCCCGTACAGCGAGCGCCCCACGGGCACGCCCGAGCTGGACACCGTCGCCTCGGGGGCGACGCCCATGAGGTCGTGCGAGGCCCGCTCGATCCAGCGGGTGTCGCCGCTGGTCAGCAGGGGGCGGATGCTCTCGGCGGGCAGCGGCAGCATGCCCAGCAGGTCCCAGCCCGACAGGGCGAACACGCCGGGCTGCCACGCGTTGAACATGGCCATCAGCAGGTGCGCGCGGCGGATCTGCTCGACGTCGTCCTCGGTCAGCGCGTCGAGGTCGCGGTGCCCGCGGGTCGCGGCGATGACGCTGGCCGACGTGCAGGCGATGCCGTTGGTCGTGAACACCTGGTTGTACGGGCCGGCGTCGCCCGTCAGGTGGCGCGTGAGGTCCGCGCGGATCGTCTCGGCCAGCTCCGCACCGGTGGTCTCGCGTCCCCGGAAGGAGTAGACGTCCTCGGCGTGCCGCGTCGCCCAGTGCACGAGCTCGTAGGTCAGCTCGTCGTGGTTCTGCAGGGCGTGCACGAGGGAGGCCGGGTCGACGCCCAGCTCCAGCGACGTGCGCAGCGTCAGGCGCAGGAACTCCGTGTCCCCCGTCGCGAGCGCGTGCTGGTAGGCGGGGCGGTTGATGAAGTCGTAGGACAGGTCCGCGCCGACCTCGGAGGTGTCGCGGATGTCCTCGATCGTGAGGTTGAGCTCCTGGAACGTGAACCCGCCGACCTTGCGGACCATGCCCGCGATGAGGTGGTTCGCGGCCTCCGAGAGCGGGTGACCCTCCGACCACGCCGGTCCCTCGACGCTCTTCTCCACGCCGAGGAACCCGTTGGCGTCCAGGCGGAGTGCGCTCGTGCCGAGGTCGCCCAGGGAGTGCAGGGCGTCACCGATGACGAGCTTCATGCCCGCGAAGGAGGGGTCGAGCCAGTTGATCGACGGCTGCCCCTGCTTGAAGTAGTGCAGGTACACCCAGCGGCGGGCGACCCCGTCGACGCCCACGACCTCGCGGGTCGCTGACCAGTTCGTCTCCTTGATGCCGGGCGCGTAGAAGATGACGCGCTGCAGCTGGCCGACGATGAACCCGAGCTCCTGCAGCGCGGCCTCCGCGACCGCGTCGAGGTTGGCCGCGTCGTGGCCCGGGGCGACCTCGGGCAGCAGGTGCCAGTGCTCCGGGTCGATCTCCACCATGTGGTAGATCCCGGGGTAGTCGCCGTGGTTCATCTCCGCGAGGCGGAAGTCCGCGCCCTTGCCGGTGTGGCCGGGGACGATGTCGTCGATGACGCTGCCGTCGTGCTCGGCCGCGACCCGGCACACCTGGCGGAACTCCTCCTCGGTGCCGAAGACGGGGTCGATCTCGGTGGAGATGCGGTCGAAGTGACCGTCGACGCTCGGCGTCTGGCGCCACCCGTCGAGGCCGCCGGCGTTCTTGACGGGACCCGTGTGCACGGCGTCGATGCCGATGCGCTGGAACGCCTGCCACAGCGCCGGGTCGCCCAGCGAGGCCAGGAAGGAGGTCCCGGGCGCCGTGACGAGGGAGATCGGGTAGGCCGTGAACCACACCGACGCGGTGTCCAGGGCACGGCGGGCGTCCGGCTTGGCGTAGGGGTTCTGCCACATGCTGGCCTTGCCGGAGAACTGCCGGCTGATCGCGGCCGCGTCGGACAGCATGGACTTCGACAGCAGCCAGTCGACGTACTCGGCGTTGCCCGCCTCGGCCCGGCCCTCTCCGGACACGGTCGGCGCGGCGTGGTCAGCGGCCCGCAGCCGGGCCTGCGGGCGCAGGCTCCGGGGACGCGCCGGGTAGCGCACCTCGTCGTAGGTGATCTCGCTCGGTTCGTGCGCCGGCACCTCGAGGTCCGCGAGCTGGTCCTCGACGGCCGGTGCGGGGCTGCCCCCGGTCGGCTCCCCGACGACTGCCTGCCCGACTGCCTCGTCCACGCTCGTGCCTCCTGCTGTCCCTGTCGTCCGTCCCGGCGGCCGCCGAGCCCGCCGATCACCTCACCACACCTGCGGCGGAACCTCGACTCCGTGGGGCCCGGGGTGACACCCCACCGAAGGGGTCAGGACCCCGGCGTCCCGGGGCCGCCGGGCTCCAGCGCCCCCGCGGCGGCCAGGGCCGCGAGCAGCCCGGCCGTCGCCGTGCGCGCGAAGGCGTCGACGGGCGTGAGCTCGGCGCGGGGCGCGCGGACGCCGTGCAGCCGGGTCGCCGCGGCGGCCAGGACCAGGGGCCGGTCGGTGGCCGCCGCGAGGTAGGTCCCCGTGAACCCGGGGTGGGCCACGACCGGCAGCGGGCCGGCCGGGGTGTCGAGGCGAGCGCGGCGGAACCCGAGGGCCTGGTCGGCGTCGGGACCGGGGGCCGTGAAGCGGGCCCGCACGTCCGCGGGCAGGAAGCCCTCGTCGTGCACGAGCGCCGCCCCGAGGCGCAGGAGGTCGGGCAGCGGCGCGAACAGGCCCGCGTGACCCGAGCAGCCGCCGAGGGCGTGCGCCGCGTTGCCGTCGGCGACCTCGCCCCGCACCGGGCCGGTGCGCCAGCCGTCGAAGTCCGCGACGCCGAAGCCCGTGGGGTACGGCTCACCCGACGCCAGCATCTCCCGCTCGACGCCGTCGCCGTCCGAGCCGGTGGCGGCGCTCGCGGGCGGCACCGGCCCGAATACCGTGCGCTGCAGGCCGAGCGGGGCGGCGACCCAGCGCCCGAAGGCCGCGGCGAGGCCCTCCCCCGCGAGACGCTCGAGCAGCCGGCCGAGCAGCGCGAAGCCCAGGTCGGAGTAGACCGTGCGCTCGCCGGGCGGCCCGGCCAGGGGAAGGCGCTCGACGAGGTCGAGGGCCGCTTCCCGCTGCGTCGTCGTGCAGTACAGGGGCACCCAGGGGGCCAGGCCCCCGCGGTGGCGCAATAGGTCGGCGGCGCTCACGCGCTCCTTCCCGCCGCCCGCGAAGCCCGGGAGCACCTCGGCCACGGGGGCGTGGAGGTCCAGGACGCCCGCGGCGACGAGCCGCGCCGCGACGGCCGTGGTGGCGGCCACCTTCGTGACCGAGGCGAGGTCGAGCCGGTGCGCGGGGGTCATCTCCTCCCCCGCCGCCGGTGCGTCCCCCGCCCGCGGCAGCGCGGCCCAGCCCGCGGCCGCGAGCACGCCGCCCGTGGCGGGCGTCCAGGCGCCGACGACGGCTCCCGCCGGGCGCCGGCCCTCGGCACCCGTGGCGAGGACGGCCCGCGCGGTCGCGGTCACGGCGGCGCCGAGGTCGCTGTCGGTCCCGAGGGCATCGGCGGTCCCGAGGGCGTCGGCCTCCACTCAGCGACCCGCCACGACGTCGCCCAGCCGGCCACCCGCGGCGTCGAGCGCGGCGCGGGCCTCGTCGGCCCCGCACCCGAGCACGAGCATCGCGACGGCCGTCCGGGCCTCCCCGCCGGCCGCCGCGAGCGCGGCCGCGGCCTCGTCCTCCCCGGCGCCGGCGGCGGTGACGACGATGCGCACCGCGCGGCGGCGCAGCTTCTCGTTGGTCGCCCGCACGTCGATCATCAGCGAGCCGTAGGTCTTGCCCAGCCGGACCATGGCCAGCGTGGACAGCGTGTTGAGGACCATCTTCGTCGCGGTGCCCGCCCGCAGCCGGGTGGACCCGCGCACGACCTCGGGCCCCACGGCCACCTCGATGCCGAGGTCCGCGGCCGCCGACAGCGGCGTGCCCTCGTTGCAGGACAGGCCGATCGTCAGGCACCCGTGCGCGCGCGCCGCGGCGACGGCCCCGAGCACGTAGGGGGTGCGGCCGCTCGCCGCGATACCCACCACCGAGTCGTCGGCCGTCAGCCCCAGGGCCTCGACGTCGCGCCGTCCCGCGTCCGCGTCGTCCTCCGCGCCCTCGACGGCGCTCACGAGCGCCTCGGGCCCTCCCGCGACGAGCCCGACCACCACGCCGGGCGGGGTGCCGAACGTGGGCGGGACCTCCGAGGCGTCCAGGACGCCCAGCCGGCCCGACGTCCCTGCGCCGACGTGCACGAGCCGGCCGCCGCGGGCCATCCGCTCCGCGATCGCGTCGACGGCCGCGGCGATGACGGGCAGCTGCGTGCGCACGACCCCGGCGACCGTGGCGTCACCGTCGTTCATCCTCCGCACCAGCTCCGCGGTCGGCTCCGCGGCGAGGTCGGCACCGACGCCGTCCAGGGCCTCGGTCGTGAGCGCGTCGAGGCGGCGGGCCTCGTCCCGCACCGCGTCCTCGTCCCGCACCGCGTCCTCGTCCCTCACCGCGTCCTCGTCCCGCACCGCGTCCTCGTCCCGCACCGCGTCCTCGTCCCTCACCCCTCGACCAGGACCCGCCAGCTGTGCCCGCCCAGCTCGACGACGTCACCGTCGGACAGCTGGCGCCCGCGACGGTCGTCGACCTCGCCGTTGACCAGGACCTCACCGGCCGCGAGCACCTCGCGCGCCTCGCCCCCGGTGCCGACCGCACCAGCCAGCTTCAGCAGCTGCCCGAGGCGGACCAGCCCCGTGACCGGCACGTCCTGCGGTGCGCTCACGCCTCGTCGACCGCGAGCGCCGCGAGGACGCCGGCGAGGCGGTCGGCCTCGGCCCGCGTGAGCCGCGCGGGCACGCGCAGCTCGGCGGAGGTGCCGTCCGCGAGCGGCACCACGTGGGTGAGGAAGGCGCGGCCGGCCGGCTCGGCGGCGGTGGCGGCGACCGGCTCGGGAACGGTGGGCGCGGGGGGTTCGGGCGTCTGCGTGGTGCCCGGCCGGCCGGGGTCCGTCGCGGCCGCCCCCGACAGGAACGACCGCACGCGGTCGATGCCGTCGCTGGCCAGCCGCTGGGCCGTCGGGTCGAAGCGGCCCGTGCGCAGCAGCCGCTGCAGGACGTCGTCGATGGGGTCGCCCCCCGGTCGTTCGCTCATGGCTCCTCCTCACCGACCGGGGACCCCGGTCGCTCGGCCTCCAGGATCGCACCGCACCGGGAGCGCCGCCTCCACCGTCGGGACCATCCGCGGACCCCCCGGACGTCGCTCGCCGCCCTCTCAGCCCGCGAGGTGGCCCCAGTCGGCCTGCAGGTCGCGCCAGGGCCCGCTCGCGGCGACCCGGCCGTCCTCGAGCACGACGACCCGGTCGGCGCGCAGCAGCGCCGACCGCTTCGAGGACGACCCGACGACCGTGACCCCCCTGCGCCGCAGCGCTTCCCAGAGCTCCACCTCGGTGCGCGCGTCCAGCGCGGAGGAGACGTCGTCGGCGACGAGGAGGTCCGCGCCCGTGGCGAGCGCCCGGGCGAGGGCGAGCCGCTGCACCTGTCCGCCGGACAGCCGGATGCCGCGGTGGCCGACGAGCGCCGCGTGCCCGCCCGCGTCGAGGAGGTCGGCGTGCAGCCGGGCGTCGTCGAAGGCGGAGGTCAGCCGCTCCTCGGGGTGGGCGTGGTCGAGCAGCACGTTGTCGGAGAAGGACCCCGACAGCACGCGCGGGACCTGCGCGACGAAGCAGACCTGCCCGGGGCGCAGGAACGTCTGGGGGTCGGAGACCTCGGCGTCGTTCCAGCACAGCGAGCCCTCGTGGTCGAGCAGGCCCGCGAGGGCGCCGAGCAGGCTGGACTTCCCGGAGCCGACGCGGCCCGCGAGCAGGACCAGCTCACCCGCGCGCACCGTGAGGTCGACGCCGTGCACGCCGACGGTGCCGTCGTCGTGGACGGCGGCCAGACCCGCCAGGCGGAGCTCCCGCAGCGGCCGGCGCGGCGGGACGTCCGGCCGCGGCGCCCGCCCGCCCCGCAGGTCCACGCCCGGCGGCGAGGAGACGAGGTCGTCGGTGCCGGCGAGCTCCGTCATGGCCCGGACCCACTCGCGGGCCACGGGGGCCTCGGTGACGACCGCCCCCGCGACGGTCCCGAAGTAGGTGGCCCCCGCGAGCGTCGTGGCCACCAGCAGCGTGGTGGCGATGTCCCAGACCCCGGCCAGGTAGACCGACCAGGTGGCGACGGTGGCGACCTGCACGAGCACGCCGGGGACGCCGTCCAGGAGGGCGCGGACGCGGAACTCCCGCACCGACGCGGCGACCCGGTGCCGGTCCACCTCGGCGAGGTGGCGCAGCACGGCGCCGCCGGCGGCCGCGAGCTTCACGGTGCGGGCCGCGTCGAGCGCGGAGCCCAGCGAGCGGCCGAAGGCGACGCGCGCGTCGCCGGCCGTGCGCGCGGAGGCTCCCGCGACGGGCGCCCCGGCCACGGCGACGGCCGCCGACAGCGCCATCACGGCGGCCACGACCCCCGCGGCCGCGGCGCTGCCGGCGACGACCCCGGTGACCGCGACGACGGCGGCGCCGATCACGACGTCGACCCAGCGGTCGGTGTAGAGGACGAGCCGCTCGGAGTCCAGGCAGCGGGCCGTGACCTCCCCCGGCGGCGTCCGGAGCAGCCGGTGCTGCCGCGTCTGGCCCCGCAGGACGGCCAGCCGCAGCCGCAGCGTCACGAGGTTCCACCACAGCGGGTAGACCCGGAAGGCGGCCGCGAGCGCGACCGGCAGCAGGAGCAGGCTCGCGCACAGGCCCGCCGTCGTCCACGCGACCTCCGCGAGCCCCTCGCCGGCGCGCAGGTCGCGCACCAGCAGGCCCCACAGCCAGCCCGTGAGCGTCCCGTACGCCCCGAGCACGGAGACGGCCAGGAACATCAGGGCGCCCGCGACGCCCCACGCGGGCGCGACGGCGACGGTCCGCAGCACCGTGCGCGTCAGCCGGGGCCGCAGCGGGGCGGGCGCGGGACCGCTCTCGCGGCGCGGGCGCGGCAGGAGGGGGGCCGAGGCCACGTCGGCGGTCCCCACGTCGTCGCCCGCGGCCGCGAGGAGGTCGCGGAAGGGCCCGGGCACGCGCGCCAGCTCCGCGCGCGCCCCGTGCTGCACGAGCCGGCCGCGCTCGAGGACCGCGACCGTGCCGGCGCGGCGGGTCGTGGACAGCCGGTGCGCGATGAGCAGACCCGTGCGCCCCACGAGCAGCCGCTCGGCGGCCGTGGTGACGCGGTGCTCGGTCACGGGGTCCATCCGCGCCGTGGCCTCGTCGAGGACGACGACGCCGACGTCGCGCACGAGCAGCCGTGCGAAGGCGACCAGCTGCTCCTCCCCCGCCGACAGGCTCAGGCCCCCGACGCCGAGGCGGGTGTCCAGGCCGTCGGGCAGCGTCGCGACCCAGTCGGCCAGGCCGAGCTCAGCGACGGCGCCGGCCACCGCGGAGCGCGGCACGTCGGTGAACAGCGTGATGTTCTGCGCGAGCGTGGCTGCGAGCAGCTCGGTGCGCTGGGTGACGACGCCGATCGTGCGGCGCAGGTCGACGAGGTCGGTGTCGCGCACGTCCCGCCCGCCCAGCAGCACCGCGCCGCGGGGCGGTTCCACGGCGCGCGAGAGCAGCGAGGCCAGCGTGGACTTGCCGGCCCCGCTGCGGCCCACGACGGCCAGCGTCGTGCCCGCTTCGACCGTGAGGCTGACGTGCTGCAGGGCGAAGCCGCCGTCGTCGTAGGCGAAGGAGAGGTCGCGCAGCTGCAGCTCGAGGGGCCCGTCGGGGACGGGCGCGCCCTCGACGTCCTCGGCCGGGGCGGCGAGCAGGCTGCGGATGCGGGTGAGCGCGCCCAGCCCCGCCTGCACCTCGGGCAGGCGGTTGCTGACCTGGGTGACGTCGCCGACGAAGCCGCCGACCAGCAGCCACAGGGTGACGAGCTCGCCGACCTGCAGCCCGCCGCGGCTGACGAGGACGACCCCGCCGACCGCGAGCGCCACGAGCAGGCCGGACAGCACGAGGGTCGTGCGCAGCCCCACGGTGGCCGAGGCGACGCACGTGGCGCGGACGGCGTCGAGGACGGCCTTGGCCTGCACGGCGTAGCGCCGGACGACGTGCGCCTGGCCGAGGCTGGAGCGCACGTCGTCGCGGCCCGCGACGACCTCCTCGAGCTGGGCGGCGTGGTCGGTCCACGCGGCCTCCTCGACGACCTTGCGCGCCGCGAGCACCCGCGTGAGGGGCCGGGCGACGAGCAGGGCGAGGGCCGTGACGAGGGGGAAGGCGATCCACGCGGGCCACCACGTGAGGCCGGCCACGACCCAGGCCAGGCCCGAGCGGACCACCGCGCGGGCGAGGTCCCAGCCCGTCGTGCGCAGCAGCTGGGCGAACTGCCGCGGGTCGTCGTCGACGCGGTCGAGCACCTCGCCGACGGCCTGCTCGGCGAGCGCCGGCAGGGGCTGCGCCAGCGCGGCGTCGAGCAGGTCGGCGCGCAGCACGCCCTCGGCACGCCCGACGGCGCCCGAGAACAGGGTGCGGCCCACGGTGTCCAGGACGGTCGAGCCGACCAGGACGGCGGCGAGCGCCACGACCAGGGCGGTCGTGGCGTCCTCGGCGAGGCGCCCCGTCACGACGGTCGCGGCCGTCTCGGCCGCCGCCGCGACCACCGCCAGGACCAGCGAGGCCGTGACGGCGGGACCCGCGAGCCGTCGTGCGGTGAGCGTGCGCTCCGGCACGACGACGCCTCCCGTCCCCCGGCGCGCCGGCGGCGCGCTCCCGGCCGACGCTAGCTCCTCGACCGGGGGCGGCACCGCTGCATTTCCGCGGGCGGCTCAGCCCCGCCCGGGGGCCTCAGGCCGCGGCGAGGTACTCGTCCCAGCGCGGGTCGGGCTGCTCGGCCCCGCGCACCGCCCACGACGCGCCGCGCGGCGCCGCCGGCCGGAACGGCAGGTGCCAGCCCATCTCCTCCGGCGTGCGGTTGCCCTTGGCGTTGTTGCAGCGGATGCAGCAGGCGACGAGGTTCTCCCAGCTGTCCGGGCCGCGGCGGCTGCGGGGCAGGACGTGGTCGACCGTCGTCGCGTGCCCGCGGCAGTAGGCGCAGCGCTGGTGGTCGCGGCGCAGCACCCCGCGCCGGCTCACCGGGACGACCGAGCCCCGGGGCACCCGGACGTAGCGGGACAGGAGGATGACCGACGGCCGTTCCAGGCTCATCGACGCGCCGAGGACGGGTTCGGCGTCGGCCAGGACGACCGACGCCTTCCCGGCCAGGACGAGGACGAGCGCCCGGCGGAAGGACACCACCGCGAGGGGTTCGTAGCCGGCGTTCAGCACGAGCGTGCGCACAGGCACCTCCACAGACGACGAGAGGCGCCGTCCCCGAGGGGGAGGGCGCCTCTGACGGCGACGACGTGCGACAGCACGTGGACCGGATGGTGGTGCCTGCGGGGAGCCTGGACGTGGCCGGGCGCGGTGGGCGTCGTGGGCGCGGCGTCCGGGTCGGGACGCACGGTGCGCTGGGACATCGTGGCCTCCCCCGCGGGTGCAGTCGTCGTGACCGCACTGTACGTCCGCTCCGGGCGCACGTCAGCGCGATGGTGACCCTGTCGGCGGCGGGTCGCGGCGCGGCCACCCTCCCGACGGCGGCCGGACGCGGGGTGGACGCGGGCCGGCCACCCGCGGACGCGACGAGGCCCGGCACCCCCCGAGGGGGTGCCGGGCCTCGTTCGTGCTGCGGGGGAACGGCTCAGGCGACGGGCGCGACGCGGCCGAAGGTGACCGCGCTGCTCCAGATCGTGCGGAGCTGGACGGGCTTGCCGCTGCGGGGCGCGTCCCACATCTGGTTGCCACCGGCGTAGATGCCGACGTGGTACGCCCGGCCCCCACCGTTGGAGAAGAAGACGAGGTCGCCCGGGACGGCCTGCGAGCGGTCGATGCGCGCCGCCGCGCCCTTCTGCGCGTTGGCCGTGCGGGGCAGCGAGATGCCGAGCTGGCGCATGACGTAGCTCGTGTAGCCCGAGCAGTCGAAGCCGGCGGGGGTGCTGCCGCCGTAGACGTAGGGCACACCCGCGTACTGCGCCGCGGTGGCGAGGATGCGCTCGCCCATGCCCGCGGGGGCCGGGGCCGGCGCCTGGACCTCGACGACGCTGACGGCCGCGACGGCCGCCTCGGGCGCCGGGGCGGCCACGGGCGCGTCGGGGGTGACGGCGCGGACCTTCGGCTTGGCCACGGCCCCGCGCACGGAGCGCTTGACGGTGACGGCGGGCTCCACGGCCACGGCCGGGACGACGACCACGGGGGCCGGCGTGGGGACGGCCGTGAAGGTGGCGGCCGTGGTCACCACGGCGGCGGCGGCGGGCGCCGAGACGACGGCCGGGACGGAGGTCCCGAACGCGCTGTCGACGGCCGTGGTGACGGCGGCCGGGACGCTCGCGGGAGCGGCCTCGGGGGCGGCGTTCGCGGGGAGGGCGATCGTGGCGACCAGGCCGCCGGCGGCCGCGAGGACGGCGACGCCGCGACCGGCACCGCCGGCCGTGCTGGACACCGAGTGGGACAGGGTCGTGAAGGGCGTGAGGGGACGCACGGCAGCGCGGTGCCGCCCCGGGACGCGACGGGTCAAGGTGGTTGCCTCTCCGACGCCTGCGAGGTGAGCTGTCGGGTTCGGGCGGGAAGGTCGCCCGGCCGGTTCTCACCGGCTTCACCCCGAGGACGTCGCGCGACCTAACGGTCGTGCTCGGCCCGGGAACGTGGTTCCCCCACCCCTGCCATGAGGTGTCGTGGGACCTCCTCGCGGTGGCAGGGCTCGGCGTCCGCGTGAGGACTCCCCGGATGCGTGTTCCAGGAAGCGGGTGGACAGTAACCCACCCGCCGCGCCGATGTCACGCACCGGTCACGGGCAGATGCCAGATCGGCTACCGTCCGTTCAGTCATCGGCGCTCTGCGCAACCACCTTGAACGCAGCGAACGCCCGCCACCGCAACGGGTGACGGGCGTCCGGGAGGTGCTGCGACGTGGCCGGTGTGAGGTCCGTCTCAGTCGGTGGGGCCCACGAAGATGTGCCCGGCCTCGGCCGTGGACAGGTCGACCGCCGTGTCGCCCACGAGGACCTCGAACCCCGAGGCCGACGCCTTCGCGACGACCTGCGCGCCCGGCGTCAGCCCGGCGGCCCCGAAGCGGGCCATCAGCGGCACGTCCGTCTGCAGCGGCTCCCCGAGCCGGCGCACGACGACCGTGCGGCCCTGCAGCTGCGGCGTCGTCAGCGGCTGGACCCCCGCCCGGAAGTCCTCGGTCACGCACAGCTCCCCCAGCTCCTCCAGCCCGGGGATGGGGTTGCCGTAGGGCGAGGAGTGGGGGTGGTCGAGGATCTCGACCAGGCGGCGCTCGACCTCCTCGGAGATGACGTGCTCCCAGCGGCAGGCCTCCTCGTGCACCAGCGACCAGTCCAGGCCGATGACGTCGGTGAGCAGCCGCTCCGTGAGCCGGTGCTTGCGCATGACGCGCATCGCCTTCGCCTCACCCGCCTCGGTCAGCTCCAGGCGGCGGTCGGTGCCGACGTGCAGCAACCCGTCGCGCTCCATCCGCGCGACCGTCTGCGACACCGTGGGTCCCGAGTGGTGCAGCCGCTCCGCGATCCGGGCGCGCATCGGGACGATGCCCTCCTCCTCGAGCTCGAAGACCGTCTTGAGGTACATCTCGGTGGTGTCGATGAGGTCGCTCACACCCCGCATCGTCCCTCATGCCGCACCGGCGGCGCACGCGTGGCCCGGCGGGCACCCGGTGGTGCCCACCGGGTCCCCCGGCTACCGTCCGCAGACGTGACGGAACTCCCCGCCCTGCTCTGGTTCCGCCGCGACCTGCGCCTGCGCGACCACCCCGCGCTGCTCGCGGCGGCCGCCGACGGCGAGGTCGTCCCGCTGTTCGTCGTCGACCCGGCGCTGTGGGGGCCCTCGGGCGACGTCCGGCGCGTGTACCTGCTGCGCTCGCTGCGCGCGCTGGACGCGTCCCTGGACGGCCGGCTCGTGGTCGAGGAGGGCGACCCCGCGACCGTGCTGCCCGCCGTCGCGCAGCGCACGGGCGCCCGCCGCGTCCACGTCACCGCCGACACCGGCCCCTACGGCCGCCGCCGCGACCAGGCCGTCGAGCAGGCGCTCGCCGCCGCCGACCGCGAGCTCGTGCGCACCGGCACCAACTACGCGATCGGGCCGGGGACGCTGCGCACGGGGTCCGGGTCGCCCTTCCAGGTGTTCACGCCCTTCTCCCGCGCGTGGCGCGAGCACGGCTGGCCCCGGCCCGCCGAGTCCCCCGGCTCCGCGCGGTTCGTCGCGGACGCCGGTGCGGGCGTGGGCGGCGCGCACTGGCCGGCGGAACCCGACCTGGGCGACCTCGTCCTGCCCGAGGCCGGCGAGGAGGCCGCCGCCCGGCGCTGGCACGACTTCCTGGACGAGCGCCTCGACGACTACGCGGGCGACCGGGACCGCCCCGACGTCAACGGCACGTCGCAGCTGTCCGCACCCCTGAAGTGGGGCGAGCTGCACCCCCGGACGATCCTGGCCGCCCTGAGCAGCGAGCGGTCGGCGGGCGCGGAGACCTACCGCACGGAGATCGCCTGGCGGGAGTTCTACGCCGACGTGCTGTGGAACCGCCCGGAGACCGCGCGCGAGTACTACCGCCCGCAGCTCGAGGCACTCGCCTACGCCGAACCCGGCGCCGCCTTCCGGGCCTGGAGCGAGGGCCGCACGGGCTTCCCCGTCGTGGACGCGGGGATGCGCCAGATGCGGGCCGAGGGCTGGATCCACAACCGGGTGCGCATGATCTCCGCGAGCTTCCTCGTCAAGGACCTGCACGTGGACTGGCGCCACG
Source organism: Kineococcus siccus (assembly GCF_009906795.1). Taxonomy (GTDB): domain Bacteria; phylum Actinomycetota; class Actinomycetes; order Actinomycetales; family Kineococcaceae; genus Kineococcus; species Kineococcus siccus. The sequence continues at coordinate 30,358 of NZ_JAAALN010000009.1, forward strand.
GCGCGCGGGAGTTCATGCACTGGCTGCGCGACGGGGACCTGGCGAGCAACAACCACGGCTGGCAGTGGGTCGCCGGGTCCGGCACCGACGCGGCGCCCTTCTTCCGCATCTTCAACCCCGTGACGCAGGGGAAGAAGTTCGATCCCCAGGGCGACTACGTGCGCCGCTACGTGCCCGAGCTGCGCCACCTCGCGGGCAGCGCCGTGCACGAGCCCTGGGCCGCCGCGGACGGCTACGCCGAGGGCTACCCCGAGCGGATCGTCGACCACGCCCACGAGCGCAAGGTCGCCCTCGACGACTACGCCCGCGTGCGCGCCTGACGTCCCGGCCGTCCTCGTGCGGGCACCCGCACGAGGACCGGCGCGTCAGGCGTCGAAGTCGGTGCTCGCGCTGAGCTCGCGCCACTGCGCGATCTCGGCGCGCTGGGCGTCCAGGACCCCCTCGGCCGCGGCCAGGGCGTCCGTGCCGAGCAGCAGGAGGTTCGGCGCCGCCCCGGACTCGACCGCCGTGACGATGGCCCGTGCGGCCTTCGCCGGATCGCCCGGCTGCGTGCCGTGCACGGTGTCGTTCTCCTTGCGCCGCGGCCCCGCGGTCTCGGCGTAGTCGGCGATCGGCGTGGCCGACTGCGTCAGGGACCGGCCCGCGAAGTCGGTGCGGAACCCGCCGGGCTCCACCGCGACCACCTGGATCCCCAGGGGCTGCAGCTCCTTGCGCAGCGAGCCGGACACGCCCTCCAGCGCGGCCTTGGCGGCGGCGTAGTAGCCGGACCCGGGCGGGCAGATGCGCGCGCCGATCGAGGAGACGTTCACGATCGCCCCCGAGCGGCGGTGGCGCATGCCCGGCAGCACGGCCTTGACCATGGCCACGGCACCGAAGAAGTTCGTGTCGAACAGGCGCTGCACGTCGGCCTCGTCACCCTCCTCGACGGCCGCGCGGTAGCCGTACCCCGCGTTGTTCACGAGGACGTCGACGCCGCCGAAGCGCTCCTCGGCGCGGCGGACGGCCGCGGTGACCTGAGCGGGGTCGGTGACGTCGAGCGCGAGGGCCAGCGCCGCGTCGGGGGAGGCGTCGGCGAGGTCCTGCACGGTCGCGGCGTCGCGGGCCGTGACGACGGCCTGGTGCCCGCCGGCCAGGACGGCCTCGGCGAGGGCGCGGCCGAGGCCGGTCGAGCAGCCGGTGATGAGCCAGGTGGCCATGGGTGATCTCCTCAGGGCGGGCGTGCGGGGACGGGTCGAGGGCTGCGGGTCTAGGGCTGCGGGTCGCGGGCGTCGTAGCGGACGAACCGCGGCTGGGCGCGCGCCAGGAGCAGGACCCCGACCACGCAGAGCATCCCACCCACCAGGGCCGCGAGCCCCTCGCCCGTCACCTCGGCGGTCGACCCCAGCACCAGGTCGCCCAGGCGCGGCCCGCCCGCGACGACCACGATGAACACGCCCTGCAGCCGCCCGCGCATGGCGTCGGGGGTCGCGACCTGCAGGATCGTGCCGCGGAACACCGAGCTGACGGCGTCGGCGGCGCCCGAGACCGCGAGCAGCACGACCAGGACGGGCAGCCGCCAGTCCCCCGCGTCGGGCGCCAGCACCAGGACCAGACCGAAGCCGGCGATCGCGGCGCCGTAGACGACGATGCAGCCGACGACGACGGCCCCCTGCCGCCGGACGGCCCCCAGCGGCCCGGACAGCAGCCCCGCCAGCACGGAGCCGATGGCGATGCCGGCCGTGAGGACGCCGACGGTCTCCGCCCCGCCGCCGAGCAGCACCGCGCCGACCGCGGGGAAGAGCACCCGCGGCATCGCGAAGACCATGGCGCACAGGTCGACCAGGAAGGTCATCCGGACGTTCGGGCGGGTCCCCAGGTACCGCAGCCCCTCGAGGACGGACCGGAACCCGGCGCGGCGCGTCCCGTCCGCGCCGGCCTCGGGCGGCAGCGGCGGGAGCCGCCAGACGCCCCACAGCGTCGCCAGGAACGTCACGGAGTCGATCGTGTAGGCGACCTCGAAGCCCCACGTGGCCACGAGCACCCCACCCAGCAGGGGCCCCAGGGTGAGCGCGAGCGACCACGTCGTGGCGTTCAGGGCGTTCGCGGCGGGCAGCTGCTCCGGGGGCACGAGCCGGGGCAGGATGGCCGAGCGCGCCGGGTTGTTGATCGCGAAGGCGGCGCTCTGCACGGCGACGAGCGCGTAGAGCAGCCCCACGGAGCCGACGTCGAGCCAGGCCTGCGCGGCCGTGGCGACCGAGACCACCCAGAGCACGACGGACGCGGCCAGCGCGACCCGGCGGCGGTCGTGCGCGTCGACGAGGGAGCCGCCGTAGAGGCCGAGGGCGATCAGCGGCACGAGCGCCGCGAGCCCGACCAGACCCACCGAGAAGGTGGAGCGCGTCAGCGCGTAGACCTGCAGGCCGATCGTGACGACGGCGAGCTGGTTGCCGATGCCGGCGAGGGACTGGCCGATCCACAACCGCCGGAAGTGCGGGCTCTGCCGCAGGGGCGTCGTGTCGACCAGGAGTCGCCGGCGCACCCGCGCCGGCGCGGCGGGGGAGGTCACACGCCCCAGCCTAAGTGGCCCGGGGCCACCGCCGCTGCGCCGTGGCTCGCGGCGCCGGGGTCCCGGGGGGCGGGGTCCGGGACGGCTGGAGCCGCGAGGACCCCGGACAGGGGAAGTCCCCGGGCGCTTCCTCCACCGCGGTGGAGGGCCGGCTGGACAGACCGGCGCCCGGGGACCCGGTGACTGCCTGGGTTTCGCCGCGCTGCGCGGGGCGACCAGAGCGGTCCGCGTCCTGCACGCAGCTGCTAGCTGGCAGCCACCTCACGTGTCCGAGAAGAACTCATGCTCTGGACCACCTCCTTCCTCGTGTCCGAGAACGGTACGTCCGCTCCCCCGCGGTTGTCACCCCCGTTTCCGGCGGGTCCTTCCCCGGCCCGGCGGGCGGCCCCACCGGCGGTGGCCGCGCGCGGCGGCGACGACGTCCGCGACCGCGGGACCGGACCCCGTCGCGCGACTGCGGGTCAGAACCACCCGAAGACTGGGGGTCAGAACCACCCGAAGACTGGGGGTCAGAACCACCCGAACACGCCGGGCGGCTTGCCCGCCCCGCGGGGCATCGCCTACTGTGCTCACCAGCAGTTGTTGTCGGAACCACCTTTACTCGCGGGAGCGAAGGGTCCGGCACGCACCCGAGACGGCGGCGCACCGATGAACGGCACCTCGCAGGCGATCCTCGTCGCGGTGTCCACCGTGATCTTCGCCCTGCTCCCCGACCGCGACGGCCGGGTCCGCGTCCACCTGCCCCTCGTGCGGCGCACGCGCGACCCCTTCGGGGGCCAGTGGGCCCTGCCGGGCGGCTGGGTGCGCACCGACGAGAGCCTCAGCGACGCGGGCCGGCGGACCCTGGCCGAGACCACGGGGCTGCGGCCGAGCTACCTCGAGCAGCTCTACACCTTCGGCCGCACCGACCGCTCCCCCGGCCAGCGGGTCGTCTCGGTCGTCTACTCCGCCCTCGTGCGCAACCACGAGGCCGCCGCCGCGGTCGAGGGCGAGAACGTGCGCTGGACGGCCGCGGACGACTGCACCGGCCTCGCCTTCGACCACGACGAGATCGTCCGCTACGCCCTGACCCGCCTGCGCAGCAAGGTGCAGCACGCGCACGTCGCCCTGCACTTCCTCGGGGAGCGGTTCTCCCTGGCGCAGCTGCGCGAGGTCCACGAGGCGATCCTGCAGCGCCCCCTCGACCCCGCGAACTTCCGCCGTCAGATCGAGGGCTCCGGCACCATCGCCCCGACGGGGGAACGCCTCACGGGTGGCCGGCACCGGCCGCCGCGGCTCTACCGCGCGCTCGTCGCCGCGGGGTCCACCGGCCCGTTCCAGGACGTCGGCCCGCTGGCCTGAGCCGGCCCGCCGCGTCCGCCCCCGGCGCACCACCGCAGTCCCCTCCGCGTCACCGCTCCGACCTCCCAGCCCAGGAAGGCTCCTCCGATGGCCTCCGTGCCCGTCCAGATCGACCTGCTCAGCCGCACCCCGTCGCCGCACACCGCCCCGTCGCCGCGGACCGCCCCGTCCGTGTGCGACCCCGCGCTCGTGGACGGCCCGTGGACCCTGGACGCGGTCCCGGGGCTGCCGCTGCCCGCGCCGAGCTACGGGGCCGGCGCGTCGCGCCTGGACGTCGCCCCGCCCACGACCCCCGTGCAGCAGCAGATCCCGGCCGAGTACCGGCGGACGCCGGAGCCGGAGCTGGCGCAGCGGATCCAGGCGGCGAAGGACGCGCTGGGCGAGGAGCTCGTCGTCCTCGGCCACTACTACCAGCGCGACGAGGTCGTCCGCTTCGCCGACGTGGTCGGCGACAGCTTCCAGCTGGCGCAGGCGTCGCGCGCCACGACGGCCCGCTACGTCGTGTTCTGCGGGGTGCACTTCATGGCCGAGACCGCGGACCTCCTCTCGCGCGAGGACCAGGTCGTCGTGCTGCCGAACCTCGCGGCGGGCTGCTCGATGGCGGACATGGCCGACATCGACTCCGTGACGGCCTGCTGGGAGCAGCTCGAGGCGCTGTACGGCACCGAGCCCGACGCCGACGGCCGCGTCCCCGTCGTGCCGGTCACGTACATGAACTCCTCGGCGGCGCTGAAGGGGTTCTGCGGTGACCACGGCGGCATCGTCTGCACGTCGTCCAACGCCGCCCAGGTCCTGGAGTGGGCGTTCGCGCGCGGGCAGCGCGTGCTGTTCTTCCCCGACCAGCACCTGGGCCGCAACACCGCCAAGGCCATGGGCGTGCCGCTGACGCAGATGCCGGTGTGGGACCCGCGCAAGCCGCGCGGCGGGAACTCCGCCGAGTCCCTGACCGACGCCCGCGTCGTGCTGTGGCGCGGCTGGTGCTCGGTGCACCAGCGGTTCACGGTCGAGCAGATCGCTCAGGCGCGCGCCGAGAACCCCGACGTCCGCGTCGTCGTGCACCCCGAGTGCCCCGCCGAGGTCGTCGACGCGGCCGACGCGAACGGGTCCACCCAGTTCATCCAGCGGGTCGTCGACGAGGCTCCCGCGGGGACCGCCTTCGCCATCGGCACCGAGGTGAACATGGTGCGGCGCCTGGCCGACGCCCGACCCGACCTCACCATCACGTGCCTCGACCCGGTGATCTGCCCGTGCTCGACCATGTACCGCATCCACCCCGCCTACCTGGCCTGGGTGCTCGAGTCGCTCGTCGCGGGGACCGTCGTGAATCAGGTCAGGGTCGCCGACGACGTCGCCGCCGCGGGCCGGGTGGCGCTCGAGCGGATGCTCGCGGTGCGCCCGTGAGCGCGCTCTCAGGGTCACCGGCCGAGCGCACCGACGTGCTCGTCGTGGGGGCCGGCATCGCGGGCCTCACGGCGGCCCTGGAGGCGGCGCGGACCCGGTCCGTGGTGCTCGTGACGAAGACCTCGCTGGGCGACGGCAGCACGCACTACGCGCAGGGCGGGATCGCGGTCGCCAGCGGCCGCGACGACGTCGCCGCGCACGTCGCGGACACCCTCGCCGCGGGTGCGGGTCTCGCGGTCCCCGCTGCGGTGCAGGCGCTCTGCGCCGCCGGCCCGGAGGCCGTGCGGGTCCTCGCCGAGCGGGGCGTCGCGTTCGACCGCGGCGACGACGGGCACTGGTCGCTGGGCCTGGAGGCCGCGCACTCGCGGCCGCGGATCCTGCACGTCGACGGCGACCGGACCGGCGCGGCCATCTCCGCCGCGCTGTCCGCCGCCGTGCGCCGCAGCGACGTCGACGTGCGCGAGCAGGCGTTCCTCGCCGACCTCGTCGTCGAGGACGGCCGCGTCGTGGGCGCCGACGTCCTGCTGCCCGGCCCGGACGGGCGCGACGTCCGCCGGCGCTTCCTCGCGTCCGCGGTCGTGCTCGCCACCGGCGGAGCCGGACAGCTGTTCTCCCGCACCACGAACCCCGCGGTGGCGACGGCCGACGGCCTCGCGGCGGCCTGGCGGGCGGGCGCCGACGTCAGCGACCTGGAGATGTACCAGTTCCACCCCACCGCGGCCGCGCTGCCGCGGCCGTTCCTCGTGTCCGAGGCGGTCCGCGGCGAGGGCGCCGTGCTGCTCGACGCGACCGGGCACCGGTTCATGCCGGACGTCGACCCCCGCGCGGAGCTGGCCCCGCGCGACGTCGTCGCCCGCGCGATCGCGGCCGCCATGGGCCGCACGGGCGGGCGGCCCGTGCTGCTCGACGCGACCGGGGTCTCCGCGCGGCTGGGCACGCCCTTCGCGCAGCGGTTCCCCGGGATCTCGGCGCTGTGCCGCGAGCAGGGGCTGGACCCCGAGACCGACCCCGTGCCGGTCACGCCCGCCGCGCACTACTGGATGGGCGGGGTGCGCACCGACGCCGCGGGGCGCACGAGCCTGCCCGGGCTGTGGGCCGCGGGCGAGGTGGCGTGCACGGGCGTGCACGGCGCCAACCGCCTCGCCTCGAACTCCCTGCTCGAGGCCCTCGTCACGGGCGGCCGGGTCGTGGCGGACCTCGACGCCGACGGGCCGCCCGCGCAGCCCGGGCCGGACGAGGACGTCCGCACCGTCGCCGGTCCCGCCGCCACGGTCGCGGCCCACCTCCCGCGCCGCGACCTGCAGGCCGCGCTGTGGGAGCACACGGGGCTGGTCCGCGAGGCGGCCGGCCTCGCGGTGGCCACCAAGCTGCTGACGCCGGAGGAGGAACCCGTGACGCTCGACGCGGCGGCGGAGGTCCACCGCGGGACGCGGGAGGACGCGAACCTGCTGCTCGCGGGACAGCTGCTCGTGACCGCGGCCACGGCGCGCGAGGACAGCCTCGGCGCCCACCACCGCAGCGACCACCCGGCCCCGCCGCGCGCTGCCCGGCGACTGACCCTGCGGAGGACCCCGTGCTGAGCTCCCACGCCGCCGCGGCCGCCGTGGTGGCGGCCGCCCTCGCCGAGGACGCCCCGTGGGGCGACCTCACCAGCGACGCCGTCGTCCCCGCGGGGTCGCTGGCCTCCGCCGAGCTCCGCGCGCGCGAACCCGGTGTCCTCGCGGGCGGCGCGGCCGTGCACGAGGCGTTCACCCAGGCCGCCCGCCTCGCCGGCACCGCCGTCCGCGTCACCGACGTCCCGGCCGACGGCACCGCGTTCGCCGCCGGCGACGTGCTCGGGCGCGTGGCCGGCGACGCCCACGCCGTGCTGCGCGCGGAGCGCGTCGCCCTGAACCTGCTGCAGCACCTGTCGGGCGTCGCGACCACCACGGCGGCGTTCGTCGCCCAGGTCGCCGGCACCCGCGCGCGCGTCGTGGACACCCGCAAGACGACGCCCGGCCTGCGCGCGCTCGAGCGGGCCGCCGTGCGCGCGGGGGGCGGGCACAACCACCGGTGGTCGCTGTCGGACGCCGTCCTGGTGAAGGACAACCACCTCGCGGTCCTCACGGCCGGCGGGCTGGACGTCACGACCGCGCTGAAGGCGGTGCGGGACAAGGTGCCGCACACGACCGTGGTGGAGGTCGAGGTCGACTCCCTCGACCAGCTGGACGCCGTGCTCGCGGCCGACGTCGACGTGGTCCTGCTCGACAACTTCTCCCTCGCCGACCTGGCCGAGGGCGTCCGGCGGGTCGCGGGCCGCGCGCTCGTCGAGGCCAGCGGCGGGGTCCGGCTCGACACCGTCCGCGCCATCGCGGGCACGGGCGTGGACCTGGTGTCGGTCGGGGCGCTGACGCAGAACTCCCCCACCCTCGACATCGGGCTCGACATCGCCCTGGTGGCGGCGGCGTGATCTACCTCGACCACGCCGCGACGACCCCGCCGACGCGGGAGGCGCTCGAGGCCGCCTGGCCCTACCTCACGCAGGTCACGGGGAACCCCGCCAGCGCGCACGAGGTCGGGCGCGCCGCGAAGGCGGGTCTCGACCTGGCCCGGGAGACCGTCGCGGAGGTGCTGGGCTGCCGCCCCGGCGAGGTGGTGTTCACCTCCGGCGGCACGGAGGCCGACAACCTCGCGGTGACCGGGATCAGCACCGCGACCCCGCGCGGACGGCACGTCGTGACGACGGCCGTCGAGCACCCCGCGGTCCTCGAGACCGCCCTCGCCCTGCGGCAGCGCGGCTTCCGCGTCGACGTGGTCGGCGTCGACGCGACCGGCACCGTCGACCTCGACGCGCTGGCCGCGCTCGTCACCGACCGGACGACGCTCGTGTCGGTGATGACGGCCAACAACGAGGTCGGGACGCTGCAGCCGCTCGCGGAGGTCTCGGCGCTCTGCCGCGCCCACGGGGTGCCGCTGCACACCGACGCCGTCCAGGCCGCGGGCCACCTGTCCCTCGACGTCGACGCCCTGGGCGTGGACGCGGTCTCGGTGTCCGGGCACAAGCTCGGAGGGCTGCGCGGCGCGGGGTTCCTGCACGTGCGCGGCGCGGTCGCCCTCGACCCCCTGCTGCACGGCGGCGGGCAGGAGCGGGGCCGGCGGTCGGGCACCGTCGACGTCGCCTCGGCCGTCGCGACGGCCGTCGCGCTGCGGCGCGCGGACGAGGCCCGGGTCCACGAGGCGCCGCGGCTGCGGGCCCTGCGCGACGACCTCGTCGCCGGGGTCCTCGCGCGCGTCCCGTCCGCGGTGCTGACGGGCCACCCCGTGCGCCGGCTGCCGGGACACGCGTCGTTCTGCTTCGCCGGCGTCGGGGGCGAGACCGTCCTGGCGGAGCTGGAGCGGTTCGGCGTCGTCTGCTCGAGCGGATCCGCCTGCGCCGCGGACTCCGACGACGCCTCCGCCGTCCTGCTGGCCATGGGCATCGACGCCGACCTGGCGCGGACCGCGGTGCGGTTCACGCTCGGGGCGACGACCACGGCCGACGACGTGGCCGAGGTCCTGCGCGTGCTCCCCGCCGCCGTCGGCGCCGCGACCGTCGGCTGACGGCGCCGCGCTCCAGCGCGCGGGATCCGGGACAGCGGGCACACTCGTCTCTCGACCGCGCACCCGGCCGGCCCGCGTCCGACGGAGGACCCCCGCATGAGCACGACACCGCCCGCCGGGACGGGAACGGTCGAGGTCGGGGCGCCGACGCGGCAGCAGCTGCGCACCACCGTGCTCGCCGCGTCGTTCGGCAACCTCGTCGAGTGGTTCGACTTCACCACCTACGGGCTGCTGGCCACGACCATCGCCGTGCACTTCTTCACCGCGGAGGGCGCGGCGGAGAGCAGCACGCCGGTGCTGCTCGCGTTCGCCACGTTCGGCGTCGGGTTCCTGGCCCGTCCCCTGGGTGGCCTCCTGATCGGCCTCTACGGCGACCGCAGGGGCCGCAAACCGGCGCTGCTGCTGTCCATCGGCCTCATGGGGGCCTCGACGTTCGCCGTGGCGCTGCTGCCCGACCAGTCCTCGATCGGCCTGGCCGCGCCGCTGCTCCTCGTGCTGCTGCGTCTGCTGCAGGGCGTCGCGGCCGGTGGGGAGTGGGGCGGGGCCGCGTCGTTCCTCGTCGAGTGGGCGCCCACGCGACGCCGCGGGCTGTTCGGCAGCGTGCACACGGCCACGATCTTCGTCGGCACGCTGACGGGTTCCCTGACCATCGCGGCCCTGACCGCGGGGCTCGGCGCGGACGCCATGGGCGACTGGGGGTGGCGGATCCCGTTCGCCATCGGGGGCGTGCTCGCCCTCATCGCCATCCCGGTGCGGCTGCGCGCCGAGGAGACGCCGGTCTTCCGGGCCGAGGCCGCGCACGCCGCGGACGCCGCCGCGGGTGCCTCCACCACCGGGACCACCACGGCCGGGACCACCACGGCCGGGACCCTCGCCGCCGAGCGTCCCGGGGTGGCCGCGTCGATGCCCACGACCCGACGGGCCCTGCTCCGCCGGCTCGGGTTCACGTTCTGCCTCGTCGGGATGCAGTCCGCGGCCGTCTACACCTACACGAGCTACTTCCCGACGTTCGCCCAGCGGTACACCACGAACGGCGGTGAACCGGTCGGGGCCGACGCGGCGCTGTTCTCCAACGCCCTGGCCAGCGTGGTCGTCATCGCGGTCGTCGTGGCCTCCGGCACGCTGTCCGACCGCGTCGGCCGCAAGCCCGGCATGGTGCTCAGCTGCTTCCTGGTGCTGACGCTGTCCTACCCGCTGATCTGGCTCGCCTCGACGGCCGACAGCCTGGCGGTGACGGTCGCCGTGCAGTGCGCGCTCGCCGCGTCCGTGGCCGTGTTCCTCGGCTGCCTCCCCGTGGTGCTGGTCGAGCTCTTCCCCGCCCGGGTGCGGGTCGCTGGCCTGAGCACGTCCTACAACATCTCCTCGGCCGTCTTCGGCGGGTTCGCCCCGCTGATCGCGAGCGGCCTCGTCGACGTGACCGGGTTCCCCCCGAACGCGTCGCTGTGGGCGGTCACGGCCGCCGTCGTGTCCACCGTCGCCGTCCTGTTCTTCCGGGAGACGCGCGGCGTCGACCTGGCGTGAGGCCCGCGGCGGCGTCGGGGCGCGCCCGCGCCGACCGCTCCCGCGTCAGGCGAGCAGCGGGACGGTGTCCACGAGCTCCCAGGGTCCGCCGAGGTAGCGGTGCACCGCAACGCCTCTCGCGGCCACCGTCCACGGCGTGAACCCCGCGCCGAGGTCGGCGACGAGGGCCCGGGCCGCGGCGGGCGCGAGGAAGTTGGCGACCGTGACGTGCGCGGCGAACCGCTGGGCGTCCTGACGGGTCAGCCACGGCGAGAAGCGCCGGGCGAGGTCGGCGCGCAGCGCGTCGAGCTCCGCGGAGCGCAGGACGAGCGCCGCCCCGCGGCCCAGCGAGCGGACGCCGGTGACGTCCACGCCGAACTGCTCCCGGCGGCAGGCCTCCCCCACCTGCTCCAGCACGGTCGGCAGCTCCTCGCCCGGCAGCTGGTGGAACAGCGTGACGTGCGCGCGCAGCTGGTTGCGCTCCGGCGGGAAGTGCCGCTCGCGCAGCGCGTCGAGCCGCTCGGCGTCGGCGTCCGCGAGCGCCAGGGCGAGGACGAGCGGGGCGCTCACCGGGTCAGGACGACCCACGCGCCGAACACCGCGAGGAGCGCGGCGACCGCCGCGAGGGCGACGCCGGCGATCCACCAGCCCCGGTCCGGCCCGCCGGCGCGCAGGTGGCGCACGGAGGCGGTCCCGCTCACGGCGGCGATGACGAGCGCGAGCGGGAAGAGCGGGCCGCTCACGACGATCGCCACGATCCCCGCGACGACGACGGCGATGGCGCCGGTCGAGGCCTGGCGACGGGGCGGGGCGGCGGGCACCCGCCCAGTCTCGCACCCCGGACGCACGACGGCCGCCGCACCCCGGTGGGTGCGGCGGCCGGCGTGGACGCGGGTGTCGTCAGTCGATCGCGATCACCGTGGGCGTCGGGGAGTCCCCGAAGGTCATCCACCCGAGGTAGCGGGTGCCGGGCTCGAGGCCCGACCAGCCGAGCGAGAAGGTCGCCGGCTCGCCCGCCGTGACCGGCACGGGGTTCGGGTCGACGGTGAGGTCGCCCTCGGTCGTGTCGGGCGTCACGGCGTAGCTGGTCAGCTCGTACGGCGCCGACGCCTTCCCGGGGGCCGCGGCGTAGCCGGCCACCTGGACGACGTACGTGCCCGCCTCGGGGGCGAGGACGTCGATCAGCTCGTCGGCGGACGCCGTGGCCGAGACCGCCACCTGCTCGGCGGTGCCGTCCGCGGCGAGCCGGAACAGCCCCAGGTCGAGGTCGGAGAGCGGGTCACCGGCGCGGACGTCGAAGCGGGCGAGCGTCGTGCCCTCCGCGATCTCGACCCGGTACTGGTCGTCGGCGCCGGGCGCGAGGTCGCCCTCGCCGGTGGAGCCGGCCGCGAGACCCGCGGTCGTCACGGGCAGGTCGCCCGAGACGCCGGAGGTGACGGTGACGTCGGTGCTGCCGGCGGTGCCCGTGCCGGTCACCTGGTCGGGCGCGACGACGGGGATGGGCTTGAGCGCGATCGGCGAGCGCACGGACAGGTTCGCCCCCCGCCACGTCAGCGAACCCGTGGCCCACTCCTCCTGCTCGGCCGTGGTCCGCGTGAAGGTGACCGTGAACTTCTTGGTCTCCCCCGGCGCGTTGAACACCAGGACGCTCGGGGTGACGCGGACGTCGAACCCGGGCACGGTCGCCGTGGCGTTGAACAACCCGGCCGTGGTCGACGTCACCGACCGGGTCACGGTCTGCTCGCCCGCGAGCGAGCCGACGGCGATCGAGGCCTGGTTCAGGTCGCTCGGGTCGACGGCCTCGACGCCGGTGCCCGTCTGGATGCCCGCCCCCTCGAGGAAGGCGACCCAGTCCGGCGCCGCGGAGTCGTAGACGAGGCCCGGGTTCAGCATCTTGGTCGGGTCGACGAAGCCGGCCCCGCCGTCGAAGGGGTTGCGGTTCTCGCTGCCGTCGGCGTTCACGAGCGCGCGGGAGGTCGTCATCATGGCCGACTTCACGGCCATCGGGGACCAGCGCGGGTTGACGCCGAAGTAGAGGGCGGCGAGGCCCGCGATGTGCGGGGCGGACATCGAGGTGCCCGAGAGCGACCCGAACAGGTTGCCGCGGTTGGGACCGGGGGCGACACCGGCGATGACGCCGACGCCCGGGCCCGCGATGTCGGGCTTCAGGACGTCGCCGTCGGTGGCCGCGGTCGGGCCGCGCGAGGAGAACCCGGCGATCTGCGGGGTGGGCGTGCTCCTGACGGTCGTGCTGCCGACCTGGAACTGGGCGGTCGGCTTCGCCGTGGCGGCGATGTAGGCCTTGACGCGCTCGCCGGCCCTGGTGTCCAGGTGCACGGTGGGGACGGTGTGGGCGTCGGCGTCGACCGAGTTCGGCGTGGGGTTGACGAGCACCATGCCGGCGCCACCCACCCGCGCGACCTCCGCGGACTTGGCGACGCGGTCGCTGACCCCGCGGTTGCAGACCACGATCTTGCCCTTGGCCTGCGCCGAGAGGGTGCCGGCGATGCAGTTGGCGACGTCCGCCGCGGGCTTGCCCGCCACGGCGACGGCGCTCGAGAGCACCAGGTCCCGGGAACCGAGGGGCTGCTGGACGAGGCGCGCCCCGACGAGCTTGGTGCCGTCGCCGAGCAGGACCGTGCCCTCGCGCGGCACGGCGGTGGCCGCCGCGACCGTGGTGAGCCACGGGCTGGCGTGGTCCAGCGTCGAGGCGCCGGGGCCGGAGTTGCCCGCGGAGGCGGAGACGAAGATGCCCGCCGACGCGGCGGACAGGAAGGCGAGCTCGACCGGGTCGTTGACGGTGGTCGCGGGCCCGCCGCCGACGGAGTAGTTGATGACGTCGACGCCGTCGGCGATCGCGGCGTCGATGGCGCCGACGATGTCGGAGGTCATGCAGCCGTCGTCACCGCCGGGCGCGGCGGACCAGCAGACCTTGTAGACGGCCAGCGACGCGGCCGGCGCCATGCCGGAGGTCTTGCCGTAGCCGGCCTTGTCGATGGTGGCGGGGACGCCGTTCAGGCCGACCGCGGTGGTCGCGGTGTGCGTGCCGTGCCCGTCGCCGTCGCGCGCGGAGAGGAACTCGTACTGGCCGAGCCCGGCCACGCCGCCGTTCGCGGCGAGGTAGCCCTCGCCGAAGGCGCGGGCTCCGACGACCTTGGTGCTGCAGTTCGCCGCGGTCCAGCCCGCACCCGTCTCGCAGGTGCCGCGGAAGGTGCCGCCGTCGTTGCGGCGCTGCACGACCGTGCCGGACGCCGTGCGGTAGGCGGTGTACGGCGCGCCCGCGGTCGGGGCCGAGCCGAGGGGCTTGCCCGCGACGGAGGGGTGCTCGGGCCACAGGCCCGAGTCCAGGACGCCGACGACGACGCCCGCCCCGGCCTTGGCCACGCCGCCGGTGGCGGCCCACACGCCCTGGTTCCCCGTCAGGCCGAGGTAGTCGGGCGTGGCGGTGGTGTCGAGGTGGCGGACCGAGTCGGGCACGACCGACAGGACCCCCGGCTGACCGGCGAGCTTCTGCGCCTGCGCGGCCGACAGCGCGGCCGAGAACCCGTTCAGGGCCACGGTGTAGCGCTGCAGCGGCTGCACGCCGGCGCTGCGGGCGACGTCGGTCTGCTCCTGCAGGAGGCGGGCGCGGTAGTCCACCGCGGCGCGCTGGGTGACGTCGACCCCGCCGCCGGGGGCGGTCTTCAGCTGCGGCAGACCGGGCAGCGACCCGTCGTACTCGGCCATCGAGTCCGAGGCCAGCGTCACGACGTAGCGCCCGTCGGAGAAGGCGGACGCGGCGGGCAGCGCGGACGGG